>NZ_DKLM01000070.1:0-56651 GCF_002455975.1 Clostridium sp. UBA6640
TTTCGCATCTCTTAGGGACAAGGATTATTATATCTAAATAAAAGTTATCTGTTGAAACTAAAATACATTGTTTTATCAAATTATATTAGCTATCCTCCTTCGTTCTTCTTCTTTTGCTGTATTTCTTTTATTGATACACCAGGAAAGGTATACTTAAACAATTAGGTATTTAAGTATAATAATGTGATTTTATTAGTATTTTTTATTACAGATAGAAGTTAGTAGTCCGTTGATTTTTAAAGTGTTGGATAATAACTTTATACGAAATTCATGAATTAGTTACTTATAAATCTACAAATAATTATTTAAATATTCTTAGGTCATCTTCTAAGATGCTTTAAGAAAAAAAAGACTAAAGCATAAAGCCTCAGTCTTTTAATTGTTCTTCTTATTCTTCATTTTCTATTTGTTCTAAACTCTGATCTATTTCTTCTATACTTTCTTCTGATTCTTCATTAGAAGTATCTCCATCATGTGAATCAGTATAGTTTATTTTTGCCATAGCAACAATATTTACATCTTCACCTGTCTTCATAAGAGTTACACCCATAGTATTTCTGCTTGTAGTAGATATATCTGCAACGTTTAATCTTATTATTATACCGTCACTATTAATTAACATTAATTCATCTGCGTCTTTAACTATTCTTGCACCTACTACGTAACCTGTTTTCTCAGTTACCCTATAAGTTTTTATACCTTTTCCACCTCTACGTTGTAATGTGTACTCTGATATATCTGTTCTCTTACCAAAACCTTTTTCACTTATAACTAAAAGCTCTTCATTTTCTTTAACAACTACCATTGAAACTGCAATATCTTCATCTCTTAAAGTTATTGCCTTAACCCCTGTAGTTGTTCTTCCCATTTCTCTAGCATCTTTTTCATTAAATCTTATAGAATAACCTTGTTTAGTAACAAAAATTATTTCACTATCTCCAGTTGTGATAGTAGCACCTATAAGTTCATCTTCTTCTCTTAAGTTTATAGCAATTAATCCATTTTTTCTTATGGATGCATACTTATCAAGAGAAGTTTTCTTTACTAAACCTTCTTTTGTTCCCATAACAAGATAATTATCCGCTTCAAAAGTTTTTAATGATATAACTGCTTGAATTGTTTCATTATTTTCTAATGGAAGTATATTTATAAGGTTAGTACCTTTTGCTGTTCTACTACCCTCTGGTATTTCATAAGCCTTTAATTTATAAGCCTTACCTCTATTAGTGAAGAATATCAGGTTATTATGAGTTGGAGTTATAAAGATATGTTCTACGAAATCATCCTCTTTTGTAGTAACCCCTTGAATTCCTCTTCCACCTCTTTTTTGAGCATTATAAGTGTCTATAGGAAGTCTCTTAATATATCCTGCATGAGTTAATGTTATTACAACATCTTCTTCTGCTATTAGATCTTCTTCATCTATGCTATATGGATTTTTCTCAATAGCTGTTCTTCTTTCATCTCCATACTTATTTCTAACTTCTATAAGCTCTTCTTTTATTATCCCTAAAAGAATCTCCTCATTTTCAAGTATAGATTTTAAGTACTCTATTGTTTTCATAAGCTCATTATATTCTTCTTCAATCTTTTCACGTTCTAATCCTGTAAGTCTTTGAAGTTTCATATCTAATATAGCTTGAGATTGCTTCTCAGAAAGACCAAATTTAGCCATAAGACCTTCTTTAGCTTCTTGACCAGTTTTAGATGATCTAATTAGAGAAATTACTTCATCTATGTGATCTAGTGCAATTTTTAAGCCTTCTAGGATATGAGCTCTAGCTTGAGCCTTATCTAAGTCAAATTCAGTTCTTCTTCTTACCACCATTTTTTGATGGTTTAAATAATAAACTAAAATTTGTTTTAAATTTAATACTTGAGGCTGACCATCTACTAAAGCAAGCATTATGATACCAAAAGTATCTTGCATCTTAGTATGCTTATAAAGTCTATTTAAANNTTAACTAATTCTGCTATACTCTCTATTAGATTTGCTTTATTTACTTGATAAGGAAGCTCTGAAACTATAATTCTATTACGTCCGTTCTGCTCCTCTATCTCTGATTTTGATCTAACTATTACTTTTCCTCTACCTGTTTCATAGGCATTTTTAATTCCAGCTCTTCCTAAAATTATACCTGCTGTAGGGAAATCCGGTCCCTTTATACTACTCATAAGCTCAGTAATAGTAACATCTTCATTTTCTATTATCATTATAACTCCATCTATAACCTCTTTTAGATTATGAGGAGGTATATTAGTTGCCATACCAACAGCTATACCTGATGAACCATTAACTAAAAGATTAGGAAATCTTGATGGAAGTACAGATGGCTCTAGCTCCTCACCATCGAAGTTTGGAGTAAAGTCAACGGTATTTTTGTTAATATCCCTAAGCATTTGAAGAGTAATTTTACTCATCTTTGCCTCTGTATATCTCATTGCTGCTGCTCTATCACCATCAACAGAACCGAAGTTACCATGTCCATCAACTAATGTATATCTAATAGAGAAGTCCTGTGCCATTCTAACTAAAGCATCATAAACAGAAGAATCACCATGTGGGTGATATTTACCTAAAACATCTCCAACGATTCTTGCACATTTTCTATATCCTTTTTCTGGTGTTATACCAAGTTCATGCATAGAATAAAGTATTCTTCTATGTACTGGTTTTAATCCATCTCTTACATCAGGAAGAGCACGACCAACAATAACACTCATGGCATAACTAATATAGGAATTTTTCATCTCGTGTCTTATATCTATGGGTAATATATTTTCTTCCCTATTCATATGTTTCACCTCACCTTATTTTTCTAAAATACTATATATCTAAATTGCTAACTTTCTTAGCGTTTTCTTGTATAAATTCCCTACGAGGTTCTACCTTATCTCCCATAAGAATAGTGAAGATTTCATCTGCAGCCATAGCATCTTCTACTGTAACTTTTAATAGCGTCCTTTTTTCAGGATTCATAGTTGTATCCCAAAGCTGTTCTGGATTCATCTCTCCAAGACCTTTATATCTTTGAATATCTGTATTACTATCTTTTCCACCTACTTGATTTAGAATTTCTTCTAATTCTTCATCACTATAAGTGTAGTACTCGTTTTTACCCTTTTTAACTTTATATAAAGGTGGCTGAGCTATATAAACGTGGCCTTGCTCTACTAGCTCTCTCATATATCTATAAAAGAATGTAAGAAGTAATGTTCTTATATGAGCTCCATCAACGTCAGCATCTGTCATTATTATGATTTTATGATATCTTAATTTAGATACATCAAAATCTTTAGCTATTCCTGCTCCAAAAGCAGTAACCATATTTCTTATTTCTTCAGAGTTAAGAACTCTGTCAAGACGTTGCTTTTCTATATTTATTATCTTTCCTCTTAAAGGTAAAATAGCTTGAAATCTTCTTTCTCTTCCTTGCTTAGCTGAACCACCGGCAGAATCTCCCTCAACTATATATATTTCGCATTCTTCTGGATCCTTTGAAGAACAATCTGCAAGCTTACCAGGTAATGAAGTACTTTCAAGTGCAGTCTTTCTTCTTGTAAGTTCTCTTGCTTTTTTTGCTGCTTCTCTTGCTCTTGCAGCATTTAGTCCTTTATCTATAATACTTTTTCCTACAGCAGGATTTTCCTCCAGAAAATTGCTTATAGCCTCAGAAACTATAGCTTCAACCACACCTCTAATTTCACTATTACCTAGTTTAGTTTTTGTTTGACCTTCAAATTGGGGATCTACTACTTTAACAGATATAACTGCTGTAAGCCCCTCTCTTACATCTTCTCCACTTAAATTCTTATCATTCTCTTTTAAGAATCCAAATCTCTTAGCATAATCATTTAAAACTCTTGTTAACGCAGTTTTAAATCCCACTAAGTGAGTTCCTCCTTCAATAGTATCTATATTGTTGGCAAAAGAAAATAAATTCTCATTATAAGTATCGTTATATTGAAATGCAATCTCAACTATACATTCATCCTTATTACCCTCTACATAAATAGGTTCGTTGTGTACCTTTCCTTTATTTCTATTTAAGTACTCAACAAAGGATTTAATTCCACCTTCATAGTGAAATTCATGGCTTTTATCTTCTCTTTCATCAGTTAAGGTTATTCTTATACCTTTATTTAAAAATGCTAATTCTCTTAATCTTTGAGATAAAGTTTCATAATCAAAATCTACTTCATCAAAAATTTCCTTATCAGGTTTAAAATAAGTTTTAGTTCCATGTTCTTCAGTATCACCAATCTTTTCAAGCGAGGTTACAACCTTCCCTCTTGAAAATCCTTGCCTCCAAATATGTCCCTCTCTTTTAACTTCAACCTCACATGTTTCTGATAGAGCATTAACTACAGAAGCTCCAACCCCATGTAATCCCCCAGATGCTTTATATCCGCCACCACCAAATTTACCTCCAGCATGAAGCACTGTCATTATAACTTCAACTGTTGGTATCTTTAGCTTAGGATGTATACCTACAGGCATACCTCTACCATCATCTATTACAGTAATTGAGTTGTCATTGTGAATTGTAACATTTATATTGCTACAAGCCCCTACAGTTGCTTCATCAATACTATTATCAACTATTTCGTATACTAGATGATGAAGTCCTCTAGCACTTGTGCTACCAATATACATACCTGGTCTTTTTCTAACAGCTTCAAGTCCTTCTAACACTTGTATCTGATTTTCATCATAGTTTTGATTATTATTCATGTATATCCTCCTAACTAATTAAAGCTCACAATATACAATGTCTGTTCTTTTACATAAGGTGGCTGAAGAAATAGGAGATAAATAAACCTTACTTTTCTTATTAACCTCAGCTATAACAAAAGATTTAGGTTTTTCTTTAGTTATTCGCTCTACAAATCCGTCTTCCTCTGCCATCCTTATAAATTGAATTGTATCCGAACTATACATAGTGGCTTCCATATCGAAAATTGCTATTACGTCTTTTACAGGAACCACTACATTTTCTCCTAAATGTAGAAACATGGTTATCCTCCTTAACATGCTACAGCTTTGTTATTTTTCCACTTGAGACCTTAAATATTTTTATATTATTAGTTTTATTTAAATGCTTTTCAATATTACTTATTCCTGTACATGTGATTAAAGTTTGCACATCACTTATAGAGTTTAAAATGTATTCCTGTCTTTTAGTATCTAACTCTGATAACACATCGTCTAATAATAAAAGGGGATACTCTCCTGTTAACTCTTTAATTATGTGAAGTGATGCAAACTTAATGGAAAGTACAGAAGTTCTTTGTTGACCTTGTGAGCCATAGGTCTTAACATCCATATCATTTATTAAAACTAAAAAATCGTCTCTATGAGGGCCTACAGAGGTGGTTTTTCTTTCAAAATCTTTTTTTCTATTTTTGACTAATGAATCATAAAGTTCACTCTTTATATCATTACCTTTTAATTGCATTAAATATTTAAACTCTATGATTTCTTTATCTAGAGTTATTTCTTTATGTATAATTTTACCTTTTATATTTAAATTTTCAATATATTGTAATCTTTTTTTTACTATATATTCTCCATACTCACTAAGCTTATAATCATATATATCTAATATGTCCGTATTACTACTAAATTTTTTAAGAACTGAATTTCGCTCATTAAGAATCTTTTTATAAGCTAATAAGTTATAATAATATCTTCCATCAAGCTTACAAAGCTCTATGTCCATAAATTTTCGTCTATAAGATGGTGAATCTTTTATTATGCTTAAATCTTCTGGAGAAAACATAACTATATTTAATATACCCATAAGTTCTGATAATTTGTTAATTTTTATAGAATTAATATTAATTCCTTTTTTACCCTCTTTAAAGATTTTTATTTCAATCTTTTTATCAAGTCTAATTTTTCCGATATCAACCTTTATGTAAGCCTCATTTTCATTCCATCTTATAAGCTCTTTATCTTTGTTTGTTCTATGAGACTTACCTATACTTGCATAATAAAGGGCTTCTAAAACATTGGTTTTACCTTGTGCATTATCTCCTATAAATACATTCGTACCATTTGCAAAGTCTAAATTTAGTTCATCATAATTTCTAAAATTTTTTAAGAGTAAACTTTTTACGTACATATAAACACCCATCTTAAATTATAACATACTATAAGCTAATAGTGTAAATTTTACTTTAAACAGCTAAAATTTAAAAATATGCACCGGATTTTTTCGGTGCATATACGTTAGCTAAACTACTTTGTATTGTTCACCTTGAAATTCAACTATATAACCCTTATAAAGTTTTTTTCCTCTTTGAATCTCTACTTCATCATTGACTTTAACTTCTCCATTTTGTATGAAGAATTTAGCTTCTGATCCAAGTGAACAAGCACCAGTAAATTTTAAAAATGAATCAAGTTTTATGAATTCAGTATTTATTTTAATTTCTACCATTTCGCACCTTACCTTAATTAATATTTAACCCTAACTGGAAGTAATAAATATGTGCAATTATCTTTATCCTTATTTTTTACAATACATGGACTTACTGCACTTGATAATTCCATTATAATTTCTTCTTCATCCATATTTTTAAATATATCAATAAGATATTTTGAGTTAAATGCAGTTTTTAAAGTGTCTCCTTGCAATAAAATAGAAACTTCTTCTCTAGCTTTTCCCAATTGAGAATTAGAGGTTACTATTAAAGTGTCTTCTTGGATATCTAATTTTACTAAATTTGTATTTCCATCTTTAGCCATTAGAGAAGCTCTTTCTATACAACTTAAAATTTCATCTTTCTTAACAGTAACTTTCAGTTTATATTCTTGAGGAATTATTGAACTATACTTTATAAACTCTCCTTCTAAGAGTCTTGATATAACTTTAGTATTGCCAAAATTAAATAAAATATGGTTTGGGGTAAAGGTTATTTTTACAGGTTCTTCACTGTCTTCTAGTATTTTTGAGACCTCATTTAATGTTTTTCCTGGTATTACAGCTTCTTTATTATAGTCATAGTCTATATTTTCACTTCTAAAGGCAACCCTAAAACCATCAAGAGCTACTAAGTTTAGCTTATTTTCTTTAAGCTCAAACAAAACACCTGTTAATATTGGTCGTGTCTCATCTTGAGCTGCAGCAAAAATAGTACCTTTTATCATATTTTTAAGAGTTTTTTGAGGTATTGTAAAGATCATATCCTCATCTATAGATGGCAACAATGGATAATCAGTAGCATTCATATGTATTAAATTAACACAAGATTTTTCACAATTTATTTCTATAGTATTGTCATCTATAGAAGTAATTTCAATTTCTGCATTTGGAAGTTTTCTTATTATTTCTCCAAAAAGTCTAGAATCAATAACTATAGAACCTTCTTCTATAACTTCAACATCTATTTTTGTTTCTATACAAACATCTATGTCTGAACCAATAAGTGTTAATGTATTTTTATACGCACTAATGTATATTCCTTGTAATATTTGCATTGTGGATTTTCCAGTTATAGCTTTTTGTACATTTGATATTGCTTCTTGAAGCAGATTTTTTTTAGTTATAAATTTCATTATTTATTAACCTCCTTATTAACAACTTACGTTGTGTGTAGAATAGCTTAGATAATATAAAAAATTAGTAGTAATAGTAGTAGGGGCTGTGAGTATGTGGATAACCCCTATAAACCTATAAAACAAGCCAAAAATAAGACAAAAATAATTGTGGATAAATTCATCGAAAAAAATATATTTATCCACAATATTAACAAATTTATTATATTATATTTTTTATCCACATAGTTAATTAATTTTATTAATAACAGATGTTAATTATTTTTGATTAATCTTTTTAGTTAGCTCAGTTACTGTGCTTTGTAGGTTTTCATCCTTTTTTAAGCTTTGAGATATTTTTTCATAAGCATGGATAACAGTGGTGTGATCTCTACCACCAAACTCTTCTCCTATTTTAGGAAGAGAGGTATCAGTAAGCTTTCTAGATAGATACATAGCAATTTGCCTCGGAAAGGCAACATTTCGAGTTCTTCTAGAAGATTTAAAATCTTCTATCTTTAAATTATAATAACTTGAAACTATATCTTGAATTAGTTCTATTGTAATTTGCCTAGTATTTCTGCTAGAAATTATATCCTTTAAAGCTTCTGCTGCTAGATCTGCGTTTATTTCCCTATTAGTTAATGAAGAGTAAGCAACTATTCTTATAAGTGCTCCTTCAAGCTCTCTAATATTTGACTTTATTTGAGTTGCAATATATACCATTACTTCATTAGGTATGTTTAAATTTTCTACATCAGCTTTTTTCTTTAAAATAGCAATTCTTGTTTCAAAATCTGGTGCTTGTATATCTGCAATAAGTCCCCATTCAAACCTTGAACGCAATCTGTCCTCTAATGTAGGAATTTCCTTTGGTGGTCTATCGCTCGATAATATAATTTGTTTATTTGCTTCATAAAGAGCATTAAAAGTATGGAAGAATTCTTCTTGTGTACGCTCTTTCCCAGCTATAAATTGAATATCGTCAATTAAAAGTACATCTACGTTTCTATACTTATTTCTAAACTCTACGTTTTTATCATCTTTAATAGAATTTATAAGTTCATTAGTAAACTTTTCAGAGGATACATATACGACTTTAGATTTTGAATTTACGTTTTGTATGTAATGGCCAATAGCGTGCATTAAGTGAGTTTTACCAAGTCCAACTCCCCCATATATAAATAATGGATTATATGCTTTTGCAGGAGACTCTGCAACCGCTAGTGAAGCTGCATGAGCAAATCTATTGCTATTTCCAATAACGAAAGAATCAAAAGTGTACTTAGGATTTAATATAGCCGACATTTCATCATTTACTACTAATGTAGGTTTTTGCTCTTCTTGTTTCTTAGAAGTATCTTTTTCAATTGCTTCTTCAGATATAATAAAAAAATCGATATTATATGTTTTGTTAGAAACAGATTTAACAGAATTTATAATTAAATCCTTATATCTATTTTCTAATATATCCTTTGTGAAATTATTAGGAACACCTAATCTTAAATTACTATCTTCTATCGATATAGGTTCAATACTCTTTATCCAAGTATTAAAGCTAACTTCTGTAAGTTCCCCTTTGAGAGTGTTCAAGGTCTTTTCCCATAATTCTTTCACTTGGGTGTTCATCTCCTATCCTCCAGTCTAATGAATTTATTTTTATATATTTAATAGAAAAATTAATTAATAAAAAATTAATTTTCACATATAGCTAACAAAAAATAAACAACTTTATTAACAGGTGAATATTATTATTTAAAGTTGTTGACAATTTTAGATAAAATTATTCACATGTTAATAACTTAGTATAAAAATAAAAAATATGAAAAGTTATTAACAGTGTTAGTAAAATAACTATTCACAATAAATAAAATTGTATAAAATAAGATAAAAAGTCAAAAATATAATAGTAAATACTACTATTTTATAAAAAAGAAACAAGTTATGCACAAAGTTATCAACAGGCTGTGTATAACTTTTACTATTCAGAAGTTATTAACAGGTCTTATTACATGATATCAAAATATAATATCGTATTCAAGAAGTTATCCACAAAAAGTAAATTATATAATTGAAAAATATCAACAATAAAGTAGAAGAAGCTCGGATTTTTTGTGATTATAGTCATCTTGACATTAGAAGGTTGTAAATATATAATCTAATAGTAAAACCATAAAATAGTGATATTATAATTGCTATAAATTATTTATATCGAAAGAAGGGGGTGTACGCACATGTTCATGACATACCAACCTAAAAAAAGACAAAGAAAAAAAGAGCATGGATTCAGAAAAAGAATGAAAACTAAGTCTGGAAGAAACGTTTTACAAAGAAGAAGACTTAAAGGAAGAAAAAGATTGACAGCATAAGGGCCGCTAATGTGGCCTTTTTCTGCAATTGCAGGAAAAAAGGAGCAGTTGATAATGAAGTTAGATAGAATACGAAAGAATCCTGAATTTAGGTTAGTATATAGAAGAGGAAAGTCTTACTCGAACTCAGTACTAGTATTATATGTTTTTAAAAACTATAAAAACAATAATATTAATAGGATAGGAATTTCGGTTAGTAAAAAAGTAGGTAAGAGTGTAATTAGAAGTAGAGTTAAGAGACTTATAAGTGAAAGTTACAGATTGAATAAAGATAATTTAAAGCAGGGTTATGATTTTGTTTTTGTCGCTAGAGCTGCTTCAAAAGATAAAAGTTATAAGGATGTAGAAAAGGCTGTAAAAGATTTATTTAGAAAAAGTGGTTTATACAATGTTGAAAAAAATATTAATAAATCTAATTAATTTTTATAGAAAATACATATCTCCTTTAAAAAGGCCTTGTTGTATATATACGCCTACTTGTTCTCAGTATGCTATGGAGGCTATAGAAAAATATGGTGCTTTAAAGGGTGGATATATAGCGATAAAGAGAATATTACGATGTCATCCTTTTCATGAGGGTGGATATGACCCAGTTAAATAACTACACTATAATTAGGAGGGTTCTATTTTGAAAGAATGGTTAGCAGGAATTTTAGGAAAATTCTTTTATTTTCTATATGATATAATTTCGTCGGGTATACCTGATAAAAATATATCTGTTGGTTTAACTATTATATTATTTACTATTGTAGTTAAATTGTTTTTACTTCCACTTAGCATTAAACAAACTAAGTCCTCAGTAAAGATGAGTGAAATACAACCAAAAGCTAAAGAAATACAGGACAAATACAAAAATGACCCACAAAGAGCTCAGCAAGAAGTTATGAAGCTTTATAAAGAAGAAGGGGTAAGCCCAATGGGAGGATGTTTACCACTACTTATTCAATTTCCTATATTAATTGCGTTATTCTATGTATTTAATACATTAGATTATCAAGGGGCTTCATTCTTATGGATTCCAGTTTTAAACGAACCAGACCCATATTATATATTACCAATATTATCAGTCATAACTACATATTTATCATCTAAGGCTATGCAGCCAGCAGGAAATAGTGAAGCAGCAAAGAAAACCTCTTCAATGAATATTGGTATGGCAATTTTCTTTGGATTTATGAGTTTGAAATTTCAGGCAGCCTTAGTTTTATATTGGGTAGTAAATAACTTACTTCAGTTAGCACAAACTTTAGCATTAAAGCCTAAGAAAAATGTTGTGTAGTATGTTTATAACTAGAAAATAGTTAATATATATGCCTATTAAATTTAGAAAGGCGGTGTCATAGGGAATGAAATGTATTGAGATGACGGGGAAAACCACGGATGATGCTATTAAAAATGCACTAGAAGAATTAAGCTTAACAGAGGATAAAGTAACGGTAGAAATATTAGAAGAAGGAAGCAAAGGTTTTTTAAATATAATAGGAGTTAAACCTGCAAGAGTTAGAGTAACTATTAAGAGAGATCGTATTTATGAAGCTAAAAACTTTTTAAGAGAAGTTTTAGAATCAATGAATATGAAAGCTGAAGTTAAAGTAAAAGAAGAAAATGATGAGATTAAAATTAACTTAATTGGACCTAATATGGGAATTTTAATAGGTTATAGGGGAGAAACTCTAGACTCTCTTCAATATTTAGTTAGCTTAGTTGTAAATAAAGATCATGATGAAGAGTATAAGAGAGTTATACTAGATACTGAAAATTACAGATATAACAGACAAGAAACTTTAAAAAGACTTGCTGGAAAAATGGCTAACAAAGTCAAGGTAAGCGGAAAAACGCTAAAACTTGAGCCTATGAACCCATATGAAAGAAGAGTAATACATTCGGCTCTTCAAAATGACCCAAATGTAAAGACTTATAGTGAGGGCGAAGAGCCTAAAAGAAGAGTAGTAATTGAGTTAAAGAAAGCCTAAGGGCTTTCTTTTTAGTTCTATAAGAAAAATAAAAATTAATGTATATTCATTGTCTAACTTTTAATTTGTAATTAGAGCATGGCTTTGTCATGCTTTTTATAATATAGTAAAATAGTATAATGTTTTTATTTTATTTGTATTTTAGGATAAAATAATAAATGGTAGTTTGAGAATATTACGTATGTATTAAAGATAGATTTGAATCAAAGGAGGTATAGAATAGATGAAAGAGTTTGATACAATAGCTGCGGTGGCTACTACTGTTGGAGAAGGCGGAGTATCTATAATTAGGGTTTCAGGTGATAATTCGCTTAAAATAGTTAGCTCTATTTTTGAGGGAAAAAATAAAAGAAGATTAGATGATATAAAATCTTATACTATGAGATATGGTCACATTGTTGATAAGGATAAAAATCATATAGATGAAGTTATTGTAAGCTATATGAAAGGACCTAGGAGTTTTACAGCGGAAGATGTTGTAGAAATAAATTGTCATGGTGGTGTAATTGCTACTAATAGGGTTATGCAGGAAGTTTTGAAAGCTGGAGCTAGAATGGCTGAGCCAGGCGAATTTTCTAAAAGGGCATTCTTAAATGGAAGGATAGATTTAAGTCAAGCAGAGGCCATAATAGATATTATAAATGCCAAAACTGAACTTAGTATGAAATCTGCCCTTATGCAAAGTGAGGGTGGAATTTCCAAGGAAATAGAAGTATTAAGAAATGATCTTTTATCTACAATTGCCCACATAGAGGCTACTGTAGATTATCCTGAAGATGATCTAGAGGAAGTTACTGCAGATATGGCAGTTCTGAAATTAAATGAAGTATTATTAACTATAAATAATCTTTTAGATACAGCTGATGAAGGAAAAATTTTGAGAGAGGGCTTAAATACGGTAATAGTAGGAAAGCCTAATGTAGGTAAATCCTCATTATTAAATGCACTAACGAAGGAAAATAGAGCAATAGTTACAGATATACCAGGAACTACTAGAGATGCTATAGAGGAATATATAAATATTAGTGGAGTGCCTATTAAAATAATTGATACAGCTGGAATAAGAGAAACAGAAGATCTAGTAGAAAAAATAGGCGTTGAAAAATCTAAAGAAAAAATAAATGAAGCAGACCTTATAATATTAATATTGGATAATAGTAGAGCTATAGAAGAAGAAGATAAGGAAATTATAGAACATATAAAAGATAAAAAATACATTGTACTATTAAATAAAATTGATTTAGATGGTAAAATAAATAAAGATGATTTAATAAGTTTAAATTCTGATTATATATTTAATGTTTCCATAAAAACTGGAGAAAATATTGAAAAGATAAAAGAGTGTATAAAAGAGCTTTTCTTTAAAGGTGAAATAGCTACTAATGACATAATAATAACTAATACTAGACATAAGGAAGCGTTATTTAGAGCTAAAGAAAATATTGAGAGCGCTATTGATGCACTTAAGAATACCTTCGCAATTGATTTAGCGTCTATAGATATTAGAAATGCCTGGACAATTTTAGGTCAAATAACAGGAAATACTTTAGAGGAGAACATAATTGATAAAATATTTTCAGAATTTTGTTTAGGAAAGTAGGTGACTTTATGAAATATTTGGCTGGAGATTTTGATGTTATAGTAATTGGAGCTGGGCATGCAGGTTGTGAAGCAGCGCTTGCTACAGCAAGAATGGGATGCAAGACTTTAATGTGTACTATGAATTTAGAAAGCGTTGCTTTTATGCCATGTAATCCTAATATTGGTGGTACAGCTAAAGGACACTTAGTTAGAGAAATTGATGCATTAGGCGGAGAAATGGGTATAAATATAGATCATACTTATATTCAATCAAGAATGTTGAATACCTCTAAAGGTCCAGCGGTACATTCTTTAAGAGCTCAAGCGGATAAAAAAAGATATTCTGAAAGAATGAAAAATGTTATAGAAAAAGAGGAAAATTTATACTTAAAGCAACTTGAAGTTATAAGCATAGATGTAGAAAATAATAAGGTTAAAGGTGTTTTAACAAAATTTGGAGCGTATTTTACTTGTAAGGCATTAATTTTGACTACAGGAACATATCTAAAATCTACTGTAATTGTAGGTGATATAAGTTATAATGAAGGACCAAGTGGCCTTTATCCATCAAATCATCTTTCTAAGTGTCTATTAGACGTAGGCATTTCTTTAAGGAGATTTAAGACAGGAACTCCTGCTAGAATAAATAGACGTTCAGTAGATTTCTCTAAGATGGAGGAACAAAAAGGAGACGAGAAGGTTGTACCTTTCTCTTTCATGAGTGAAAACATAGACAGAGAACAGGTAGATTGTTATTTAACATATACAAATAATAAAACTCATGAAGTAATAATGAAAAATATACATAGATCTCCATTATATAATGGTTCAATTCATAGTACAGGGCCTAGATATTGCCCGTCAATTGAAGATAAAGTTATGAGATTTCAAGATAAAGAGAGGCATCAAATTTTTATCGAACCTGAAGGAGAAGGCACAGAGGAAATGTATGTTCAAGGTATGAGTAGTTCATTACCAGAGGATGTACAAATAGAAATGCTTAAGACCATTCCTGGTCTTGAAGATGTTGAAATGATGAGAACAGCTTATGCTATAGAATATGATTGTATAGATCCTACTCAGTTAAAGCTCTCATTAGAATTTAAACATTTAGATGGATTTTTCTCAGCAGGCCAAGTTAATGGAAGTTCAGGATATGAAGAGGCTGCAGGACAAGGCATTATAGCTGGTATTAATGCTGCACTGAAGATAAGAGGAGAAGAGCCATTAATATTAAAACGTTCAGATGCATATATAGGTGTATTAATAGATGATTTAATTACAAAGGGTACTAATGAACCATATAGAATGATGACTTCACGTTCAGAGTATAGACTTTTATTAAGACAAGACAATGCAGATTTAAGACTTACAGATATGGGATATAAAGTAGGGCTTGTAACAGACGATAGGTATAATGAGTTCATAACAAAAAAAGAACAAATTGAAAATGAGGTTAAAAGATTAAAAAATCTTCAAATTACTAATAAAAAAGAAGTAATAGATTTTCTAGATACCAAAGGGTCAGCTCCACTTAAAAAGCCTATAAGTTTTTATGAGCTAATTAAACGTTCAGAACTTGACTATTATATAGTTGCTGAATTAGATCCTGAAAGACCTAAGCTTTCCTATGCAGTTACAGAGCAGGTAAATATAATTTCAAAATATGAGGGTTATATTGAAAAACAACTGGAACAAATAGCTCAATTTAAAAAATTTGAAAATAAGCTTTTACCTGAAGATATAAACTATGATGAAGCTAAAGGTCTTAGAATTGAAGCAATGCAAAAGTTAAATAAAATAAGACCTGTAAATATAGGGCAAGCGTCAAGAATTTCAGGAGTATCACCAGCAGATATTTCAGTTTTAATGATTTATCTTGAACAAAGAAATAGATTAAAAAACCAAGAAAATGAAACTGAATAGCTATATATGGAGGGATAATCATGAAATACTACGATATATTAGAGGAAGCAAGCAATAACGAACATTTAAGTTTTGACGAAGATAAATATAATAAATTTATGCTCTACAAAGATATGATTAAAGAATGGAACGAAAAAATAAATTTAACTGCCATTACAGAGGATGATGAAATAATAAAAAAGCATTTTATTGATTCTATAAAGGTATTTAAAATAGATGAATTAAAAGATGCTAAAAGAATAATAGATATAGGTACAGGTGGAGGATTTCCAGGAATACCTATGAAAATTATAAATCCAAAATGTGAAATGGTTCTTTTAGATTCATTAAATAAAAGGATTAACTTTTTAAATGAGGTTATAAGAGAACTAAAACTTGAAAACATAGAGGCAGTACATGGAAGAGCAGAAGACTTTGTAAAACAGAACAATTGTAGGGAAGGTTTTGATGCAGTAGTTTCCAGGGCGGTAGCTAATCTTACTGTTTTAAGTGAATTTTGCCTTCCATATGTAAAAATAGGGGGATATTTTGTAGCATTAAAGGGACCAGCTATCGAAGAAGAGATGAATGATGCTAAAAATGCTTTAAAAATATTAGGGGGAAAAGTCGAAAGAATAGAGGAAGTAACAATAGAAGGTAGCGACTTAAATCATAATTTAGTAGTAATAAAGAAATTTAAGGAGACTCCTAAAAAATATCCTCGAAAAGCAGGTATGGTAACAAAGAATCCACTAAGATAATGTAAAAAAATGGTATAAACTTCTTTGTAAAAATACACAAAAAAAGAAGGGTTTTTTAAACAAAAAGAGAATTGTAAATATGAGGAAAAAAATAGAGGGATGGGTTTACTATGGAAAAAAATGTAACTTATATTTCTACGGAACTAATTTCACCAAATAAATATCAACCACGACAAGTGTTTAATGATGAAACTATAGAAGAATTAGCGCAATCTATTAAAGCATATGGAATTATACAGCCATTATCAGTTAGAAAAAACCATGACGATACATATGAGTTGGTAGCAGGTGAAAGAAGATTAAGAGCTGCTAAAAAAATAGGGTTAACAGAAGTACCAGCAATAATAATTGAAATAAGTGATGAGGACTCTGCAGCTATTGCCCTTTTAGAAAATCTACAAAGAGAAGATTTAAATTTCTATGAGGAAGCAGTTGCATATTACAACTTAATTCAAGACCATTCTTATACTCAAGATCAATTAGCTCAAATAATAGGTAAAAAGCAATCAACGATTGCTAATAAACTTAGAATACTTAAGCTGGAGAAAGAGTTAATTGATAAAATTATAAAAAATAAATTAACGGAGCGTCATGCCAGAGCGTTACTTAAATTGCCAGATTTAGATCTTCAGAAAGCTGTGCTAGATATGGTTATAGAAAAAGGCTTAAATGTAAGTAAAACAGAGCAATTGATAGATAGAGAACTATTAAAGTTATCGCAGCAAGAAATAGCAGCTGATGGAAAGAAGAGAATAAAGGGTATATTTAATGCTAAGATATATGTAAATACTATTAAACAAGTATTTGATAAATATGGAATAGATGCTAAATATAGATCAAAGGAATTAGATGATAGTATTCAAGTGACAATCACTATACAAAAAAAATAATAGTAAAGAATGTTTCATGTGAAACATTCTTTTTTTGATTTCGAATTTATTGATGCAATTAAAGTAGCCCATGAAAGTTTTATAATGGCTTATTAATAAAAATTATTAAGATTATTTTTATTATACCTTGATAATAGGTGTAAGTTTTTCTATAGTATTTTTTAAAAAATAAATTTTACAAAGCGAAGTTATGGAAAAAATAATTACAAATATCAATTTATATAAGAAATTTACATAAAAATTTTAAATAAGACTTTTATTGTATTTTATATACATATATAATTACATATATAAAGTCAAATTACATAGGGGATTTTAGAATGGGGGTATTGACTATGAAAGTTATATGTGTATTTAATCAAAAAGGTGGCGTTGGAAAAACAACTACTAACATTAATCTTTGCTCTTACTTGGCGATGCATGGCAATAAAATACTAGCAATAGATATAGACCCTCAAGGGAATACTACAAGTGGATTAGGGTTTGATAAAAGAAAATTAGAATTATCTATGCATGATGTATTAACTACTGATATTTCATTAAATGAAGTAATTAAGAAGTGCGAACTGGTAGACAATTTTTATATGGCACCATCAACTATGACTTTAGCAGGTGCAGAGGTTGAACTAATTAACAAAGCCAGTAGAGAAACAATTTTAAAGGAAAAAATAAAAGAGTTAGAAGAAGATTTTGATTATGTATTTATAGATTGCCCACCATCATTAGGATTATTAACTATCAATGCATTGACAGCATCTGATAGCGTGTTAATTCCTATTCAATGTGAATTTTATGCTTTAGAAGGTGTGGGACAACTTATGAATACTGTTGAGTTGATAAAAAAATCTCTAAATAAAAAACTCCAAATAGAAGGAGTTATTTTAAGCATGTATGATAGTAGGACAAAGTTAAGTAATGAAGTTGTTGCCGAAGTTAAGAAGTATTTTGGAGATAAAGTTTATGAAACTTCAATTCCTAGAAATATTAGATTAGCTGAATCACCAAGTTTCGGATTACCAATAATGCTATATGATGACAAGTGTAAAGGGGCTGAAGCATTTGAAAAATTGGCAAAAGAATTTTTGTCAAAGCAAAGGAGTGATAAATAGTGGCAAAAAAATCTGCTTTAGGGAAAGGTCTCAGTGCACTTATTCCAGAAAACATCGAAGAAGAAGTTTTTGATGAAAAATCTATTACTACAATTTCTATGAATCTTATAAGAGCTGATAAAGAACAACCAAGGAAAAATTTTGATCCTGATAAAATCTTGGAGCTTTCAGAATCTATAAAACAACATGGAGTAATACAACCTATTATATTAAGAAAAGAAAATGATACTTATGTTATAGTAGCAGGAGAAAGAAGATGGAGAGCTGCAAAAACTCTAGGATTAAAAGAAATTCCATCTATAGTTATGGATTTAACTTCTAAAGAAGTTGTGGAAATATCTCTTATAGAAAATATAGTTAGAGAAGATTTAAATCCTATTGAAGAAGCATTAGCTTATAAAAGATTAATAAAAGAATATAATCTAACACAAGAAGAAATAAGTAAAAAAATATCTAAATCGAGAAGTGCAATTGCTAACTGTATGAGATTATTAAATCTAGATAATAGGGTTCAACAATATATAATTGAAGGAGTAATTTCAGAAGGACATGGACGGGCTATACTTGCTATCGAGGATAAAAATCTTCAATATGAAATTTCACAAAAAGTTATAGATGAAGAGCTTAATGTAAGGCAAACTGAAAAGTATATAAAAAACTATTCAATAGAAAAGAAAAAAAGAGATTATAAAAATTTTAATCCTTATTATAAGGATTTAGCAAGCAGATTAGAAAATTATTTTGACACAAAAGTAAGCATAAACTCTAAAAATAAGAATAAAGGCAAGATAGAAATTGAATATTATTCTGAAGAGGATTTACAACGAATTTTAGATTTGTTAGAGTTATAATGTTTCACGTGAAACAATGAAGGAAGGATGAAGATAATGGACAGAATTATAAACTTTATCAGTGAGTATCAGTTATATATTACTCTAGGATTAATAGCATTAGTTACACTATTGATTATCTTATTAATTAATGCACTCATATCATTAAATAAGGTAGAAAAAAAATATAGAAGAATGATGAGAGGCGTTAATAATAAAAATCTTGAAGAACTGTTATTAAGTTATCTTGATTCTATTGACGATATTAAAGAAAAAAATGACGAAGTAATAAAAATTTGTAATACAACTAAAGCATTAACTGAATCATGTATTCAAAAGGTATCTATTATAAGATATAAAGCTTTTGAAAATATAGGTAGCGATTTAAGTTATTCAGTTGCTTTCTTAGATGCAAATAATAATGGAGTACTATTAACAAGTATTTACGGAAGAAATGAGAGTACTACATATGCAAAACCTATAGACAAAGGTATTTCAAGATATGATTTATCAGAGGAGGAAGAAAGAGTATTACATCAAGCTATGAATACTGAAATTTAATAATAAGATGTTTTTAAAAATAATTAGTATTATATCATAAGATTAGAAATATAAACAACTATCATGGATTTAATGGTTTATTAAAAACATCTTTATAATCTTAACTGATTATTTTCTATTAGATAACTAAAAGGTTATTAGTGTTTTCTCTAATAACCTTTTTTCATATCTATATGTTTCACATGAAACATAATATTAGGGATACAATGCAAAAACTTAAAGTAAAAAGAGTATGTAGCAGGTGGAAATTAGGAGTTTCTTAGTATTAAGAAAATTTTATGGAATGCTACATACTCTATAATTTAACTATATTTCAATCTTTTTTAAAACATTATCTATTTTACTTTTACCTTCTATACTAGAAAACTTCTTACCACCTATAGCTTTAAGAATACAATGATAGATTCCACTAGCTATAACATCAGCTAATTTCATAACTATGTATAATCTTGTATTTTGAAGCACCATAAATTCAAGTGACCCAGAAATATTTACTATTCCAGTTATACTTAAGTCTCCTACTGCTGGTAAGTCTTTATTAAGTGCAGAGCCAGGGTTTAAAGGTTTCGATTCAATGATTACCTTACCTACATTAGGTAGTGAACCAAGAGAGGCATCTACAGCTATAATAAAGGCATTTGGATATAATGTATTAATATCTTCCATTGTTTCCACAAGATTTTTGGCATGAACAGGATTTTCTAAATTGCCATATATATGAACTCTATTTCTTACTAAAAATTTTAATTTTTCTCCTACTAGAGGTCCGAGGCTATCACCAGTTGATCTATCAGTACCAATACATAAAACTACAATATCTCTATTTGACTTAATTATTGGAATGACTTCCTTTATTAATTNNACGTATGTTATATATGCAATCGTGAGATAAAGAATCGAATATCATTTTATTTACCATACACAACCCTCCTATTGTAATTATTACCAAAAGAGGAGGGTTATATACTTCGAATTCATATATATTTTTATTTAGGTATTTATTATGATAGTCTGTTTCACTGCAAGTCTTTTATAAATAGTTGCTACAATTTATAAAAAGCAAAAGGAAGCTTTAGCTTCCCTTAATCGTGCATAGTTAGATATTAAAATTTGTTATAGGAATTAATTGATCACCTTATTGATGCAATCTAAAGTATAATTTACATCTTTTAAATCATTAAAATACCCAAAACTAAATCGGATAGAGCCATTAGGATAAGAACCTACTGCTTGATGTGCTAATGGAGCACAGTGAAGCCCAGTACGAGTTATAATGCCATATTCAGAATCTAGTATAAATCCTAGTTCACTATTATCCATTTTTTTAGAGTTTAATGATATAGTTGAGGTTCTATTTTCTATATTTTGCTGACCATATATTATTATGTCTTTCATATTTAATAAACCATCAATAAATTTATTTGCTAAATATTCCTCATGTTCTTTTATGGTATGTAATCCTTCATTATTTATAAATTTAATACCTGCTAATAATCCAGCAATAGCTGGTGCATTCATAGTACCACTTTCAAATTTATCTGGCATAAATTGCGGTTGACTAACACTTGAAGAAAGGCTTCCTGTACCACCTTCAATTATTGAAATGCACTCTGAGTTAAATCCATCATCAATTAAAAAACCACCAATCCCTTGAGGACCTAATAAACTTTTATGACCTGTAAAAGCTAATGCACTACAATGTAAATCTTCAAAATTAACATCTATAGCTCCTGCACTTTGTGCAGAATCTACT
Organism: Clostridium sp. UBA6640; assembly: GCF_002455975.1. Lineage (GTDB taxonomy): Bacteria > Bacillota > Clostridia > Clostridiales > Clostridiaceae > Clostridium_J. The sequence continues at coordinate 21,276 of NZ_DKLM01000070.1, forward strand.
ATAAAGTAAATATTCTTTTCTTTGCAGAGCTTTCCAATTTCCTCTAAAGGTTGAATACTTCCTACTACATTGGAGGCATGAGATAAGATAATTAGTTTTGTGTTATTTTTAATTTTATTTTTTAACTCTTCAATATTTATAAAGCCATTTTGCGAAGCACCTATTATATCTAGTTCTATAATATTGTTTTCTTTTAATGTATGTAATGATCTTAAAGTACTATTATGATCCATAACAGAAGTTATAACATGCCATCCTTTTTTTACAGAGCCCTTTATTAGCATATTAAGTGAGTATGTAATATTTGGTGTAAAAATAACATTTTCTATTTTATTAAAATTAAAAAATTCCATTAAAGCTTCTCGCGCTTCATAGATTATTTTATTCCCCATAAGTGATGAACTTGAAGCACCTCTACCTACATTAGAACCAATTTTAGTCATATAATTAAGCATAGCATTGTATACGTTTTGTGGTTTAGGATGAGATGTTGCACCATTATCTAAATAAACTTTCATTCCATGACCTCCTAAAGGATAAGATATATTCATTATTTAAAAAGTTAATCAAAATATTTTATCTATTTACATTTTAAATATTACATTAGTTCTTTTGTTTGATATAATAAATTTAGCTTTTATAAGCTTTATATTAATATAACACAAAATTAATTAAAATTGGAAATGTATAAATTGATATTTAAAGAGTAATAATTTATATAAGACTAGAAAATAAATAGGGGGAGTTATGATGAGTCATATAATAGATTGTAAAGGACTTAATTGTCCTCTACCAGTAGTAAATACTAAAAAATATTTTGATACTATTAAAAATGGGGTTTCAACAACTATAGTCGATAATGAAATTGCTAAGAATAATGTTGTTAAATTTGCAGAAAATGCAAATTTACAGGTCAATGTGTCAGAAAAGGATAGTTTATATCATGTAACAATCACAAAGGGTGAAGGCCAGTTAGAAAATTTTAAAAATGAGGAAAGCTTTGAAGTAAATGAAAAATTTACCATTGTTGTTTCAAGTGATAAATTAGGAAATGGAGATGAAGCTTTAGGTGAAGCTTTAATGAAAAGCTATTTATTTGCTCTTTCAGAGGCAGATATAATTCCTAATAATTTAGTATTTTTAAACAGTGGCGTAAAATTAGTAGTTGAAGGTTCTTTAGTTTTAGAAAGTATTGATAAACTAAAAGAAAGAGGCGTTAGTATATATAGCTGTGGGCTATGTCTAGATTTCTATAAAATAAAAGATAAAGTTCAAGTTGGAGAAATAACAAATATGTATGCTATTGTAGAAATGATGAATAGTAGCAAGACAATAAAAGTATAAAATTTAGGAGGTAATTTATTGGACACTTATTATATACTAGTATTTAATAACACCCATGAAGCTATGAAAGCAGAAAGTGGATGTGTTGAAGCACAAATTAAGGCAACAATGATGCCAACACCTTCTTATATAACTAAAAGCTGTGGAATAAGCTTAAGAGTTGATGAGAATGGGTTTAGCAGTATTAAAGAACTGATAAATGAAGAAAAAATTAATGTTAAAAGTATATTTAAAAAAGATGATAGTTTTTATACGGAAGTTCAACTTTAATATAGATATCTTCAAAGATAGCTAGTTAAGGTATATTTTATGCAGTATGTAATATGTATAATGTACTAAAAGTCACTATTTAAATTTTATAATTTAGATGGTGACTTTAATTTTTAGATTATGTTTTAATATAGTGCTAAAATATGATAAAAAATTATAGCCCACATTGTTCATCTATAATTCTCAATATAAGAAAGTTTCTAGATAAACTATATAAAACTTATAATGTAGCTTATAAATTTAAGTATTATTTTTCTTAGTTATGTATTCTATCCTCTTCATCTTTTAGTTATTTATCTTATAAAGATAAACTTATAAATAAAATATTATGTAATTTTTATAATAAAAACCTATGCCTTAATATGAATTTTGGCATAGGTTTTATAGTTATTTTAGTGCTGCTCAATAATATATGAGTAGTATAAGCAATTATTCATTTTTAGTTATAATTGGTTTTCCTTCAGAATCTAATAACACCGTCAATCCGCCAGAAGTACCATTACTAATATATAAGTAATTTACTCCAGTTTCTTTATCAACTATTACTTTATAATTTTCTAAAGTTCCCTGTGTAGATATAACTTCGAACCTTTTAGCTCTTTTCATGAATTCACCCCCATAATTAGACTATTAAGTTTTTTAAAAGTTATTATAACTGAAAATATAAGTTTGCATATATTTCATACTAATAAATTTATAGTTACCAATATATCCAAATGTCTTATATAAAAGACTAAAAATATAACTTAAAACGGATGAAGATATTATAAATGAATTTAAAAACCTTTATAAGATATCAAATAATAAATTTAATCAAGTGTTTAAATCTATAACTTGTGATAATGGCTATAAATTTGCAGAACTAGTAGCTATTTAGAATGACATAAAGACTATAGTTTATTATAATAGTATTGATTTTTTATTTATTTTGTATAGTATAATAAATCTAGAGAAGAAATTTTAATATTGTAATTTAATTTGTTTTTCTATATGAAAACCATTAAAAATTAAGAGAATAGAAGGGATGATAATTTTATGAAAGATTTTGATATAAATGATATTGTTGAAACTAAAAAAACTCACCCTTGTGGAAGTAAGAGATGGAAAATTATAAGAATGGGTGCTGATATAAAAATAAAATGCCTAGGATGTGAAAGAATAATTATGCTTCCTAGAAGTAAATTTGAAAGTTCTATAAAAAAGGTAATAAAAGAAGGCGAAGAATAAATGCGGTTATTTATGGGCTATAATTAAATAAGTTGCTAAATAGGTAGAATTTTCTACAAAAAATAATTATTATTTATATTTTACTTGATTTTTTAATTTTAAACTGGTAAAATATATTGATGTAATCCCTGCTGTGTATAGCACAGCCGTTAGTCCGAGGGGAGGAGGTGAAACTAATGAGAGCATATGAAACTATATTCATATTACACCCATCATTAGACGAGGAAGCTGTTAAAGCTAATATCGAAAAATTCAAAGGTGTAATAGAGAACAATGGTGGAGAGATCGAAAATGTTGACGTTTGGGGTAAGAGAAAGCTTGCTTACGAAATCAAAAAAGTTAACGAAGGTCACTACACTCTAATCAACTTCAAATCAGAAGCTGACTTACCTAAAGAGTTAGATAGAGTATTCAGAATCAATGACACTGTTATAAGACATATCATAATCAATCCAGAAAACTAGTAGGTGGTGTTTTTATGAATAAAGTTGTTTTAATCGGAAGATTAACAAAAGACCCAGAGTTAAAATTTACTCCAGGTACAGGAACAGCTGTAACCACTTTTACTGTTGCCGTTAATAGAAGATTTAAGAAAGAAGGTCAACCAGAAGCAGACTTCATTCCAGTAGTGGTTTGGGGAAAGCAAGCTGAGAGCACTGCTAATTACATGAGTAAGGGTAAACTTATAAGTGTAGCTGGCAGAATAGAAACTCGTTCTTATGAAGCTAAAGACGGTACAAGAAGATATGTAACTGAAGTTGTTGCTGATGAAGTTCATTTCCTTGAATGGGGAGAAAAATCATCAGATATGAATACAAGAACTAACAATTATGACCACGGCGGATTCCCACAGGATGATCTTGTATCAAATGATATAACTCCTATGGATGATGGCGAGGACATTCCATTTTAATAGGTAAGGAGGAGAGCGTAATGGCAATGGATCGTAAAAAAGGCGGAAACAGAAAAAGAGCTAAAAGAAAAGTTTGCTCATTCTGTATAGATAAAGCTATAGCTATTGACTATAAAGACATAAATAAATTAAGAAAGTACGTTACAGAAAGAGGTAAAATATTACCAAGAAGAATTTCTGGAAACTGTGCTAAACACCAAAGAATGTTAACTGTAGCTATTAAAAGAGCTAGAAACATAGCTTTATTACCATTCACAACAGAATAGTAAATAAAGTAAAGCAGCAACCGAAAGGAAGCTGCTTTTGTTTTATGTTTAAATATATTAATCTTATTTTTCTCTGTCAAAATTAACGCAGTATAGGTGATGGCTAAATTGTTGATTTTAATTAATATGCAAAAAATTGTCTTTATTTAAAAAAGTAATGATATAATTTAATTAGTTTAAATTTGCTGAAAATTATCAAAATTCTACAGATTTAAGGTAAAAAGAGGCAACAATAAAAATACTTGTTGTCTATAAATTTTTTAAGGAGGATAAGTATTGAATACAATAGTAAACCTGTATAATCAGGTAAGAAGATACTGTATATATAATATTGCCTTTTTGGAAAACCGAAGTTCTGAGCTAGGGAAAAAAAATATTTATAGATACAATAAAACAAAAGAATTTGCTTTTTATCAAGCTGAAGAATACAGTAATACAAATTCAAGAAAAGGAATATTAGAGCTTATATTAAATAAAATTGAAAAAACAATGCCTAAAAATTTTAAAACAATAGAAGATATGAAAAAACATACTATATACATCATAGAAGATTCAAAAATTAATGAAGATGAATACATTTTTAAGCCGTATAAAACCTATTTAGAAAAAGCAGTCTATAAAGCTGTAGAGGATGAAAAACAAAAATTAAAAAATTTCATAACATCTTTAGATGAAGAAAATCTTCAAAATGCTAAACCGTTATTTTATAGAAAAGTTCTCACTGAAGAAGAAGGTAAAGCAATTGAAAAATCCTTAAGGGAAATCTATAGAAAATTAACTTGTGATGATAAAGATATATTGTATGGCAATTGTCTTTATATAGATAAAGAATTACCACCACAGATATTAAGAAATATATTTATTAAACGAGGTATAAAGAAATTATATGGGATATATGCAGGTAGAAAAATATATAGAGAAATTGATGTTTCTATATTTGATCCCTATGATGAAGGTGAAAGTGATAGGTATTGGTCTTCTAGTGACATGGATTGGGTGATTTCTGCTAACCATGAAGGGGATATATATATTTGCGGCAGCGGTTAATAGATGCGATTATTTCAGAGGTACCTAACACTCAGAATATGTTAAATAAGTATGTAAATCTATAACAATATTAATATGTATTAATGAAATTATTTTTATATTCAGTAAAAAGTTATATAAACTTAAAAGGGGGAAAAGCATTGAATATAATAACTAATTTACATAAGGAATCTAGAAGATATTGCATTTATCATGGCGCATTTTGGTTTAACAAGTATAGTCATTTATTTAATAGTGTTGATCATAGATATTTTAGAACAAGGAATTATGTAGAATACGAGCTTGAACCATTAAATGATTCATTAGCTAGAGAGAAAATTTTAAGCACTATACTAAATGAGATTGAAAAAACTATACCAGAAGATTTTGAAACAATAAAGGAATTAAAAAAGTATATTGTGTATTCTTGTGAAAATGCATATATAGATATAAATAGTTATTGCATGCATTCTTATTCATCTGGAAAAGAAGAAATAATGCATAAAGCTGTGGAAGAAGAAAAAGAGGAATTTAAAAGTTTTATAATATCATTAAATGAAAAAAGACTAAGATATTCAGAGCCTTTATTTTATAGAAGAGTTTTAAAAAATGAGGAAGCTGAGGAAATAAAAAATCGTATAGTAGAATCTCGTAGAAATTTTCGCAGGAATGAAGATCATTCATTGTTTGGTGATTATTTTTTTATAGATAAAAAGGTCACACCTAAAATTTTAAGAAACATACTTATAAATCATGGAATAAAAAAGGTATATGAAATAGATACTCATAAAGAAACACATTTTGAAATAGATGTTGATATGTTTAATCCTTATGGGAAAGTGAAGAACATAGATACTGATATAGGTAATCCATATGAAAGAATAGACAGAGAAAAGTTTTTTTCTTCTAGCGATATGGATTGGGTAATTTATGCTGATCATGAAGATTATATAAGGATTGATGGCAAATGGTTGATAGATGATATTATTTCAAATGTGCCAGAGGTTAAAAGTATGCTGAATGAATACATTCATAAATAAAATATTGAGAAAAATAAGGCAGATGCCGAAAGGAATCTGTTTTTATTTTTACATAGAAATTAATTTTAAATATGGAGTTGTAGGTTTAATTTGAATTTTATAGTATAATATAAACCATAATATGTAAATGGATATAATATACTAATTAATTTGTAAAATATATTTATATAACTTTATAAATTATAATAAAATGCTCCTAATGTCAATATCTTATTGCATAAATATTGAAAAAAAACTAAAATAGACTTATAGCTTAGGAAAGGGTTGGGGATATGAGAAAAGAAGATTTTAATATCATGTCTAGTGTAAAAATTATTGAAAATTTAAAAGCTGAGCTGTTATGTGTTATAGGGGATTTTTTTAAATTGCTAAGTAAAGGTAGCAACGTAGCTCAAGATGCTATTTTAGATTGCATTTCAGGCGCAATAATAATATTGTATATGTTAGCAGAAAGGCTAGGATATTCTCATTTAGCAGTAGATGAGAGTATGAAAAGAAAGCTTAAATTAGGAATAGTTGAAGAAGATAGCTTAGAAAGAGAAGGAAAAGATTTAAGCAAGCTTTACAATCATTTAAAAGAGAGAAACTAACGGAGGAAAGAATGAAAGATCAGAAATATAGCACTAAATCTATAATGGAAGCAGCATTTATGTCAGTATTTATAATTATTCTAATTATTATTACAGCATATGTTCCAGTATTGTCTATAGTTGGAACAGCACTTCTTCCAATACCAATTACCGTACTTTATTTAAGACAAAATTTTAAGACTACTATTAGCTGCATTATAGTTAGCATCATTTTAACTTGCTTTGTGATAAATCCTATAGCAGCAATTACAGCTGCATTAGATTACGCTATCGTAGGTTTAACTTTGGGATATTGTATTAAGTCAGAAAAAAGTTCATATTTTACTCTAATAGCGTTGATTTTATCAGGAATTTTATCTACTGTATTAACTTTATTATTTACAATATGGTTAGTTGAAAATAAAAGTATAATGGGTTTCTTAAATGAATTTTTTATAACTACATCACAATATATGAATGAATCTTTAGAACTTACTAAAAAAGCTTATTTAAACATGGGAATTCCTGAGGAAAATCTTGTGTTTGTAGATCAAATGAAGAAGCTTTTAACTAAAGATGTTATTGTAGGATATATTCCTATAGTTATAGCAATTTATAGCTTTATTTCTGCCTATATTAATATGACTGTTAGTAGGGTAGTTTTAAGCAGATTAAAAGAAAAATCAGTTAATGTTCTTTCTTTTACACATTTTTATATAACTAATTTGTTTGGAGCATTGTTAATAGCTTTAGTTTGCATATCAATTATTCTTCAATCCAAGGGAATAATAAGTGGTGACTATTTATTTATAGCAACATCTGGATTGGCTATGATAACCTTTATGATAAATGGTGTAGCAACAATTAGCTATTATTTAATTCATAAAAAGAAGTTTTCCAAGACTTTAACCTTTATTATAATAATATTTACTTTTTTCTTAAAATTGACGAATATATATGTCTTAGTAGGAATAGGAGAAATGTTTTTAGATTTTAGGAAGCTAGATCCATATAGAATATTAAGAAGGTAAGGGAGCTTTATATGAAAATTAAGGAAGAAAATTATAGTTATTTTACTAATAATAATAAGCTTTATATGGTTGTAATAGCTTTGTTTATACTACTATTGTTTTTGTTAAAGCATTACGAAATAGCTTTAATTTCATTAGTGTTTTATTTAATATTAGTTGTGTATAATGTAAAGAACTCAAAGGTTAAAAACTATGAGTGGAAAAAATTTATAGAAAACATATCTTCTAAGATGGATGTAGCTACCACAAGTACACTTTCAAACCTGCCATTTCCATTAATAATGGTAAGTGGAAAAGGAAATATACTTTGGTATAACCAAAATATTTCTGTAAAGCTTAATGGAAAACAAATAATAGGTGAAAGCATAAAAGATATTGTAAAAGAATTTAATGTAAAGCAAATATTAGAAGGTAAAAAAAATTCTTATAAGGCAGTAAATATTGGAGATGACTATTATGATATTCATACCAATGTAGTAGATACTGAGCTTTCTCAAAGTGAAAATGATAAAATAATACTTTTATATTTTTATGATGTAACTGAAAAAATTAAGTTAATAAAAGATATTAGCGATAATAAAGAAAGTGTCATATTAATTGAGGTAGATAATTTAGATGATGTGATAAAAAATACAGCAGAAGATAGCGCTCCTCAGCTTAGAGCAGATATTGAAAGAACAATAAATAGTTATGGTCAAAATCTTAATGCTATGATTAAGAAATATCAATTTAATAAATATGTGCTTACTGTTCAAGATAGATATATTGAAAAAGAATTAGAAAAAAAATTTGATATTTTAGATAATATTAGAGAAATAAATGTTGGAAATAAATTAGCAGTAACATTAAGCATGGGGATTGGTAGAGGAGGAAGTACTCCAGCCCAAAATCTAGAATTTGCAGAAGCTGCAAAAGATCTAGCTTTAGGTCGTGGCGGAGATCAAGCAGTTGTAAAAAGTTTTGAAAAATTATCTTTCTATGGAGGAAAAACTAAGGAGATAGAGAAGAGGACTAAAGTAAGAGCTAGAGTAATAGCTCATGCACTACTTGAACTTATAAACGAAAGTAGTAATGTTTATATTATGGGACATAAAAATCCTGATCTCGATTCTATAGGAGCTGCTATAGGATTATACAGTACTGTAAAATCTATAGGAAAAGAATGTAATATTGTATTAGACGAGCGTAATAATTCAATTAAAGAGCTATTAGCAAGACTAGAAAAAGATGACAATTACAAAGAAACTTTTGTTAATATTGAACAATGCTTAGATTATAAGAATGATAAAAGTATATTAATTTTAGTTGACGTTCATAACGAAAGCCATGTACTATCAATGGATATAGTAAATAATTTTGAAAGAATAGTAATTATAGACCATCATAGAAAGGCTAAAGATTATATTCAAAATACTTTACTAAGCTATATAGAGACTTATGCATCTTCAACTTCCGAATTAGTTACAGAAATTCTACAATATATGGTTGAAAAACCATCATTAAAACCAGTAGAAGCAGTAGGACTTCTTGCGGGAATTTGTTTAGATACTAAAAATTTCCACTTTAAGACTGGAGTTAGAACCTTTGAAGCAGCAGCCTTTTTAAGGAGGCTAGGTGCTGATACTACTGAAGTTAAAAAGATTTTTAGTGAGGATTTAAATCATTATATCTTAAGAACAGAGATAATGAAAAATGCTAAAATTAATAATGGATTAGCAATTGCACAGTGTCCACCAGATATAGAAAATACTGTATTAACTGCACAAGCAGCGGATGAACTGCTAAATATTACAGGTATCCAAGCATCCTTTGTTATTGTTAAAATGGGATTAGATGCATATATTAGTGCAAGGTCCCTTGGAGATATAAATGTGCAAGTTATACTTGAGTCCTTAGGTGGTGGTGGTCATTTAACAATGGCTGGTGCTAGGATAAAATCTGTAACTTTAGATGAAGCTGAGGAAATGCTAAAAGAAGCTATAGATAAATACTTAAGGGAAGGTGAAAAATAATGAAAGTTATATTATTAAAAGATGTTAAGGGAGTAGGTAAAAAGGGAGAGGTAATAAATGCATCAGATGGATATGCAAGAAACTTTTTATTTCCTAAAAAATTAGCTCAAGAGGCAAATGATGCTAATATGCATATTTTAAATAAAAAGAATGAAACTGAAAGAAAGAAAAAGTTAGCTGAAATAGAGGCAGCTCAAAAATTAGCAGCAGAGCTTAAAGATAAGGAAGTTAAAATAACAGCTAAATCTGGAGATAATGGAAGATTATTTGGAGCTATAACAAGCAAGGATATAGCTACAGCCTTAAATAAACAATACAATGTAGATATTGATAAGAAGAAAATAGTAACGGATACAATAAAAACTATGGGAGCGTTTGAGATAGAAGTAAAGTTATATCCTGAGGTATCTACTAAAATTAAGGTTGTTGTTAGTGAACAGTAGTAATTTTATAAACTGAAGGGAGGAAACGCTTTAGTAGGTGCAGTGCTTGGTGCACTTACTAAAGCGGATTAAATTTGAATATATTATCAGTTAATGACCTGTACAGTAACGATATGGATAAGATATTACCACTTGATATGCAGGTAGATGTATTATATGAATTGATGTATAAGGTGATAGAAGAAGGCACTATAAAGTCAAGAATAGTTAAATTTAAGCTTCAAAAGCACATAGATAGTCATGATGTTAATAGAAGATTATATGCAGCAAATAAGATTATAAGTAATGGAAAAGGAATAGATATTGTTCCTAATAGCGCTAATATATCAGAGGTGTTAGAAGAGACAAGCAAATTATTAGCAGATACAGTTGCTAAAAGATATGTTCAAAATCAAATAGAAAAAGATGTTGAGCAATATTTAATAGAAAAACAAGACAAGTATGTAGATGAGGTAAGGCTTTCGATAATTAAAAAGCAAAAGGGACCTGAAAATGGAAAAACTCTTAAAAAGTATGCAGAACTTGAGATTTTAGATTCTAGGAAACTTACTAAGAATATAATGTCTATGCTAAGACCTGAAAGCTTTTCAGAAATTATCGGACAAGAAAGAGCAATAAAATCATTGATATCAAAAATGGCTTCTCCATATCCACAGCATATTATACTTTATGGACCACCTGGAGTAGGAAAAACTACTGCTGCAAGATTAGCCTTAGAAGAAGCTAAAAAGCTGAAGCATACTCCTTATAATAAAGATGTTAAATTTGTTGAAGTAGACGGAACAACATTAAGATGGGATCCTAGAGAAATTGCGAACCCTCTTTTAGGTTCTGTTCATGATCCAATTTATCAAGGGAGCAAAAGGGATTTAGCAGAAGTGGGAATTCCTGAACCAAAGCCAGGTTTAGTTACAGATGCTCATGGTGGAGTATTATTTATTGATGAAATTGGAGAATTAGATAGTATTCTTCAAAACAAATTATTAAAGGTTTTAGAAGATAAGAGAGTTGAATTTTCATCTTCGTATTATGATCCTGATGATGAACAAACTCCAAAGTATATAAAATATTTATTTGATAATGGTGCACCAGCAGATTTTGTACTTATAGGGGCTACTACTAGAGAACCTAGTGAGATAAATCCAGCATTGAGATCAAGATGTACTGAAGTGTATTTTGAACCATTATCACCAAGAGATATAGAGAATATAGTTAAAAATGCAGCTAATAAGCTTAATGTTGATCTTGAGGAAAATGTAGCTAAAGAAATTAGTAGGTATACTATTGAAGGAAGAAAAGCTGTAAATATATTAGCTGATGTTTATGGTTATGTATTATATAATAATGATGATGATAGCAGTTATAGAACTACAATAACCATAAAAGCTTTACAGGAAGTTATATCTATTAGTAGATTAAAGCCTTATGAAGAAGTAGTTCTTGCTAATGATAAAGAAATAGGTCAAATTTATGGTTTAGGAGTGGCCGGATATCTAGGTTCAACCTTAGAAATTGAGGCTTCAGTTTTTGAAGCTAAAACTAAGGGGGCAGGAGTAGTTAGGTTTAACGAAACAGCTGGAAGCATGGCCAAAGACTCAGTGTTTAATGCAGCATCAGTAATAAGAAAAATTACAAATAAAGATATTAAAGATTATGACATACATGTTAATGTAGTCGGAGGAGGAAATATAGATGGTCCTTCGGCTGGGGCAGCTATAACTGTATGTATCATAAGTGCATTACTAGATAAACCATTAAGACAAGATATAGCAATTACAGGAGAGATATCACTGAGAGGAAAGGTTAAACCAGTAGGGGGAATATTTGAAAAAGTATATGGTGCTAGAAGAAAAGGCATTAAAACAGTTATTATTCCTAAGGATAATATAAATGAAGTACCTTTAGGCCTTTCAGATATACAAGTTATAGCTGTATCAACTATAGAAGAACTATTAGAAATTGTATTTTAGCATAAATTCGAATATAATTTAAATTAAAAAATAAATTATAACCCTGCTATAACTTTTATTAGCGGGGTTATAATTAGTATAAGAGTGTTTAAGGAGATGATGTCGTGAACGCACCTCTTAGAAGTATGCCACATAATCTTGAGGCAGAACAATCCGTTCTAGGGTCAATGCTTATAGATAAAGTCGCCATTGCTGCAGCTGCTGAGACTTTAGAAGGTGAAGATTTTTATAGAGATTCACATAAAATTATATTTAAATCTATAAAGGAGTTATATCAGAAGGATATACCTGTAGATATGATAACTTTAATAGAACATTTAAGATCCACAGAAAAGCTAGATGAGGCAGGAGGGATATCTTATATTACAGAAATAAGTGGTTCTGTACCTTCTACTGCCAATCTTACTTCTTACATACAAATTGTTGAAGACAAGGCAATATTAAGAAGACTTATTAGAAGTGCAACAGAGATTATAGAAACAAGTTATAATAAGCAAGATGATGTTGATGCAGTAGTAGATTTAGCAGAAAAGAATGTATTTAACATATCAGAGAAGAAAAATACAAGTGATTTTGAGCCTATGAATGTTGTACTTGAAAGAGGCTTTGAAGAAATAGAGAGAATTTATAACAATAAAGGAGAAACTACAGGTGTACCATCTGGATTTAAAGATCTAGATGAAAAGACAGCAGGATTTCAAGGTGGTGACATGGTTCTTATAGCAGCTAGGCCTTCTATGGGAAAAACTACTTTTGCATTAAACTTAGCTCAACATGCTGCACTTAGAGCAGGAAAAAGTGTTGCTATATTTTCTTTAGAGATGGGTAAAGAACAATTAGCCTATAAACTTTTATGCGCTGAAGCAAATGTAGATATGACTAAGTTAAGAACAGGAGATCTTGATGAAAGAGACTGGGAAAATATCGCAAGAGCTTCTGGGCCGCTGGCTGATGCAAAAATATTTATAGATGATACAGCAGGTGTATCTATAATGGAAATGCGATCTAAATGTAGAAGATTAAAGATGGAGCATGGAATAGATATGATTTTAATAGACTATCTTCAGCTTATGAGTGGAAGTGGTGGAGAAAGTAGGCAACAGGAAGTTTCAGAGATATCAAGAAGTATAAAGGCTATTGCTAAGGAGATGAAGTGCCCAGTAATAGCATTATCACAGCTTTCTCGTGCACCTGAGCAACGTGCTGATCATAGACCTATGCTTTCAGACCTTAGAGAGTCAGGTTCTATTGAGCAGGATGCTGACCTTGTTATGTTTTTATATAGAGATGAGTACTACAATAAAGAAAGCGAAGATAAAAATGTAGCTGAATGTATAATTGCTAAGCAAAGAAATGGTCCTGTAGGTACAGTAAAATTAGCATGGCTTGGACAATATAGTAAGTTTGGATCATTAGATATAATTCATAGGGAGTAGGAAACTACTTCCTTTTTATATGTCCAAAATCATAAAAAGCTAAACTTATAAATAATTAAAAAGATAATGTAAAGAAGTTTATGGTAATTAAGATTATTATTGGATAAATATTATTACATAAATGAAAATTTAAAACTCCGTATTATGGACAAATAAGGGGCTAGGCTATCGTTATTATAATGTATGGATTTTTATATGGTAATTGTGAAATTTGACCTCATATTCCGATTTATGTATCCATTATGACTATATTTGGTTACATAGGAAAGGATTTAATAATGAATTTTAAGATGAATACAATTATACTTAAAACCAAACATTAAATTTCTTTATAAAAACACATAGGGGGAAAATTTTTATGCTAAGAAGAAAAAATAATGTGGTAGTAATGCTTATAGCTTTAGCTGCTATATTAGGTGGATGCAGTAATGCTAAACAAGATACGGAGACGTCTATTAAAGATGAAATTCAACAAGAATCAAAAATTACGGAAAGTAAAATAAAAAATGATGATAAAAAAGATGTTAATAATGGAACTTTAGGTAAACAAGTATCAGATAATAAGGTTGAATCTAATAAAGTAGAAGATAATAAAAACTCAACTAATGAAGCACAACAGTATACAGTAGCTGCTGACAAACCAGTTAACAAACCTGTAGAACAAAGCAAGCCAGTAACAGATAATAAAAAAGTTGAAGAAAGCAAAAAGCCAGCGGCTTCACCAGTGAAAGAAGAAGCTGTAAATTCAAATAAAGATGCTGCTAAACCAACTCCTAATCCAGCTCCAAAGCCATCTCCTAAACCAGAAACGGAAACTACAAATAATGCTGTAAAATCAGGTAACTATGAATATCTAAACGCAGTTGAAGATGAAGTTTTAAGATTATGTAATATAGAGAGAGAAAAACAGGGACTAGCTCCACTTGTTATGGAAGAAAAACTAAGAGGAATAGCTAGAATTAAATCTGCTGAAATGTTAGAGCATAACTTCTTTGATCATAATTCTCCTATCTCTGGAAGTCCTTCTAATTTGATGAAAATTAATGGGTATACAAATTGGACAGCCTCTGGTGAAAATATTCAAATGAGCCAAGGTAGAGCTAAATCTAGTGTTACAGCTAGTTATATAGTTGGACAATGGATGAATTCACCTGGTCACAGAGCGAATATATTAAGTAAAGAATTTAAGAAAATAGGTGTAGGTATAGTGTTTAGAGATTCAGATTTAAAGGCATATGAAACTCAACTATTTTCTAACTAGGCCATATGAGAGAAAATAACTAGTTAAAAATCAATGATATATTTTCTATTAGGCAATGAATAGATTTTTGATGATGTAGTATGGGAAAATATTTATTTTTTAAAATGTGAATGAGATAATATAAGGTAGATCTTTAAGTAGGTCTACCTTTTTATAAGAGAATTATAATTGCTTTTAAGCTTTTATTGGATAAATTTTAAAAGTTTTTAGTTATATACATTATGAACATATCATAAATTATATTAATGGAGCTTATATAGAGGAGATAGTTTTATGATATGTTCAAGGTGTGATTATAGTAATGAAGAAAATTTAACTAAATGTAAAAACTGTGGGCAAATTTTATATGAAGAAGTAAGTGTTAAAAGCTGGTACACTACTTTAGTATTATGCATTTTATTTGGATTTTTAGGTATCCACAGATTTTATGTAGGAAAAGCAGGAACCGCTATTATTATGCTTTTGACTTTAGGTGGATTCGGTATTTGGATATTAGTTGATATTCTTACACTAATACTAGAGGAGTTCAAAGATGAAGATAATAAAAGATTAGTTAGACATGCTGATCTAGAGTTAATAGCTGCGGATAAGGAAGAAAGCATTTAAATAATTTCCTAAGAAATAAATATATTACTTTTAAAGCTAATTCATGCATTCATAAAATTTAGTTATTAAATCATTTAAGTTTATATTAATATGAAATTGAGAATTGACTATGTGAAAATAGATAATTATGGTGAGTTGTCAGCACAGTATGAGAAGTTTTAAGCTAATTATTTTAAAGCAATAATTAAAGATTCTAATTGTAATACTAAAAACGCATAGCTAAAAGGCTATGTATTTTTATTTTTCTTATATAGATAACATAAAAGTCATATGATAAAATAAAATAAATTATATAGATTTTAAACTTTAATGTAAGTTTTTAGCTTATAATTAAACATCGACAACTATAGTTAAAAGGAGGACTTATTATGGGATTATTTAATTTTTTAAAAGGTCAATTTATAGAGGTAATAGAGTGGACAAATAGTAATTTAGATACTATTGTGTATCGATTTCCAGTAATGAACAAAGAAATAAAAATGGGTGCAAAGTTAACAGTTAGGGAATCGCAAGTAGCTATATTTGTAAATGAAGGACAAATTGCAGATGTATTTACTCCAGGATTATATGAGCTTACTACACAGAATTTACCTATATTAACAAAACTAAAATCATGGAAATATGGTTTTAATTCTCCTTTTAAAGCAGAAGTATATTTTGTGAATACTAGGCAGTTTACAAATCAAAAATGGGGTACTACAAATCCAGTTATGATGAGAGATCCTGAATTTGGAATGCTTAGACTTAGAGCTTTTGGAGCTTATTCTTTTAAAGTTCTAGATCCAGTAATATTTATGAAGGAAATATTTGGTACTAGTGAAATTTTTGATACAGAACATATAAATGGTCAGTTAAAAAGACTAATCGTTTCTGGAATGTCAGATTTACTTGCAGAAACTAATATAGCAGCTTTAGATCTTGCCAGATATTATGATGAGCTTGGAGAAGAGTCCACAATTAAATTAAAGTCTCGCTTTGAAGCTATGGGACTTAGTCTTACAAATGTTATTATAGAAAATATATCTCTTCCAGAAGAAGTTGAAAAAGTTATGGACAAGAGAACTTCTATGGGGGTTATAGGTAATATTGATCAATATGCTAAATATCAAGCGTCTGAAGCAATAAGAGATGCAGCACAAAATCAAAGTAATGGATTTGCAGGAATGGGAGCAGGCCTCGGAGCTGGTTCTGCTATAGGAAATATGATGAACAATGCCCTTAATAATTTAAATTTTAATCAAGCTGTGGATACTAAAGAGACAATAAAATGCAAAAAATGTAATGCAGAAATTGATAAAAACTCTAAGTTTTGTCCAGAATGCGGAGAAACTGTAAATTTAAAAATTAAATGTATAAAATGCAATGCTGATATACAAGAGGGAGCTAAGTTCTGTCCTGAATGTGGTGCATCTCAAAATGCGAAGAAATTATGTTCAAATTGTAATGCAGAACTTGATCTAAATGCTAAGTTTTGTCCAGAGTGTGGAACTAAATCTTAAATATTAGGAGGATATTATGAATAGCCAAATTGAGGATGAAGTAAAGTCAAAAAAAGATACCGATAAATTTACTTGTAGTGGTTGTGGTGCTAACATGATTTATGATCCTAATATAAAGATGTTAACATGTCCTTATTGTTCCAATAATAAAGAGATTGAAGCTGAAAGTGGAAATATAGAGGAGCATGATTTTTATAGTACTATCGATAAACAAGGTACTGATTGGGGGACAGAAACTAGAGTTATACATTGTGATAGCTGTGGTGCAGAAACTATTTTAGAAAAAAATAACACTGCTCAATTTTGTGCCTTTTGTGGTTCTTCACATATAGTTAAAGGAGAAGAAAGTAATATAGTGCCAGAATCACTTATACCATTTAAAATAGGAGATAAAGAAGCTAAAGCAAAGTTTAATCAATGGATAGGAAAACATTCTCTTGCCCCTAGAGCATTAAAATCCGGACATCAAAGTGATAAGCTTAAAGGAATATATATTCCATTTTGGACATATGATACAGAAACGTACTCTACATACACAGCGGAAGCTGGAACATATTATTATGCTACAGTAACTTATTATGTAAATGAAGATGGTAAACAAGTTGCTAAGACAAGGCAAGAAAGACGAACCAGATGGGAATATACTAATGGAAATTATAATGAGTTTTTTGATGATGTACTTATAAATGCTTCTACTCAACTTGATGGGAGTTTGATGGATAGAATTAAACCATATGATTTGAAAGAATTAGTTCATTATAATCCTGAGTTTATATCTGGTTTTTATGCTGAGCGTTATGGAATAGACCATGTTACTGGGTTTAATAGTGCTAAAGAGCATATAAATGAAATAATAAATTCAGATGTAATTGATAAAATAAATGCTGATGAAGTCAGAAATGTAAATATAAAAACTGCCTTTGAAGATGTAAAATTTAAGCATATATTGCTTCCTATATGGGTTTCAAGTTATAGTTTTAAGAATAAAGTTTATAAATATTATATAAATGGTCAAACAGGAGAAATACAAGGGGAAGCCCCTGTAAGTGGCTGGAAGATATTCTTTACCATAGCATTAATAGTAGCGATTATATTTATAATCTATAAACTTATAAAATAATTAATTTAAGCATTTTATCTTTAGAATCAATTTCTAAAGATAAAATGTTTTTTAAGTATGTGAAACTGTTCATTCTAATATATTTTTGTGTAGAAGGTTATATAATATATTATAATATTATTNNATAATAGACGTAAATAATTATTATTAATTAATTTTAAGGAGATATAGTATGGAATATAAGAGAAATGGAGATTTTATGATTAAGAAAATAAACGAATTTGAAAAGAGCGATAAAATAGAGAATTATTATTTAATAAAATCAGTAGAATGTAAGTTAACTAACAATAGCACTACTAACAAATACTTAGATGTTAATTTAACTGATAGTACAGGTGAAATAAATGCAAAGCTTTGGGAAGTTCCCGTTGAATTTGAAACATTATTTAGCGAAAATATGTTAGTAAAAGTTAGAGGTATAGTAAATGAATATAGAGGGAAGCTTCAGTTAAAAATAGATAAGATAAGAACAATAAATGATAGTGATGATATTAATATAGAAGAGTTTGTTCCTACTGCACCACATAAATCTGAAGATATGTACGAAATTGTTTTAGATTATATTTGCAAAATAGAAAATGAAGATATTAGAAATATAACAGAAAAAATTATAGATAATTGTGGAGATAAGCTATTTCATTATCCTGCTGCAAAGTCTAATCATCATGCAGTAAAAGGTGGACTTTTATATCACATTACTACAATGTTAAAAGCAGGTGAAAAATTATTAGAAATATACAGTCATTTAAATAAAGATTTATTATATGCAGGTGTAATACTTCATGATATTGCTAAAATATATGAAATGAGTGCTAGCAATTTAGGAATAGTGTCTCAGTATACAATAGAAGGACAGCTTTTAGGGCATATTATATTAGGTATTAACCTAGTAGAAAAGGCTGGTGTAGAAGTAAAGGCTGATAAAGAAGTAGTAATGCTTTTACAACATATGATTTTAGCACATCACTATGAACCTGAGTATGGAAGTCCTAAAAAGCCTATGATACCAGAGGCTGAACTTTTACATCACTTAGATATAATTGATGCTAGAATGTACGATATGAATAAAGCATTAAAAGAGACTGAAATAGGTAGTTTTTCTGAGCGAATATGGAGTTTAGATAATCTTAATATATATAAGAGCTTCATAAGTAATTCACAACAATAGATTTAGTATAAGTAAACTTAATCTTAGGCAAATAATATGAAAGCTTTAGATAATATTTTATAGTTGGGCCTACTAAACATTGACATTCAGCCTTTTAACACCATATGCCAACTAGGGTTAATAAGATTATTTTAAAAGATATCAATGGAGTTTATGATAAAAATAAATTTACGAAAGAGAGGATTTAGAATGTCATCATTTGTAGTTTTAGGAGCCCAATGGGGAGATGAAGGTAAAGGTAAAATGACAGACTACCTAGCAGAAAAAGCAGATGTAGTTGTCAGGTTCCAAGGAGGAAATAACGCAGGTCATACTGTTGAGGTAGGAGATAAGCAATATAAGCTTCATCTAATTCCTTCAGGAATATTATATAAAGAAAAATTAAATATAATTGCCAATGGAGTAGTTGTAGATCCTGAAGCACTATTTAAAGAGATAGAATATCTAGAAGGACTAGGAGAAAACATAACTCCAGACAGATTAATAGTGAGTGATAGAGCACAAGTTATAATGCCATATCATAAGGTATTAGATAAATTAAAGGAAGAAGCTAGGGGTAAAAATGATATAGGGACTACTCGTAAGGGAATAGGGCCTTGCTACAGCGATAAAGTTGATAGAAATGGAATAAGAGTTTGTGACCTTATAAAACCTGAAGTTTTAAAAACTAAATTAGAAGAATATTTACCTGCTAAAAATAAAGTGATAACTAAGCTTTATGGTGGAGGAGCTTTAAATTTAGATGAGGTTTATGCTAAATATTTAGATTATGGTAAAAGATTAAAACCCTATGTTGAGGATACATCAGTTAGAATATTTGAGGCTATAAAAGCAAATAAAAAAGTTTTATTTGAAGGAGCACAAGGTACATTACTTGATATAGATTTTGGTTCATATCCATATGTAACTTCATCTAATACTACTGCTGGAGGAGTGTGTGTTGGCACAGGAATTGGACCAACAATGATAAATAGTGCAGTTGGTGTGGTTAAGGCATATACTACAAGGGTTGGTAAAGGGCCATTTCCAACAGAGTTAAATGATAAAGTTGGAGATTGGATAAGAGAAAAAGGTCATGAATATGGGACAACAACGGGAAGAAGCAGAAGATGTGGTTGGTTAGACCTTGTAATATTAAAAACAGCAGCAAGAGTGTCAGGACTTACAAGCTTTGCAGTAACTAAAATGGATACATTAGCAGGACTTGAAAAATTAAAGGTTTGTGTTGGATATAATTTTGAGGATAAAATTATAGATTATTTCCCAGCAAGCTTAGAAGATCTTGCTAAGTGTGAGCCAATATACGAAGAATTTGATGGTTGGGATGATAGTATTGCAGATGCTAGGACTTATGAGGAGTTACCAGAAAATGCGAAAGTATATTTAAAAAAATTAGAAGAATTCACTGGTGTTAGAACATCAATAGTATCTGTAGGGCCAAGAAGAGATCAAACAATGATTGTAAGTGAATTATAACCAAAAGCATATGATTTTCATGTGCTTTTTATTATTTTATAGGAAATTATACATTATCAATAAAATTACTAAATATCTATTACAAATTAGTCCTAAAGATTTTGATAGTAAATATTATAAGTTTAAAAGCAAATTAAGTAGAAAAAGAAGGAAAACTGAACAAAAAGAAGGAAAATATAGAAAAAAGTAGAATAATATACATAAAATTGAAATTATATGAAAAATATGTAATTGCAATTGTATTAACTATATATGGGGGAGGGATAAAATGAATTACGGCGAAAAATTGGGACTGGTTGGTTCAGCGGAAAATAAATGTAATAATTGTTAGTTTATTAAATGTAAAGTTGATAAGCTATAAATTTAATATGAAAAAGGAGTGAGCAAAATGAATTACGGTGAAAGAATAGCAGTAGTTGGTTCAGCGGAAAATAAATGCAATAATTGTTAGTTTACTAAATGTAAAGTTGATAAGCTATAAATTTAATATGAAAAAGGAGTGAGCAAAATGAATTACGGCGAAAGAATAGCAGTAGTTGGTTCAGCGGATAATAAGTGTCATAACTGTTAATTTGTAAGGTAATAATAAATCTTTCAGTTTGTAATTTGGAAAAGCCACTGCTATTTTAAAGGAATACTGAAAGATTTATTTATTTCTAGATATTACATTTAAAGTAGGATAAGTTTTTCTGATGTTATATAAATAAAATTTTTATAGGGGGAGATATAAAATGGGTCTATCGGTAAAATGGGATATAACTTACAAATGTAATTTGAATTGTGGACATTGCATAAATGGTAGTTTTTTGAATAATAAGCAAGATGAGATAAGTTTATTAGATATAAAGAATATAATTAATAAATTTTCAAAAATTAAAACTGAATATGTTCATTTATTAGGAGGAGAACCTACTTTTAGAAAAGACTTCGTAGATGTATGTAATTTTTTTAAAGAAAAAAATATTAATTTTGGATTTAATACAAATGGTTTAAATTTAATGACTCCTAAAATAAAAGATGTAATGTTTAATGAATCATTACGAAATATTGTATTTAGTTTAGAAGGACCAACTGCAGAAATCAATGATGGAATAAGAGGAAAAAATGTGTTTGATATTGTTGTAGATAATATTAAAAAAATTGTAGATATAAAAGATGCTAATAAACTAAATAATTTAGTTATAACAGTAAATACAGTAGTTTCAAAACAAAATTATAATTATATTATAGATATGATAGATTTTTGTATAAGCTTAGGTGTAAATGAATTTAATTTATTGCAACTTATAGAGGATGGGAATGCGAAAGATAAAAATTTAAAAATATCTGATGAGGAAGAATTAGATTTAGTAAAAAATATAGCTTTAAAATATACAACAATAAAAGATAAAATCAAAATAAATCCAAAGTTTGTTATGCCTATTGTAGTAGATTATTGTGAAAAAATGTTTGACTTAGAATTTCCGAAGTATGCTCATGGATGTGGAGCAGGAACTACATTTTGTTTTCTTAATAATAAAGGAGAATTATTTCCATGTGATAGATATGTTGATTTAACTAGAAAATCAATGAGTTGTGAACAAAATTCATTATTAAACAATGAATTTTATACTATTTGGGATAATGAAATTTTTTCACAACCATTTGAATTAACTGAAGGTATGAATTATTATGGCAAATATACTCCATGTAATAGGTGTGATCATCTACAAAAAGATTGTTTTCCTTGTATCGTTTTTGGTTTAAATGAAGAATCACATAACGTAGATTGCTGTACAAAATACTTCGAAATTTTAGAAAAGAATAATAAAGAGCATTAATAATCTTATAACTTTTATCAATAAAATTAGTAGAGGTGATATAAAATGAGGTCTATAGTTTTAGAAAAAAATAAAATTCCAGTTAGAATTACTAGATCCTTTGAAAACTATATATTATTTAATACTTTAAGCTTTAAATCTATATATTTGGATGAAATAAGTTTCAATATATATCAATTTATCCAGATGAAAGCTATAACGAGTATTGAGGAAATCAATAAGCATGTAAAAAAGCAAAGGTATGATTCTAGAATTTCAGAAAATGATTTAGATAAATTTATAGATTTTTTAGAAAGTATGGAGTTTATAAAGTGTACTAATGTTTAAAAATAAAAAAATATATCAAATATTTTCAAGTTTTAGAAGTAAGCAAATATTTATATGTATATTGATTTCTATTGAAATATCAATAGCAGCTTATATACCTTTTTTAATTAAAGATTTAATAAATATAATTACTTATAATAATAGCATTGATAAAGTAATTAATATATCTTGGATATTAGTTATAATAACAATATTACATGTAATTATATTAAAGTTTGAAAATTATTATTGGCATAAATTAAGACTTGAATCTATAAACTTTTTACGATTAAAAATGTTTCAATCTTCTTTAACGAAGTCTAAATCTTTTTTTGATACTAAGAGTATAGGCGAAATATTAGCCTTAATAATGGATGATGTAAGTATAGTAGCGCAAAATATAGTTATTGGCTTACCTATGCTATTTTCAAATATAATAAATTTTATAATAATAATATGTGTTCTTTTTAATTTAAATAGAAAACTAACTGTCTTGACATTATTGGTATTGCCTATATATATTGTTTGGTTTCATCATTTAAATAAAAAAGTAAGAAAAACGAGCAAATATGAACGTGAAAAATTTTCAATAGTAATGAAAGATGCTCAAGAAAAATTGCAAGCTGTAGATACCATAAAAGTATTTAATATGGAATCAATTATGACAAGAAATTTTGAAAGTAAGTTAAATAGTCATTTTAAATTTTTAAAAAAAAATTTAGTTTATAATAATTTAGGTTCAGGTTTAAACAGATTAATTATTTCATTACTACCAATTCTAATATTAGTCTATGGTAGTATATTAATTACTGAAAATCAACTTTCTATTGGAGCGCTTATAGCATTTTTTACATATATATCAAATATATATGAACCATTGTCTAATTTATCAGATTATAATTTAGGATTACAAGCATCTCTATCAGTTAGTGATAGGATCATGGAGTTTTTAGAATTAGATATAATAAAAAATATAGGTACAATAAATATAAATAAATTTGAATCTATAGAGTTTAAAGATGTTTCATTTGGATACGAGGATAATAAATTTATTTTAAAAAATTTTAATTTTAAAATAAATAAAGGGGATCATGTAGGGATTGTAGGCAAAAGTGGATCTGGTAAAAGCACATTGTTAAAGCTGTTATTGGGAATGTATCCTGTAACTAGTGGTCAAATATTAATTAATAATATAGATATAAAAAATATTAACATAGCATCACTATACTCTATGATGTCTATACAAGAACAAGTACCTTTCATTTTCGATGGAACTTTAGAAGAAAATTTGGTGTTAAATTCATCCATAAAAAAAACATTTTTAGATGATATAATTAGTGCAATGTATGTATCGGAGATAGGAAGTTATGATAAAAAAATATCACTTTCTAACTTATCAGTTGGACAAATGCAAAGAATATGTATGGCTAGGGCACTTGTAAAGAATCCTAAGATTTTAATTTTAGATGAACCGACAGCTGCTTTAGATTTAGATTTAGAAAAAAAAATTCAAGAAAATTTGAAGAGTTTAACAAAAGATAAAACAGTATTGTTAGTAACTCATAGAACTGTATTACTAGAAAGCTGTAACGTAATTTTGAATATAGAAGATAACTATACAATTGATGTAAATGTTGTTAAAAATTGAGTTTTTTATTCAATTTAGCTCTTATTGGGGAGTAGAAATATTATAGCTACCCTTATAGGAGCTTTTTATGTTTTACAATTTAAATATATTTTGCTGGTTATTATTGAATAAGCTAATTTTTAAATTATATTTTTGAAATTAATTTTAATAAAGTATTTATATTCGATGACTTCATCATAACAGCAGTTATTTTAGATAGATTATTACATCATTCTTCAGTTGAGAATGTTAATGGTATAGAACAAGTTACTAAACATAAGTAACTTTAAATAATAATTAGATAACTCCAAAATAATATTTTAAAATGAATGAAAAGCAGCATTTTATTGCTAATACCTACAATTAACATTAAAATAATTTAATATTATTATAATTTTACATTAATGGTATACATTAAATAAAAGTTATAAAATGAGTATAGACGCAAATCGTACAGTCTTTTAGGTACCTAATAAATGTTTATTATCAAAGAAATGGATGTGAGACAATATGTCAGATAAGGTAGTTGAGGTTAAAAACGTCTATAAATCCTTTGGAAAGAAAAAAATAATTAAAGATCTTTCATTTTCTGTTAATAGAGGCGAGATTTATGGATTTTTAGGACCTAACGGCTCAGGAAAGACCACAACAATACGTATGATGGTTGGACTTATAGGAATAGATAAAGGTGATATTTTTATTGAGGGATATGATGTTAAAAAGGATAAAATTAAAGCTTTAGAGCATATAGGTGCAATCATTGAAAATCCTGAATTATATAAATATATGAGCGGCATGAAGAATTTAATTCATTTTGCAAGAATGAGCAAAACACCTGTATCTCAAGAGAGAATAGATGAAGTTGTTAAACTTGTTAAACTGGAACATGCAATAAATAAAAAAGTAAAAACTTATTCTTTAGGAATGAAGCAAAGATTAGGAGTAGCGCAGGCACTTTTACATAAACCATCAATTCTTATATTAGATGAACCAACTAATGGACTTGATCCAGAAGGAATACATGAGCTTCGTGAATATTTAAGATATTTAGCAAAAAAAGAAAATATATCTATAATAATTTCAAGTCACTTATTATCAGAAGTTGAGCTTATTTGTGATAATATAATAGTTATTCAAGAAGGAAAATTAATAGGAGAACGTACTATTAAAAACGAAAATAATAATTTACAAGAGAAGTTAGATGTAGAAATTGAAGTTGATAATATAGATTTAGCTAAAAAGTTAATAAATTCTGTTGGGCTTATTAAAGTAGAGAAAAATAGAATGGTAGTTAGTTTGAGACGAGATGAGATTCCGTTAATCATAAGCAAATTGATTGATGGAGGATTGAAAATTTATGAGGTAAAACAGGTTACTCAATCCTTAGAAGAAGTATTCTTAAGTATGACTAAGGAGGAAAAATAGATATGGGTTTTATTCAGTTAATTAGAAACGAAATTATGAAGGTAAACACAAAAAGAACAGCACCTTATTTTTATATATTTATGGCTGTTGTAGCTATAGCATCAGCAATTATAATTAAATTTAAGGGCATAAATATGGACTATGTAGACTTTATACAAATGTCTATGATGTGGACAAGCTCTCTTATAGGTATGTTTACAATGGTATTAGGAGCACAGATATTCACTGATGAGTGGAAAGAAGGAACAATAAAGCAACTTTTAATACGTCCATGGAATAGAAGTTCTATATTATTTTCAAAATATATAGCAGTAATATTTTTCTTATTAGCTAGTTATATTTTTGCATTTGCTTTTTCATCACTGTTAGGGGTAGCATTCTTTGGTACAAAAGTAACAAGTGAATATACTATACTTATATTGATAAAAAAAGTTTTATATTCAATACCAAAAGATATATTCTATTTAACTTTAGCCTTTAGTTTAGCTACGATTTTTAAAGGTATTGGAATAGCATTAAGTACAGCTATAATAACAAGCTCATTAAGTATGCCATTAATGATGGTGGCTGGAAATCGTTGGTGGGCTAAATATATTATATTTGGCAATCTAAACCTTGAAGTTTATGATTCAAACCCACTAATAAGCAGTAATGCGCCTAAATTCTTTGATGGAACTTTAGGATTTTCATTAGCTATAATAATTGTATATATAGCAGCATTATTAATTATAAGTAATTTAATCTTCGCAAAAAAAGACGTTATTTAAATATTAAAATAGCATCCTAAATAGGATGTTATTTTGTTATATGAATTAATATGTATATAAATTTTTACTTAAGATACAAAATTGTAACAAAAGTTACAGTTTTTTTTGAATTTGTGTTGTATAATAAAGTTAATTAGTAAGGATAAAAAAAACATATAAGAAAATAATAATAAGGTATCTAAGATAAAATAACTAGTCAAAGATGCTTAATATATAATTAATGGAAGAGGTGTTATTTATGAAAATTACTAAAGATATGACAATAGGTGAGGTTGTAAGACAACATGCAAATTCTGTAGATGTATTAATGAGCTTTGGAATGGGTTGTGTAGGATGTCCATCAGCACAAGCAGAAACTTTAGAAGAAGCAGCTGCAGTTCATGGATTAGATCTAGAAAAATTATTAGAAGCTTTAAATAAGTAAATATAAGTAAGCTAGTCTATAAGACTAGCTTTTTTATTTCTAAAATTTATTTTTAATAATACTATTATTTTCTATATCACTAATTATTAATCTTTAATTGAATACAATGATTACTATTTATTATTATGATTCTGAGATTTTAAGGCTTTTGATTGCCGCTGAGGCAGAACTCCATGCCCATTGAAGATTAAAACCACCACAATCTCCATCTACGTCTAATATCTCCCCAGCAAAATATAGATTAGGAACTATTTTTGATTGTAAGGTGTTCTCATCCACTTCTTTTGTATCTATACCACCAGCTGTAACTTGTGCATTATCAAAAGAGTTAGTACCACTTACTTTAAATGTCCATTCTTTTAATAAGGATAATAACGCTTCTTTTTCTTCCCATTCTAGTGACCAGCAAGGCTTATGTATATTATCAATATTAGATTCTTTAATTATTATAGGAATAATTTTTTTGTTAATTATACCTATAAGGGCATCATGTATAGATCTATATGAATATGTTCCAAAATGATTTTCTAAAAATCTCTTTAATTCATCTTTTGAAAGATTACTCATCATATCAATTTTTAAAGATACATCTTTTCCTTTAGATAAATTATAAGAAGCAATTCTGCTAAGTTGAAGGATAGGAGGACCAGAAATACCATAGTCTGTAAACAATATTTCTCCAAACTCACTTCTCCTTAATTTATTATCTACATATATATGTGCATTTCCATCAAATTTAACCCCAGATAGTGCTTTTAACTTATTATGATTTAATTTAAGCTGCACAAGAGCTGGAATAGGATTTATTATATTGTGTCCTAGTTTTTTAGCTAAGGTGAAGCCATAACCATCAGAACCGGTTTTAGGCGCGCTTTTTCCTCCTGTACAAAGTAAAAGTTTGCTGCAAACAAAGTTTTCTTCATTACTACAATTTATAATAAATTTGTTTTTATAATTTATTTCTTTTACTTTATGATTTAAATAAATAGGAACTTCCCTTTCCTCTAGGGCAAATCTAAAAACATCTAGTACAGAAGAAGCCTGTAAAGACATAGGATACATTTTATCACCATCTAAGGTAACTAAATATAAACCAATTGAATTAAAAAGTTCTACGGTATTTTTTAGCGTAAAGCGTTCAAAGACCTTATTAAAAAAAGCTTTATTTTCACTATGATACCTTAAAACATTTATGTTTTTATTGGTTATATTACACCTTCCATTTCCTGTTGTAAGAATTTTCTTACCTATTCTATCATTGCTTTCTAATATAGCTACATCTATGCCTAGGTCTTTTGCCATAATAGCAGCCATAATTCCTGAAGCACCGCCACCAACTATAATAAGGTCATGTTTCAAAATAAAGTCTCCTTTCTAAAAAGAAAAAATAATGTTAAACTTATTATAAGTATTACTAATAAAACCATCAAGTAATCATCAATAAATAATTTATAACTAATATGTCATAAATTATTTAATCCAGAATAGAATATATATTGTGAAGAAACACATAAATTTATTTTAAAACTTTATAATAAATTTCAAATTATGACTTTTTTCTTATAAAAAAGTGCCAGCAAAATTGTTGATTTATCTAGGTTTATAATGTGAAATGAGCTTTTCTGATAAAAAATGAAATTTTTTTTGAAAAATTGTTGACATTGTTAAGGATTTTAGGTATTATATTATTTGTCGGGTGTGCAGAAAGCACCGACCTAACAAAAGTAAAATGACATATGGCTCCTTGGTCAAGCGGTTAAGACACCACCCTTTCACGGTGGTAACAGGGGTTCGATTCCCCTAGGAGTCACCATTAGCGGTCGCATAGCTCAGCTGGGAGAGCATCTGCCTTACAAGCAGAGGGTCACAGGTTCGATCCCTGTTGCGACCACCACATATGGCCCAGTGGCTCAGTTGGTTAGAGTGCCGGCCTGTCACGCCGGAGGTCGAGGGTTCGAGTCCCTTCTGGGTCGCCATAATTGCTGGCATGGCTCAACGGTAGAGCAGCTGACTTGTAATCAGCAGGTTGTAGGTTCAATTCCTATTGCCAGCTCCATGAAAAACTTGAATGTTTACATTCAGGTTTTTTTTCGTTATAGAGAAATACTATAAAAATAATCATTTGTAATTCTTAAGAGTATAGAGATAAACTATATTAGAAATTAATATATATCTAAATATAACTACACCCTTGAGTACTTCAATTCACAATTCACAATGCAAAATTCACAATTAAGGTGGAAATTATTTTTGACCAAAATAATTTCTTTAATGGATTTTTTAGTTAACAATGCAATTGCTAGTTTTCTACCTCTGGGGAACTTAGCCAATTGAGAATTGAAGATTGAAAATTGACAATTGTGGTTGAAATTAATTTTTACAAATTAATTCCTTAAAATGAAAGTGATTGTGTCACTTCAAAAACAAATCAATTTAAAACTTCTCTTATAAAAGAGAAGTATCCATAATTGTCCATTGTCAATCGTGAATTCTCAATTGTATAAGGGTTGCCCTGAGGTCAGTATAGTTTGGAACTAAAACATTGAGTTTAAGCAATACTGTGGAGATATGTAATGTTATTGAAATATCGTTTAATGATGTAGATATTGTGACTTATCATACTGCACCCCAGGGGTTTAATCAATGTAGAATTAAAAATGGACAATTGACAATGCGGTTGAAATTATTTTTAGATAAAATAATTTCTTTAATAGATTTTTTTGACTAGCAATATAATTGCTAGTTATGTGGCGAACACTGTTCGCCGCTACAAAATCAATTCTAAATTTCTCAGTTGCCACTGAGAAATATCCGAAATTTTGAACTGTGAATTGTGAATTCAATAGTTTCAATTATAATACTAAGAAATACCAATTATTTTCACATATATATTAATTTTAGAGCTGGTATATCTATATATTTAATATATCTATAGATAAGCCTGCAATCATTGGAAAACAAAAATTCACAATTGTCAAAATATATGTTAACATTAACTCAAGACGAAGTTGGTTATAGTCGTTTATCCTTTAATTAAAATTTTTCTTTCGTATTTAAAAGCTCAACTATATATAGTTGAGCTTTTAAACTGCAATTAAAAATAACTAGTAAAAGATTTAACATTAATAATTTCTATTCCATAAAAAGCAGTAAAACTATTAAGGATATAGAGATTAAAATTTAAGTGTTTATAAAGGGTAGACAATATTTTGCTCATATATTATATATTTGGAGGGTTTGTAATGAATAATTTACCGAAAAATTTTGAAGAGTTTAATGAAACAAGAAGAAATGGCTTTATTAAAGTTAAAGAGCTAAAAGATAAAGGACAAAAGGTAGTAGGTACATTTTGCACTTTTGCACCAGTAGAGGCTATATATGCAGCAGGTGCATATCCAATAAGCCTTTGTGCTGTTAGCGAAGAGACTATTCCAGATGCAGAAAAACATTTACCCAAAAACTTATGCCCACTTATAAAAGCAAGCTATGGGTTTGCATTAACAGACAAGTGTCCCTATACATATTTTTCAGATTTAATAGTTGGAGAAACTACTTGTGATGGAAAAAAGAAAATGTATGAATATCTAGAAGAAATAAAGCCACTGCATGTTATGCAATTACCTCAAAATACCAATAGAGAACATGCGCTTAAAGTATGGAAAGACGAAATTAAATATTTTATAGAAAGACTTGAAAATCAATTTGATGTTAAAATAACAGATGAAGCACTTAAAGAAGCAATTAAAATTCGTAATGAAGAAAGAACTGTGCTAAAAGATCTTTATTCATTATCAAAATTAAATCCAGCACCAATAAGTGGATTACAACTTCATAAAATAATAGATGCAACTCACTATACTTTTGACAAAAAAGAACAAAATAAAATGTTAAGAGAAACAATAGAAGATATAAAAGTTAATTATGATGCCAAAAAAGACACTTATAAAAATGGACCAAGAATATTAATTACTGGCTGTCCTATAGGGGGAGTAGCAGATAAAGTTTTAACTGCCATTGAAGAAAGCGGTGGAGTAGTAGTTTGTTTTGAGAACTGTTCTGGAATTAAAGAAAAAATTAGGCTAGTTGATGAAACAAAAGATCCAATTGATGCATTAGCGGAAAAATATTTAAGCATTCCATGTTCAGTTATGGCGCCAAATGATGGTAGATTAGATTTAATCAGTGAGCTAGTTGATGAATTCTCAGTTGATGGTGTTATAGATATAACATTACAAGCTTGTCATACTTATAACGTTGAGACTCATAGAATTAAGAAGTTTGTAAATGAAGAAAAGAAAATACCATACATGAATATAGAGACAGACTATTCTACTTCAGATGTTGGACAACTTAAAACTCGTATGGCTGCATTTATTGAAATGCTTTAAAAGGGGAAAATAAGCATGTACTATATAGGAATAGACATAGGATCTACTGCTGCTAAGGTAGCTATATTTGAAGATGATAACTTAAAAGATACTTTTGTTATGCCAACGGGATGGAGTAGCGTTGAGACATCAAAGACCATAGATGAAAAATTAGAATCGATGTGTATATATGAAGAAAATAGAAAAGTAGTAGCAACTGGATATGGAAGAGTTTCTGTACCTTATGCACATAAGTCAGTAACGGAAATAACTTGCCATGGTAAGGGAGCTTCATATCTTTTAGGGGAAGATTGTACTGTCATTGATATAGGTGGACAGGATACTAAAATTATAACTGTTAAAGATGATATGATTACAAATTTTATAATGAATGACAAATGTTCTGCAGGTACAGGAAGATTTATCGAAATTATGTCTAATATACTATCAGTAGATATAGAAGAACTATGTAATTTAGCTTCCAAGGGAGGAAATACTACAATAAGTTCAATGTGTACTGTTTTTGCAGAGTCAGAAGTTATAAGCCTTATAGGGAGTGGGAAAAAAAGAGAGGACATAGCATTTGCAATTATTGACTCAGTAGTTACAAAAGTATCTTCGCTGTGTAAAAAGCATGACGAAGGAGAAAAATATTTTTTAACTGGTGGTCTATGCGAATGTGATTATATTATAGAAATGCTTTGTAATAAGTTAAATAGTGAAGTAAAATCAAATAAATTAGCTAGGTATGCTGGCGCAATTGGTGCAGCAATATTAGCTAAGAAAATATAAAATTAAGAGGTTGCCTAAAGTGGCAGCCTCTTAACTATTTTTAAATGGAATTATAGGTGGTATGATAGAACATTTCTTATTCTTTTTTATTTTTAAACTTTTTTTAAAAGGGGGTATGGATATAGTAGATGGAATGCTAATAGCTACTATAGTCATTGATATGTTATTGGCTTCTTGTACTACTACTATAATTAATGAATTAAGAGAATATGAAGAAAAATGTACATAATAAAAAAGGTAACATAACTTTTTATGCTACCTTTTTATTATAGATTTTTTTAATATTCTAATGTCATTTCCATAAAATTTAAAAAGACTAAAATTACCGAATAATCTTGAAGTAAATCTTTCAGAATAAACATCTGATAGTTCACTTAATGCATAATTAGTGGAAATGAGCATTTTCTTTTGCTTTAAAAGCTTTGTGTTAAGTAAATTAAAAAGTTCTTTTTTAGAGAAGTCTGAGATTTGCTCTGTGCCTAAGTCATCAATTATAAGCAAATCACAATTTATAAGACAGTCTTCCATAGTACTGTTGTTATTAAATTTAACTTCTTTTAAAGCAGAAATTAAATCATCAGAGGTCTTGTAAACTACAAAATACCCATTTTCGATAAGCTCTTTAGCAATACAATGAGATAAAAAAGTTTTGCCGGTTCCTGAATTACCGTAGAAAAGTAAATTATCTTCAATATCGTTAAAGTTTTTAATAAATTCTACAGCTCTTTCGTAGTTACGTTCCATATTTGCTCTAGAGCTGACGTTTTCATTATTATTTAAGTTATTATTAAAATAATTTATGTTAAAGTTATTAAAGTTATTTTTATTAAGTAAATGCTTTAAATCTGAATTATTATAATAAAGTTGAACTAAATATTGTTTATAGCAATTACACTTATCTATATAGATATATCCTGTGTCCTTACACTTATTACATCTATAGTTTAAGGCTAAGTAATTAACATCGTATCCATTAGAAGCTAGTAGTTCACCTTTTTTCATTCTAAGATCTATAATTTTTTCTTTTATAGAATCTATAAAGGTTTCCTTGTTATCCATAGATTTTATTGCTGCCAAAGATAACTTTAAAGAAAGCTTTTTTATTTCATCTTCTATTGCTATAACCATAGGCAATTTTTGCTCAATTTCTTCTTTTCTTAACTTTAAAGCATTTTCTTCAGATTTACGAATATCTTCATAAATTTTCATTATTTCAGAATGATGTTGTTTAATCATTATTATCCCATCCTAGTAATTGTTTCTCTAATTCTTCAAAGTTATAAGATCTTTGCTCATAATTGTTGAAGGTGCCTTTATTTGATAATTTGTTGTTTACTATAGATTTGTGGGTTAATTTTTTTCTATCTTTCTTTTCTATATCTTCTAAAGTTGAAATTCCATCTCTGAACCAACTATTCAATATTCCATCTATATATTTGAAGTCTGCCCTATTAAGTCTTTCAAAGCAGATATCACAGGATTTATATATAATATCTAGAGGAAATTTATAAACTGTTAACCATTTAGTAAGCATTTCTTCTTGAGGCTTCATAATATCTGGTGTATTAATACCCAAATATTTTAAAATTTTTCTTATATTAATCCATTTATCTTCATGTTTTGTGATGAAACTTTGAGCATCTTCAACAGTCTGAATTTTATCATCATGCCATGCCATAGCAATTTTTTCAAAGTATCTATAATCAACCTTACCTTTAGATACGCAGTATTGTATTAAAAGAAGTATCAATTCAGGTGAAAAGTTAAAATCCTTTTGCCATCCTAAATATATTTCAATCTCTTTAGGTGATAAGGTTCTTCCTATAAGTTTTTCTATATCTTGAAGCATATCCTTAATTGAATTGTTATTTAATTCTTTAAGAATATCAATTTTTTTATTGGTATCTTCAATGTTATTAGTCAAATCTAAAAATTCTATAGTATAGTTGCTCATATTATCTATAGCAGCCATCTTTATAACGCCTACTTCACTCCAATAATTCCAAGCATTTAATACGTCTGTTTCTAAAAGAGATAAAGTATTTGCAATTACTGCAGAGTTAGCACCTAACTCTCCGCTTACACAATATTTAAGTCCTAGTAGATATACTTTTACATATTCTCCTCTAGCCGCAGCCATATATTTATCTATAAAGACATTGTTTATAGGTGTATATCCAAAATCTTTATTCTTAAACATGAAAGTACTCATGTACCATCCCTCACTTTTAGTATAAAATACCAACATAATTATTTGCATTGTTTTAAAATATTATTCATTTTATTATCGACTTAATCAACTGACAACTGAGAGAGGATCATTGTTAATTATGCAGATTTTAATATTATTTTAAAACAGCATATATTTTTTTCTCTCATACTTAGTATACCACATAGTTAAATTTAAATTATGAAAATTACCTAAATACTTATGATATGTTTAAAAATTATCTATAGGGGAATATTATCCTATTAGAAAGGAGGTATAGCTTGAAAGAGATTAAAAGTCATATTAAGGAGATTATAGTAGTTACAGTAGCCATAATTGCAGTAAGCTATATGTTGCTTCTTAATAGTTTAGATTACAACGGGTATGTGGTATATAGTGAAGATAGAGCTGTAGCTTATGTAAAAGATAAATTTTGCATAGATGATGCTTATAATAGTCTAAAAGAAGAGACAGTTTTTAAGGAAATTCAATTAGGAGAGTACTTTAGATTTGAAAAAGGTAAAATTGATATAGACAAATTTTTTACAGAGGAACAATTAAAAAATATGCTTTCAAATTACATAGTTGTCGATGCCTATGCAATGAAGTCTGATGAAAAACTAATTGGATTTGTCAAAAACAATAAGGTAGGGGACGAAGCGTTAAAAAAGGTAAAAGACAAATATATAGATACAGCAAAGCTTGAAGATATAGAAAGTATAGATTCAAATAATAACATTTCTTATGAAAAAGTAAAATGTAATTTAAGTTCAGTAATGACTAGTGAACAAATAGCAAATAATGTTATATACCATAATAATAATGAGGAAAAATTAATAACCTTTACTGTAACTAAAATAGAAAAAGCAAAGCCAGTTATTAATTTAGATTATGAAGATTCCACATTTGCATTTTTAGAAAAACAGCTTTATGTGCCTGCTAATGGGGTTATTACATCACAT
>NZ_DKLM01000070.1:56691-58110 GCF_002455975.1 Clostridium sp. UBA6640
AGATGTCTGAAACAAAATAACTAGTCAAAATGCTACAAATATTTTGTGTTATATCGAAACAAAGATTCTAAATTATAGTTGGGCTTAAAGTAAATTGTAACGAGATAGTATAATTCAAAATAGACCAGCATATTGGCTAGCTATTAAGAACACATATAAAATTTTGCTCTACTATATATTATATAAAGCTATTTTAGCTATATTTATAGAGCGAGGTTTTATAATATGAATTATAGCTTAATAATTTTAATAGGAGAAATTTTTAATATTATATTATATGGACGCATAGTAGCTATATGTACATCACTAATTTTTATAGTGTTACCTTTTAAAATTTTAAGGTCATTAGCAGAATATATCTGTATAATGTTTTTAATATTATGGTTATTGGTCAGTATGCTATGTATAGTCACATTAATATTTGAAGTTTTACCTATAAAATAATCTCCGTAACCTATGTTACGGTTATTTTTATGATGACGTGATAATATATAAACAATCTGATAATACAGGAGGAATAAATATGAGCGCATTTTTAGCTCCAATACATAAATGGTTATTTAATAAAATTATTTTATTTGAGGATATAGAAAGAGCTTTTATTAAAGCTTATATAGAAAAGTATGGTGAAAAAGCAGAAACTATAATAAATGAATCTAAAATTTATGGTGAAATGATAGATACAGACAAAGAATTAGAAGAGGTTATAGATTTAACTAATATTCACGGATGGCTTCAAAATAAAATAACTAATGCAGAAACTCGTCAAGCTTTTATAATAACTAAGATTAAAGAAATTTATGGAGAAGAGGTTGAGGAGATAGCAGCTAAATTTTATAGGGACAATGGCGTTAAATGTGGACTCATGTCAAAGGAAAAAGAGCATCCCAATAATGTAATAGATATATTTGATGCTATGAATAACTATTTATTAGAAGGCATGCCTTGTGATAGAGTTCAATCTATTGTAACTAAAGAAGATAATATCGTTGAGTGGTATAACTCAAGATGTATTCATAAGAGCAATTATGATAGGATAGGCGGGAATGTGGAAATATTTTATAGACTAAGATTTAATTGGTTAGCTTCATTTGTAAAATATGTGAATAGTGCATATAAATTTGAATATGAAAATGATGTAAATAAAGTTATATATAAAATAGTAAAAGTTATGGATTAGTCCATAACTTTTACTATTTTATTAAGGAATCTAGGGTTTCTTATATAGATATACCACCCCTAAATTTAATCTATCCCTGAAAATAATTAGCACTTATTGGTATTGCCACTAATACTACTAAATTCACAGTTCACAATTTTAAATTTCTCAACATTAACTTTCACCCCTGGGGTCTATATAGGGTTCCTTGATGAAAATTTAACTTATGCATGATTTTAATTTCTATAACAAAAATTCTT
>NZ_DKLM01000070.1:58139-68674 GCF_002455975.1 Clostridium sp. UBA6640
TTCATTATTAATCCTTAATTTTTAAGGTAGTTTATCTATAGAGTTATGGGCTTAGTTTTCATTGTAATATTTAGTAATAGGATATACATAGAATATGTAGACGGAAATATTATAACTTTAGAATAAATAATAGGAGTTTATGGGGGGGATTTATAAAAAAGTTAAAATTAGGATTGAAATGTATACTTTTTAGGTATACAATAAAGTTATACGGTTTAAGTATACTTTAAGGAATACATTTAAGTAGATAATTTTTACAAATAAAAGATAACTGGATAAGTTGATAAAATCAATACAGAATGATAGTTATGAACCGTGTTAATTAAAGGGGAGGTGCAGTTATGTTTTTTAAAACTACAGAAGATCATGAAAATTTAAGAATGAGAATCAGAAAGTTTGCTGAAGAGAAAATTAAGCCTATTGCATTTATGTTAGATGAGGAAAATAAGTTTCCTTCAGAAGAAATTAAAGAACTAGCTGATATGGGTATGATGGGGATTCCATATCCCAAAGAATATGGTGGAGCAGGGCTGGATGTAATCAGCTATGCAATCGCTGTTGAAGAATTATCAAGAGTGGATGGTGGTACAGGTGTAATTCTTTCTGCTCATACATCTTTAGGTGCATATCCAATTGCTGGTTATGGAACAGAAGAACAAAAACAAAAATATTTAGTTCCACTAGCAAAAGGAGAGAAAATTGGAGCATTTGGCTTAACTGAAGAGAATGCTGGAAGTGACGCTGGTGGTACTGAGACTACTGCTGTACTAGAAGGCGATTATTATATTTTAAATGGTGAAAAAATCTTCATTACTAATGGTGGTGAGGCTGATATTTATATTGTTTTTGCAGTTACTACACCAGATATAGGTACTCGTGGTATTAGTGCATTTATTGTTGAAAAAGGATGGGAAGGATTTACTTTTGGACAACATTACAACAAAATGGGTATTCGTTCTTCCGCAACTGCAGAACTTGTGTTCAATAATGTGAAAGTTCCTAAGGAAAATTTATTAGGTAAAGAGGGCGAAGGTTTCAAAATTGCCATGTTAACTTTAGATGGCGGACGTATTGGGATAGCATCACAAGCTCTTGGTATAGCGCAAGGTGCTTATGAAAATGCGTTAGAATATTCAAAAGAAAGAATTCAATTTGGTAAACCTATATGCCAACAACAGGCCATTTCTTTTAAATTAGCTGATATGGCAACAAAGCTTAGAGCAGCTAGATTGCTTATTTATAGCGCAGCAGAGTTAAAAGAAAATCATGAACGTTATGGTATGGAAGCTGCTATGGCTAAACAATACGCTTCTGACGTTTGTCTCGAGATTGTAAATGATGCACTTCAAATCTTTGGTGGAAGTGGATATTTAAAAGGTATGGAAGTTGAACGTGCTTATAGAGATGCTAAGATTTGTACAATATATGAAGGAACTAATGAAATTCAACGTATAGTTATTGCTGCTAATATAATTGGTAAGATGCCAAAGACAGAAAGTACAGGCAGAATTGCTAAAAAAGGACCTGCTACAGGTTATCGTAAGAAAGTTATCTTCAAAGATGGAACTGCTAAAGAAAAAGTTGATGCACTTGTAGAAGCACTTAAAGTAGATGGATATGACTTTACAATAGGAATTCCTATAGACACTCCTATAGCTAAAGCTGAAAGAGTGGTAAGTGTAGGTCAAGGTATAGGTGCAAAAGAAAATATGAAACTTATAGAAGACTTAGCAGTTCAGGCTGGTGCAGCTATAGGTTCATCACGTCCAGTAGCTGAAACGCTTAAATATGTGCCAATAAATCGTTATGTTGGTATGTCAGGTCAAAAATTCAAAGGAAATCTTTATATTGCTTGCGGTATTTCAGGCGCAGGTCAGCATTTAAAGGGTATAAAAGATGCTTCTACTATTGTTGCTATAAATATTGATGCAAATGCTAAAATATTTAAAAACGCAGACTATGGTATTGTTGGTGATTTAATGGATATACTACCAATACTCTCTGAAGCTTTAGATAATGGAGAAGCTAAGAAAGAAGCTCCACCAATGAAGAAAATTAAGAGAGCTGTTCCAAAGAAAGTTGCTCCAAGCTGGAAATATCATGTATGTAATGGATGTGGTTATGAATACGATGCCGCTGTAGGTGATCCTGAAGGAGAAGTAAATCCAGGTACACTTTTCGAGAATTTACCTGAAGAATGGACCTGCCCTGCTTGTGGTGAAGAGAAAGATATGTTTATAGAAGTTTAGTTTCTATAATAATTAAGCATAATAAAAGGTTTCTAGGTAAGGAGGATTTAATCTATGTATTGTGTTAGAAATATAACTGAGGATCTTTATTGGGTTGGAGGCAACGACCGTCGCCTTGCCCTTTTCGAAAATATTCACCCTATTCAAAAAGGGGTTTCATATAACTCTTATTTACTTTTAGATGAGAAAACAGTGCTATTCGATACAGTTGACTGGTCAATTTGCCGTCAATTACTTGAAAATGTTAAAGGACTTCTTGGGGAGAGAACTTTAGATTATATGGTAATAAACCATATGGAGCCAGATCATGCTGCTTGCATTGAAGAAATTATTCTTCGTTATCCAAATGTGCAAATTGTATGTACTGAAAAAGCTGCTTTATTTATGCGTCAATTTGGCTTCCAAGTTGATGGAAAATTGATAGAGGTTAAAGAAGGAGACACAATGTCTTTTGGAAAACACAATGTTGTATTTGTGTCTGCTCCAATGATACATTGGCCAGAGGCTATGGTAACATATGATACTACTAATGGCGCATTATTCTCAGCTGATGCTTTTGGTTCTTTTGGAGCATTAGATGGCAAGCTATTTAATGATGAAGTAAACTTTGATCGTGATTGGATTGATGATGCAAGAAGATATTATACAAATATCGTAGGTAAATATGGTCCTCATGTTCAAGCTCTTTTAAAGAAAGCAAGCACTATAGATATAAAAATTATATGTCCATTACATGGACCAGTATGGCGTAATGATTTTGAATATTTACTAGGTAAGTATGATAAATGGAGTCGTTATGAACCAGAGGAAAAAGGTGTAATGATTGTTTATGGAACAATGTATGGCAATACAGAAGCAGCTGCTAATGACTTAGCAACAAGACTAGTGAAAAAAGGAATAACTAATGTAGTTATGTATGATGTTTCAAAAACTGATGTTTCTTATTTGATTTCTGAAACATTTAAATATAGTCATATAGTCCTTGCTTCAGTAACTTATAATTTAAACATTTATCCACCAATGCTAAATTATATAATGGATATGAAAGCATTAAATCTTCAAAAACGTACATTTGCTCTTATTGAAAACGGCTCATGGGCACCTCAATCTGGAAAGTTAATGCGTGAACTTTTAGATGAGATGAAAGAGATGACTATTTTAGACAGCGATATGACAGTAAGTTCTAGTATGAAAGAAGAGGATGGAGATTCAATGGATGCCATTGTTGATAGCATTATTGAATCAATGAAATAATTTTTTAAAATATATATTTAAGATCAACTTATGGATTAGCCTCATAAGTTGATCTTTTTTTATAAAAGAAGTTTTAAATTTGATAAATATCATATCTTTTGAGCATTATATTTATATAATCATAGAAGTTATACATCATGTGATTTTATAAGTATTGGAATAGCTAAGATTTTTCAACAAACCCACGTTATTTTAAAGTGCATTTTGCATTATCAATTATGGATTTAAAATATATATTTCATAATTGTTATATTAAAAAAATATTGACATAAAATAATTATAAGTTTATACTTTGATTATCAAAATATTTGAATATCAAAATAAAGGAAGTAGAAAAATATGAAACAATCTTCTTTAAAAAAGCATGTATTAAATGAATTATTAGTTCAAACTTTTAATGACATTTTAAAAATAGAACAAAAAGCATTAGCAGAAAGTGTTTTAAAGGATTTATCTATAACTGAAACACATACCATTGAAGCTATAGGTATGTATGAGGTTAAAACTATGAGTGAAGTTGCACAAAGTTTAAAAATAACTGTAGGAACTTTAACTACAGCAATAAATAAGCTTGTAAAAAAGGGATATGTTGAAAGAAATAGATGTGAAGAAGATAGAAGATCTGTAAAGATAAAATTAACTAGAAAAGGTAAGCTTGCTTATAGAATACACGAAAGATTTCATCATGAGATGATAAAAGCTAGCATTGAAGGGCTTTCACAGGAAGAAGAAGATGTTTTAATTAGGTCCCTAGAAAAGCTTAATGAATTTTTTAAATCTAAATATTAGACTTTATGAACGGAGGTTAATAATGAAAAACGTTCAAATTCTAGGTACAGGAAGCTATGTACCAAACAACTTAGTAACTAATGATATGTTGTCTCAATATGTAGAAACTAGTGATGAATGGATAGTTAGTAGAACTGGAATTAAAACTAGATACATATCTAAAGATGAAACTACAACAGAGCTCGCTGTAAATGCAGCTAAGTTGGCATTACAAGATAGTAATACAACAGCAGAAGAAATAGATTTAATTATAGTTGCTACAATAACACAAGATACATTAACACCCTCAACAGCTTGTAATGTTCAAGCGGCAATAGGTGCTAAAAATGCTATGGCATTTGATATATCTTCAGCTTGTAGTGGTTTTATATATGGTATAGATATTGCAAGCCAATTTATAAAAAATGGTACTTACAAAAAAGCTTTAGTTATAGGAGCAGAAGTATTATCAAAGATAATTGATTGGAGCGATAGAAGTACTTGTGTGCTTTTTGGAGATGGTGCTGGTGCAGTAGTAATTGCCACAAGTGATGAAGCTTGTATAACTTCTATTCAATGTAGGGCTGATGG
Organism: Clostridium sp. UBA6640; assembly: GCF_002455975.1. GTDB lineage: Bacteria > Bacillota > Clostridia > Clostridiales > Clostridiaceae > Clostridium_J. The sequence goes on from NZ_DKLM01000070.1 coordinate 63,002, forward strand.
TAGCAAAGGAGAATCACTAACTTGTTCTGCTGTAGATTTAAAGAATATATATAGTGATGGTACTAAAGATTTTCACGATAAAGTTGTAATGAATGGCAAGGATATATTTAAATTTGCTGTAGCTGTATTAGAAAAATCCATAGAAAGAATTTTAATAGAAAACAATCTTAATATTGATGATATAGACTATATTGTACCTCATCAAGCTAATTTTAGAATAATTGAAGCAGTATCTAAAAGAAAAAATTATGATATTAATAAATTTTATATGAATTTAAGTAAGTATGGCAATACTTCAAGTGCAAGTATTATATTAGCACTTGATGAACTAAATAAAAAAAATTTACTTAAAAAAGGAAACAAAATTATTATCATAGGATTTGGTGGAGGCCTTACCTATGGTAGTGCATTAATAAATTGGAATAAGGCATCTAAATAAAAAGATTATATGGAGGAATAAAAATGACATTTGAAAAAGTTAAAAAAATAATAGCAGATCAATTAGGATTAGAAGAGGCAGAGGTAACATTAAATTCAACTTTTAGTGATGATCTAGGAGTAGATTCATTAGAACTATTTGAGGTAATTATTTCATTAGAGGAGGAATTTAATATAGAAATTCCTAATGAAGAAATAGAAGATATAAAAGATGTTAAAGGTATTGTTGATTACATTGAAAAAAAGATAAATAATTAATATGTATAGCTTCTCAGTTATAACTGAGAAGCTTCCACAATTGTACATTTTAAACTGTAAATTGTGCATTAAAAATTGTGGCAAAACCACAATTTTGCTTTTATAGGAGGAATAAATATGAGTTCTACAATTTGTGAAATGCTAAATATAAAATATCCTATAATTCAAGGAGCTATGGCTTGGATTGCAGATAGTACACTAGCAGCAGCAGTTTCAAATGCTGGAGGTCTTGGGATTATAGCAGCAGGAAATGCTCCAGTAGAGTATGTAAGAGAAGAAATAAGGAAGGCAAAACAGCTAACAGATAAACCTTTTGGAGTAAATGTTATGATGCTTAGTCCTCACGCAGAAGATATAGCTAAATTAGTTTGTGAAGAAAGAGTAAATGTGGTTACAACTGGTGCTGGAAATCCTGGTAAATATATTGCAATGTGGAAATCTCATGGCATAAAAGTTATACCAGTAGTACCTTCTGTTGGATTAGCAAAGAGAATGGAACGTTATGGAGCGGATGCTGTAGTAGCAGAAGGATGTGAAGCTGGTGGACATATAGGGGAGCTTACAACTATGGCATTAATTCCACAGGTTGTTGATGGCGTAAATATACCTGTTATAGCTGCTGGTGGCATAGCTGATGGCAGAGGTGTAGCAGCTTCATTCATGTTAGGAGCTAAAGGAGTACAATTAGGTACTAGATTTCTAGTAGCTCATGAATGTAATGTGCATAAAAACTATAAAGAAAAAGTTATATCTGCAAAAGATATAGACTCAATAGTAACAGGCAGAAGTACAGGGCATCCTGTTAGAGTATTAAAAAATAAATTAGCTAGAGAATTTCAAAAGCTTGAAAAAGAAAACGTATCTCCAGAACAATTAGAGCAATTAGGAAGAGGCGCGCTACCTAAAGCTGTTATCGAAGGAGATATCGATATGGGTTCTGTGATGGCAGGTCAAATAGCAGGACTTGTAAGCAAAGAACAAAGCTGCGAAGAAATAATAAGGGAAATTTTTGAAGAGACATATAAGGTGATGCTTAACTTTAGCCATTATTAATAGGAGGAAACTATGGGTAAAATAGCTTTTATATTTCCTGGGCAAGGTTCCCAGTATGTAGGAATGGGAAAAGAACTTTATGAAAATATAGAGATATGTAGAGATATATTTAATACGGCTAGCGAAGAATTAGGGTTTGAAATAAGTAAACTTTGTTTTGAAGGATCTATAGAGGAACTTAGTGTTACAGAAAATACTCAGCCAGCTATATTAACTATGAGCATAGCTTGCCTCAAAGCATTAGAACATTATGGAATAAAGTCTGATGTAGCAGCAGGGTTAAGTCTTGGAGAATATTCAGCACTTATTTATAGCGATGTTATAAAATTTGAAGATGCAGTTAAATTAGTTAAAAAAAGAGGAAGATTTATGCAAGAAGCAGTGCCAGTAGGACTTGGTGGTATGTCAGCTGTATTAGGTCTAGAAGAAAATATTATAAAAGAAATTTGTAATGAAGTAAGTAGCGAAGGTATTTTAGAACTTGCTAACTTAAATTGTCCAGGTCAAATTGTTATAGCAGGAGAGATAAAAGTTTTAGAAAAGGCATCACAATTATGCAAAGAAAAGGGAGCTAAGAAAGTGGTACAATTGCCACTTAGTGCACCTTTTCATACATCAATGCTAAAAACAGCAGCAGAAAAGTTATCATTAGAGCTTGAGAAAATAGAATTTAATTCAATGAAAGTTCCTGTGATAACTAATGTGACTGGTGATTATATAAATGAAAATGAAAACATCAAGAATATTTTAAAGCTACAGGTTATGAGTTCAGTTAGGTGGGAAGATACCATACGAACTATGATAAGAGATGGTGTTGATACTTTTATTGAAATTGGACCAGGTAAAACTTTAAATGGATTTGTTAAGAAAATAGATAGAAAATTAAAGATATTAAATGTAGAAGATATATCTTCTTTAGAAAATACAGTAAAAAGTTTAAAGAGCTAATAGGAGTGAGTATTATGTTACAGGGAAAGAATGTTGTAATAACAGGTGCAAGTAGAGGAATAGGAAGAGCAATAGCATTAAAATTAGCTTCTTTAGGTGCTAATATAGTCTTTAATTTCAAAAATAGTATTAATAAAGCTGATGAGCTTGTAAAAGAAATAGAAGCTTTAGGTGTAAAGGCTAAGGCAGTTCAAGGCGATATTGCTAAACTAAAAGATGCAGAAGAATTAATTAGAGCTTGTAAAGAAGACTTTGGTTCTGTAGATGTGTTAGTAAATAATGCTGGTATAACAAAAGATAATTTAGTTATGAGAATGAAAGAAGAAGACTTTGATGACGTTATAGATACAAATTTAAAAGGTACATTCAATACTATAAAACATGTAACCCAAATTATGATGAAACAAAGAAGCGGTAAGATTATAAATATAAGCTCAGTAGTAGGTATAGTAGGAAATGCAGGGCAGGCAAATTATAGTGCTTCTAAAGCAGGGGTTATAGGTCTTACTAAATCAGTAGCTAAAGAGCTTGGTAGCAGAGGAATAAATGTAAATGCTATAGCACCAGGATTTATAGAAACAGATATGACAGAGGTATTAAATGATAATATTAAGGAAAATTTACTTAAAAGCATTCCATTGAAAAAACTTGGAAGTAGTGAAGATGTTGCAAATTTAGTAGTGTTTTTAGCTTCAGAACAATCTAAATACATAACTGGCCAAGTTATAAATGTAGATGGCGGAATGGTGATGTAGAATTTATAGGAGGATGCATTTATGAATAAAAAAGTTGTTATAACAGGTATGGGAGCGTTGACTCCATTAGGTAATAATGTAGAAACTTCTTGGAATGGTATTAAAAGTGGAAAATGTGGAATAGATTTCATAAAAACCTTTGATGTTACAAATTTTAAAGCAAAAGTTGCAGGCGAACTTAAAGATTTCAATATAGAAGATTATATGGATAAAAAAGAGGCAAGAAGAATGGATAAGTATTGCCAATATGCCATGGTAGCTACTGAAGAAGCAGTTAAAAATTCAAATTTGGATATTGAGTCTTTAAATAAAGAAAGATTTGGAGTAATGATTGGCTCAGGTATAGGTGGACTTGAAACTATAACCGTTGAATATAAAAAATTAATGGAAAAGGGACCTAATAGGGTTTCACCATTTATGATACCTATGATAATAGGAAATATAGCAGCTGGAAGTGTAGCTATAAAGTACGGTGCAAAAGGAATTTGTTCTACTGTGGTTACTGCTTGTGCAACAGGTACAAATGCAATAGGAGAGGCTTTTGAAATGATAAAATCTGGCAGAGCAGATGTAATTATTGCAGGTGGATGTGAAGCACCTATAGTTGATATAGCAATGGCAGGATTTTCTTCTTTAACAGCACTGACAAAAAGTGAAGATCCTCTAAGAGCGTCAATTCCTTTTGATAAAGAACGTAATGGATTTGTTATGGGAGAAGGTGCAGGCATTGTTATACTTGAGTCCCTTGAGCATGCTAGGGCAAGGGAAGCTAAAATATATGGGGAGATAATAGGATATGGAGCAACCTGTGATGCCTTTCATATAACTCAACCATCACCAGACGGTGAAGGAGCAGCAAGGGCTATGAAAATGGCTATAGAAGAAGCTCAAATAGAAGCAAGTGATGTTTCTTATATAAATGCTCATGGAACAAGTACTCCATATAATGATAAGTTTGAAACTTTGGCAATAAAATCGGCCTTTGGAGAAGAAGTATATAAAATACCAATAAGTTCAACCAAATCTATGATAGGGCACTTACTTGGAGCAGCTGGGGCTGTTGAAGCTATAGTATGTATTAAATCTTTAGAAGAAGGATTTATACCTCCTACTATAGGGCTTAAAATTCAAGATGAAGATTGTGATTTAGATTATGTTCCTAATGTGGGAAGAACTAAACAATTAAAATATGCACTATCTAACTCTTTAGGATTTGGCGGACATAATGCTAGTATTTTACTTAAAAAATGGGAGGAGTAATTATGGATTTTAAAAGCTTACAGCAGCTTATAAAAGCTGTTAGTGAATCAAATCTTACATCCTTTGAGGTAGAGCAAGATGGACTAAAAATAAAAATGAAAAAAGAAGTTGAAGTTGTTAATGTTCTAGAGAAAAATTCATCTTCTGTTATGCATGAAACATCAGTTGATACCCAAGTGAATTTGGAAAACGATAGTAAAAAAACTATGGGAAAATTTCCAGAAAGGGTTGAATCAGAGGCTTATTGTAGCGAAGACCTATGCACTATAAATTCGCCTATAGTAGGAACCTTTTATTCATCACCTAGTCCTGATTCTAAGGTTTTTGTAGAGGTAGGAAGTAAAGTTAAAAAGGGAGATACACTTTGCATAATAGAAGCTATGAAGCTTATGAATGAAATTGAAAGTGATGTAGATGGCATTATTACAGAGATATTAGTACAAGATGAAGATATGGTCGAATATGGGCAATGTCTATTTAAGATAAAGAAGGATTAAAATCTAATAAAAATTATTATATGGGAGGGAAAAAATTGGAAAAGAAAAGTTATGATATAAAACAAATACAAGAAATAATACCTCATAGATATCCATTTTTATTTATAGATAAAATTGAAGAAGTTATTCCAGGTAAAAGTGCTATAGGAATAAAAAATATAACTATGAATGAATACTTTTTTCAAGGGCACTTTCCACAGGAACCTGTACTCCCAGGAGTGATAATTATTGAGGCATTAGCACAAGTGGGTGCAGTTGCACTACTTGATACTGATGATTTTAAAGGTAAAACTGCTTATTTTGGTGGAATTAAAAATGCTAGATTTAGAAAGAAAGTAGTTCCAGGAGATACCTTAAAACTAAAGGTAGAAATAATAAAAATGAGGGGTCCTATGGGTATAGGTAAAGCAGTAGCAACAGTAAATGAAGAAGTAGCTTGTGAAGCAGAGTTAACTTTTGCGATA
>NZ_DKLM01000067.1:0-4840 GCF_002455975.1 Clostridium sp. UBA6640
GCCTTTTGTTCTGCATCATTGACATCTACAAAGCCTGCTGCCGATCCTAAACTCATGTTTATAACGTCTGCACCTAGTAATACTGAATCCTCTATCGCTGCAACAACATCATCTGTAAAAGCACCTGGACGTGGTCCATTAGAAAATGCTTTCATTGCTAACAGTTGTGCTTCTGGGGCTACCCCTTGTATTCCTTCCATCTTTTTCATATCCTCATCACTGGCATTAGCTGCTACAATTCCAGCAACATGCATACCATGCATTGAAGCATCATATTGAGTATCTATAATTTGCTCATTATCATCTGAATAATTAAATCCAAATGGAACTTTATCAGTATAATATCCTTTCACAGCTGTTTTATCTAGCCAACTTTGTCCTGCTTCTAATGCACCTGATTTCACTAATTCTTTAACTTTTGATGCATTCAATTTGTTTTTTGATGGATCTTTAGGTTCTCTCATGTCTTTATGTGTATAATCTATACCAGTATCTATTATGGAAACTACTGTTCCCTCTCCTTTATATCCATAGTTACTCCATTCAGTATAAACCTGAGTAAGATCTTTAGCATTAGTCATGTCTAAATAATAAATATTAGCTTCTTTAACGCTAACTACACCGGATATCTTCTTTAATGAATTCATCTCTTTTCTCTTTAAATCCATACTAAATCCGTTTATTAGTGTTCCATAACTATGCCTTATTTTAGCACCTTGTAAGTTAGTAGCTTTTGCTTGTATGCTTTTAATATCATTTTTTATTCTATTGACATCTTGAATATTTATTTTTCCTCCATCAGTAGACATATCTACTGCAGATTTTCCTTCTACTTCAACTATAACTCTTACTACCTCTTCTTGATCTTGCTCTTTTAAATCCACCTTTTCAAATTTCATATCTTTTATTATGCTATTTATATCATCTTTTTCATTTAAAGTTTTTTCATTTATTGAGATATTCTTCTCATTATTTATATTGGGTTCAACCCTTCCATAAGCTTTAGCCCCGCTTGCAGATGAAAAAATAACCATAGCTGATGTAACAATACTTAACGTTCTAATTTTTTTGCTGACCATAAAACCCCTCCTCAAAATAGAATAAATGTAAATATAATACTTCAATTTTATTTTATAGATAGACTAATTTCAACTATAAAATAAATATTATTCCATTTTAAGTTAAAATTTACAAATAGTTAAGAATATCCAATAAAAATTTACAAATATTTAAAAATTAGTTAGATAAATTAAAATTCTGTTACAAATATAAAATTTGTATTAAATTATTACGTATTAAGTTCAGAAATTAAAAATTGATTAGCTGTAGTGGCGAACAGTATTCGCCACTACAATAAAGCACTAGCAAATGTAGCTTCTCCATAGTACTAGTTAAATTTATTAATATTGTTCCGACCTATACTGCACCTCAGGGGAACCCTAAAGGGCTTCACTACTGTTCCCCAGAGGTGGAGAACTAGCAATTATATTGCTAGTTAAAAAATCTATTAAAGAAATTATTTTGCCAAAAAATAATTTCAACCTTAATTGTGAATTGTGAATTGTGCATTATTTTAGTTGTGAATTGAAATATTTAATTATGTAGTTATGACTTATATATTAAATTTTTAGATGGTTTATCTATAGCTAAACAAAATATACCCTTTTAGCAGATACTGTTTTTTTATCTTGTATCTACTAAAAGGGTATACTCAATTTATATTTTATTTACTCACTGTTGGTCCTTCATAATCTGATATTCCGTCTCTTAAATTATAAAGATTACTGAACCCTTCTTCTTCCATTAAGTTACAAGCTACACTGCTTTTTTTCCCAGATTTACAATAAACAAGAATTGGTCTATCTTTATAATCTTCTAATTCATAAAACTCTTCCTCTAATTCGTCTACAGGAATATTTATGGCATTAGAAATTCTACTTTCCTCAAATTCGTTAGCACTTCTAACATCTAAAATTAGTAATTCATCATTTTCTTCTATTAGGTTTTCCGCTTGTTCATTATTAATATACTTTATGTTGCTCATATTCTCTTACCTCACTTAATTTATAATAGGTTATTATATGTAATTATTCTCTTGAATATTTATTTTTTCAATATATTGTTTTTTATCTATTTCTTTTTTCGATCTCTGAATGAACTTATCTGAAAATACTTTTTCTTTCACTGAAGCTCTTACAAGTTCAATTAACTCTAATTATGTTACATTAAGACTTCTTAGAATATATCTATTATCTGCTCTTATGGTATCTTTATACAGTGAAAATCTTATTTCCTTCCTCCTCCTAGCCTTAACATATATTTTTTCAATACAATAGATATACTCTTTACCCCTTAGTTTTCCTTATTTCATTATTTCTTTTCCCTTTAAACTAAAAAGAGCTTATAACTATTTAATATAGATATAAGCTCTCTAATCACTATAATAATATATGTTTATTTTTAATATTGATAATCAATATTAAATTCACTATTTATAAATATATTTTCTTCTAATACCTGAATAGTCATTTCAGCGGCCCTTATCTTATCTGCTCCTAAAAATAAGTAAACAATATCTATATCTAACCTATTTACTACTATTATAATACTTAGTATTTTGATTGTTCCTCAGATTTTCATTTGAACGGATCTTATATAAATACAAAATAATATTTATTAACTTCTTCTAATAAGTTATCCCACCATATATTTATAATAATACAAATTAAGAGCTACAAAAGTTGCACTCCGAATTCTTGCTTTCTTTTAAGTTCTTTATAAAAATCATATTATGCTTTTAAATTCTATACCTAATATCTACTTCATCTGATTTAAAGTATATCTATCTTTTAAAATCATAAATATTCTATCATTTTCCTTAATGGAACACTCATTAGAATAAAGACATTTATTGCAATTCCAACATGAAATCGATCCAAAATTATCTATCACCTTATTATTGTCATAGAAATTATCAACAACATCCTTTATTATTTCTGTTGAATAAAATTTCTCTAATAATTCTATGTTTTCATTTAAATTAAACTTAGATGCCTTATTACCAATAAAGTCTCTAACACATCTATAATATGTGTAATTATAAGTATCTAGTACAGGATTATTTAATCTTTTTATAAATTTATCTATATAGTTAAAGCTATTTTCAAATTCTCCATTTTTATAACATACAACACACTTCAATAACTCTACATCAGAGTAATACCAATTAAAGTTATTTATCATATTTAAATTTAATATTCTTGGAATTGATAACTTATTTTTTATATCTAAACTATCTAATGTATCTATTAGATATCTACATTCATTAGAGTTTAAACTATTAATATTTCTTAAGTATTTTTTTATTCCAATAAAATTAATATAATTATCTAAAGCTTCAATATCGTCTATTGATTCAACTTCACTAAAACCTGGAACAATTACATGATAACTAGGAAATCCTAAGAATGAAACATCTCTTACAAAAACACTATATTCCTCTTTTTCTAAAATATCTAAAAGATATTTTAACATATCTGAATTTTTATCACTATCTAAGCTTAAAAATTCATTAAATTCATAACTATAATTACTTGAAAACAGCTCCTTATGGTAGACTCCTGAGCCATTTACTAATATTCCAATCATATTGTTATGAAGATTTTCAATTTTAGGAATAGAAGAAAACTCTGTAACGCCTTTAAGCATTTTTGCATGTTGACCTTGCAATAATTCCGTAAGTGTTCTTTGCAAAGCTATTTCGAACTTAGGGTGAGCTCCAAATTTCACAAAATACGTTTGATTAAATCTATTAATAATTATTACCCCTATTACTGGGTAACCTTTTCCTAATGAGCAATCTTTAACTATAACTTCATAATTTCCTGACTCTTCTAGATCATCTATCATCTTATTAATTAATGGATATCTAGCTATATAATTTTTAGGAATATCAGGTGGTATAATATTTTCCATTAATATTTTTCGATTTACATATCTTTCAAAAATTTCTGATAGCCCTTGAACTAAAGCCTCTTCCCTTGTATTACCCGCACACATTCCATTGGACATATACATTTTAGACACCATCTTTATTGGTATATATGATTTCCTTTTACTATATATATTATCATATGGAATACATATAAAATCCTCATCAAAGTCTTCATAGGCTATTTGCATCCACTTTTTTATTAAACTTTTTTTATCAATCTCTTTTTTTATTAATTTATCTTGGATTTTGAACCATTCATTATCAAACTTTAATATTTTGTCTAATGACATTTCCTTTTCATCAGGACAATAATAGAAGCCTTTATATTTAAGAGCTTTTGGACTTACATCAACAGATAATTTGAAAAATGCTTGGTTTTGAAGTCGTTCCATTAACTCTCCATAGGCACTTGCTAGCGCATATGATGGACTTATTCCTTTACCATTAGTACTCAGATTAGTATTGTTAATCCTTATAGTAACTGAGTAATAATTTTCAAGTGAATTATTCCAATTGCTTTCAGATGTATTTATTCCAATTTCATTTAATATATTTTTTATATTAGATATAGTTATATCAGGATTATTATCTTTTAAATTTATATCTTTGTATCTAATCATCATTTTACCTCGATATTTAATTCTCAAAATATTAGCTGTTCCTATAAATCAATTAGGGTCATCTATACAAGGGACTTATACAATCCCTTGTAATATATATTACCTTAATATAGTCTTTCTGTATCTTTTTTCTTAATCTCTTCCATCTCTGGCATTGCTTCCATACTATGCATGCCTTGCATTGCTTTCATACCTTGCATACATTGCATTCCATCCATGCCTTGCA
>NZ_DKLM01000067.1:5002-8864 GCF_002455975.1 Clostridium sp. UBA6640
TGCATTCCATCCATGCCTTGCATTGCCTTCATACCTTGCATTGATTGCACCATAGTCATGATACACATCATCTGCATTATTTCTTTCATTTCATCCTTATCCATACTATTTTCTAGCGACCTTTTTTGATTTTCCACGATAAACCTCAAATATAATTATTTACATTACATATATATGCTAACCATTGGATTTTATTTACTGATAATACTAAAATTATATTTTTTACACTAGCAAAAAAAATTATAAATATTATTTTTAATAATTTTTATAAACTCATCTTCTACTACATCTAATTGCTTCTTAAACCCATAATTAGAAGTATTATTTGGTAATATTTTTATTTCTTCAATATCAAGAAGCTCCTTATCTATATACTTAGCTGTAATAAAAAATATTTTTGGTATTGATAAATACATATTTATTCTCCTCATCCTGTTTTTTGATTAATTCATAATAATATATTCAAACTTTCTATAATTTATCACCTAAAATTCCCCTTTTAAAAGCTACTCTAAAACAGTGACTATTCCTTAAATGTCAGCAGGCATCGAAAGATTATAAACTTTTGTTCTTGTATTGGAAGGAAAATAGAAGTATATCATTTAAGCTGTATAGTAAATGCAAGAAATTAGTCTATATTAGGGGTAGTAAGTTATAACCATGGAATTTATTTTAATGATATTAATTAAAACAACTAAGATAATAAAATTAAAAGCTGTATCTATAAAGGAGCAGCTTTTTTATGTAAAGAACAATATAGAAATATTACCTATCTTTTCTAGTATGTTCCAATCAGTTATAATAAATATATCTTTTAAATGCATATAAGGGGGAATTTAAAGTGAAAAACATTGAGAAGTGGGAAGAGAGAAAAGAACAATACCTGCTAAATAATGGATTTATGCTTATAAGAGCTAATGAAGCTGAGTTTGGCATACATTATGCCATATATGTAGGTGTAGATGAGGAGTTTACATATAGTTGGGACAAACTATCACATGATACAGATGGGGATGATTGCCATAGATTTTGGATTTTCAAGAATAATAAAAGAGTTGGTGGAGTAGTAATAGAGCCAAATTTCTCAGCACAAATTTTTGTAGAACCACCATATACAGTAGACAAATTTTCAATAATTAGCGAATTAGATAATGCATTACTACAATGGTCAGATAAAAATAAAAGTATCTTTTTATATATGATACATCCAAGAGATGTTCATTATTATAATATGCTTGGATATAGGAGACGTTTTGTCAGAAGAATGATGATCCGTCCAACAGAGATATTTGATGATATTCAGTGGAGGGAAGACTTGATTATTAAAACACCTACAATTAAGGATGCTGTCGAGGTAGGAAAAGTATTATATGAATCATATAAAGGCGGCATCCATTATGAAGAATTTTCTAATAACACCCTAGAAGATGAGATCGAATACTCTAAGATGTTTTTAGAAAGGTATATTGCTACAAATAGTTTACAGGCTTCTACATTAGTTTATGATAGAAATACTAATGAATTAATAGGGGTATGTTTAGCTGGGAAAAATGAAGAGGATAGCAATGAGTTCTCTACGATTAACCAAATAGGAGTAAAGCCAGCTTATAGGGGACATGGTATTGCTGAAAGCATGATAAAGAGGGCATTAACTGTTTTAAAAGACATATCACCAGCAACAAAGTTAGATGTAACAGTTGGCAATGCTGCGGAAGCATTATATTATAAAATGGGATTTTTCCCTGGAGTACAAAGTGTTGCTTTATATAAGAAATTTGAGTAGGGTTTATTTAAGAAGCTTATTATAGATAAACCACTCTAAAATTTAATGTATGTCTGAATATAAGTTACAGTTTGATATATTAATTCACAACTTTTAGATTAATGCACAATTGTGGATATTTCTCAGTAAAATCTGAGAAATTTAGAATTGACTAGTTGTAGCGGAGAACAGTGTTCTCCATAAACCAAAACATATTCATATAATTTTAGTTGTAACATTTGATGACGTTATATATGCAAAAATAGCTGGCGAACACTGTTCGCCCCTACAAAGAAACTTGCAATTGTATTGCTAGTAAAAAATCTATTTAAAAGAATTAACTTCCACCCCTGGGGTGCAGTATAGTGTGGCACAATAACTACATCATTAAAGAATATTTTAGTTATATTGCTTATCTTCATTAATATTAATTAAAATTTTCGGTGTTGTTCCGACCTATACTGCACCTCAGGGGAACCCTAACGGGCTTCACTACTGTTCCCCAGAGGTGNNCCATTCCTTCCTATAAATTCTTTACATACTCTTTAAACATATTTCCCCGAACCTCAAAATCTTTAAATTGATCCCAAGCAGCACATGCAGGACTTAGAAGAACAACATCCCCTTCATCTGATGAACTATAGGCTATCTCTGTAGCATCTTTCAGGGTATTAACAACTTTACAAGGAATACCACAATCCATAGCGAAATCATTTATCCTCATCTTTGCTTCACCATAAGTTACAATTAATTTTACGTTTATTAAATAATCCTTGAGTTCAGCAAAGCTATGTCCCCTATCTAAGCCACCCAATAATAATATTGTTGGTTTTGCAAATGATGCTAAAGCCATTTGAGTTGACCTTACATTAGTAGCTTTAGAGTCGTTATAAAAATCTATATTATTTATGGTTCTAACATATTCCATTCGATGTTCTACACCACTAAAAGTTTTTAAAACACTAGCAATAACACTATTATCTACGCCTAATTCTTTAACAACCGTAATAGCTGCCATAGCGTTTTCATAATTATGTCTTCCTTTAATTTTCACTTCATCTAAAGCTATTATTTTATCGTTGTTATAGCAAATATGCCCCTCAATTATTGAGCAACCTAATTTATTTATGGAACTAGATGAAAAATATTTTTTAGTAGATTCTATGTNNATCACTTTTAGTGTGATGATTGAAAATTCTTTTTTTATGTTTTTATAAATCTCGTATGAACCATGAAAATCAAGATGTGCTTCTGATAAATTAGTTAAAACTGATATATTTGTTTTAAAATCTAGCACATTGCATAGCTGATGATCTGACACTTCCATTACAGCAATGTCTTTATTCTTTAATTTAGACACAAAAGAACATACTGGATATCCTATATTCCCCATTAAAAACACGTTCTTTGATGCCTTTTTTAAGAATTCATAAATCAATATTGTTGTAGTTGTTTTACCGTTAGTTCCTGTAACACCAATAATTGTGATGTCTTTTGGAAAATAGTGAAAAGCTACTTCCATTTCATTAATAACAGGTATATTGAATTTATGTGCTTTTTCTATGTATTTATGTGTATTTGAAATACCTGGATTCTTAACTATCATCTCAAATGTACTATCAAACAAATCCTCAGGGTGACTTCCTAGGACAATTTTGACCCCTAGAGATTGTAACTCATCTATTTCCTCTATGTTTTGATCGGTTTTAGCATCATTAACAGTAACTTCATAGCCTTTACTAGCTAGTAACTTTGCTGCCTCATAGCCACTTCTAGCCATACCTAGGACAAAAACTTTTTTACTATTAGTCATTTTACCCTCTCCTTTTGCTTACCTTGTTATACCACCTACATTTATACTTATGGAATATATCTCATTTTACTTATAATACAGTATCTTTACTTCATAACGTGAATTAAATCAGTAATTAGCACTTAATATAAAAGCTGTACCTATTTCTAGTATAGTTCTAGATGACTACATCAATTAATATTCTATCAAGATTATAACTCTAAAATGTAATAATTATTAAAATTAAATTTTTTAATCTTCATGTAAAATTAGCATTAAAGTAAAAAAGTAATCTTCCAAGGAAGATT
>NZ_DKLM01000141.1 GCF_002455975.1 Clostridium sp. UBA6640
CCTTTTGTCTACAGTCTGAGGTAATGTATAAATACATTACCTTTAGCTTTGATTATCCTGTTCTTTCTTTTTTATAGTGCTTTGCTTAAACAATTGATTTGTATACACTGTAGTACCGGTAACTAAAACTCCTTGTATAATTGCCTCCATATTAAGTCCTAAAAGACCTATGGAGCCTCCTATTCCTATGATTAAAAGTATCCAAGGAATACTCCAATCTTGAATTTTAGAGGTATTTTTAAGCATCATTCCTATTATATAAAGTACTGGTATTAATATAAGTGCCTTTTCTGTAATAAAACTCATTATATTCATAATTACCCCCATTCATAATCAATATATAAATTTAAAAATAATATAAAATTTATATTATTCACTTTGTGCTATAAATTAGAATATCATTTTAATTTGTAACTTAATAAAGTATATGCTGAAATTTTATGAATAGAGATATTTTATAAAGTTTTACTTAATATTTTAAATATATCTACGATAGTTGTTATTCTTACTATCTTTTATGATAAAAAATTCAATAATAATTAAATGACCGCACACTTATTTAAGTGTGCGGCTTAAAATAATATATTTTAATATTATATATTTAGCTGGATTTACTTCTTCAAATTAAGCAATGCTAAATACATCAACATATTTTATTGCATTTTTATAGAGTATGATTTGTGTTCCATTCGATCTTTCGCAAACAAAACTATCAGTAGTACCAGTTGTTAACCACGTATACATGTCATTATAATTTGTAATGGCTATATTGTTTAGCCATATACTTGTTCCATCTAAAAAAAGAATACTTAAACTTAATTCCATAATCTTTTCACTCCCCCATTTTACATGTTTTGGAAACTTTTTATATCAAAATCAAATTACACTCATATTATATGATGAAATCATTATATAAGTTCCACTATAAAAATATATTCAATGTTATTGTAAATTTTATTTCATCATGCTTATTGTAGTAAAAAATGTATCAAACTCCAGCATCATCAATCACCCATGGTGAATTGCTATTTTCTCTAATAACCCAATACCACTCCTCATATACTCCACTATCTCGTGCTGTAATTGTGCCTTCTTTATACTTTACATCATACTTTACATCATATTTTACTCTATATCCCTTTTTCATCTCATTACTATAAAGCTTAGTTATTGGCTGATATTATAGCAAATATCTGATGGTCTTCCCATTGGCCATTAATCTTTACACCTTTTTGCTCTATACCTTCTTTATGAAAACCTGCCTTTTCTAATACTCGCATTGAACCTATATTGCTTAACATTACACCTGCATAAACACGATGTAGTTTTAATTCATTAAACGCAAATTCTACTGCTAAAGAGACTGCTTCCGTGGTATACCCTCTACCATTGTATTGCTTGTCCAATGAATAACCAATTAAACATCTCTGAAGTGAACTTCGAAATATGTGATACAAGGATACATTACCAATCAAATTCTCATTATCTTTTAAGTATATACCAAAAGAATATGCTTTATCTTCTTCTCTTTGCTTTATAGAATTGGCAATATATTTACGTTTTGCATCAAGTGTGTAAAAGTCATCGTCAAAAGCTGGCGAATATTTCTGAAATAACTCACCATTTCTTAAATACAAATCCAATAAAGATTCTGCATCCTCATTTTCAAAAAAGCGAATAAAAATTTCGTTACCTGTGAGAATCATATTAATTTAGCCTCCTATACATAAATCAATATATTTTTTTGTTGCGCAATAATTAACTTCCATGACGTCATCTTTTATATCTACTTGCTTTTCAAAATTCATTTTAGCACCCCTCTTATAACATATATAGATTATTATATAGTTTATTATAAGACATTAGTACGTCATATTCGTTATATTTTAAAAATAAAATAAAAAAGCCTTGTAAGACTTTTATTTAAAATCTTACAAAGCTAGTATTATCAATTAGCGGGGATATATGGTAATTGAACGCATCTGCCAAATTTATTCATTTTAAATATGTCTATGTTTTCTTAAAACATAGACATATCAACGCCTTAAGCAATATATGATTCTGTAACTTTATAACATCACCTAAAACTTATGCGGGAAAAGTGTGGGGAAAATATAGAGGATTATTAGGTATGATTCCTAATAATCTTTCTTCTATAAAATTAACATGTCACGGTTCAATTTATTTTCTTTAAAGTCTATTAAATTGCAAGTTTAATTTACCTTCACCCGAATTATCAATATTTTCAAATGTTAAAGTCCACTTACCAGATATTTTATCAAAATCTTTTGTTTCCTTTAAGGATTTATCTGATGTAACCTCTCCATTCCATTGTATATTTCCATTTGGATCTTTAAGCTCAAACTTAACTTTTCCTTTTGTAAGTGTCAAATCTATTTCTAATTTCATTCCTTCAAAATCATCTTCAACATCATAATAATATGTATCTGCTATTTTATGACCTTCCTCAATAATATAATGTGCTGAACTTTGATTTTTTACTATACATCCAGTCAGCACTATAATAAGTATCCCTATAACTGCCATTGCCGCAACTTTTCTTTTCATTACAATGTCCCCCTTATATAAACTATAGTATACAATTATATTAGTTTGCATTGTAATTATACCATAATTTACATAAAAATATGAATATTCATAACTCTCTCTAAAATAAGAAAGGGCTAGATTAATACATAACGTATTATCTAAACCCTTGATACTTCTAAAATTGGTGGGAATATGTGAGAATCGAACTCACCCGTCGTGGTCTTAGCACGGCAACACGGTTTTGAAGACCGAAAATTGAGTACACGCACTCTTAACCATTGATATATCAAGGTTTCAAATCAAAACTCTGTCATTTTGCAATACGGTTATATCAAATTTTCTTACCTAATATTATACCATTTGAAAGTTATCAAATTCAACTCAATTTAGTATTTCTCCATCTTTTCAGTATCTACAAATGTGGATAATAATATTTACATTAATAAATATAAAATATAAATATACTTCCTGCGATTGTAGGAACAATACTCTATCAACAAAAACGCTACATATTAATATAACTTAAAATAACAAAAGGATTACTAGGTAAAATCCCTAATAACCCTTTTCTTTATAACATTAATATGTTATGGTTCAACTGGTATGTACTCTAAGAACGAACTGTTGAACAACCCATTTAAATACATGCCATGTTAAGGTTCAACACAGTTAACACCCTAAGAATGTCAGAGTCTTTTTTATTCAAATGCATCCTATGTTAAAATTAATAATCTTTACCTTATCTTCAGATACTCCAATATCAAAGTAATTTTGATTTTTTGGTTTTCTCTTTTTAGATCTAATTCATAACTTTTGAATGAAACAGATAATTTATTTAACAATTTTTAAATGCATAGTTTTTTCTTTATAATCTTCCCAAAATATATATTTGCATGTTCCAACATCATTTCCGCATTTAAGACATGTAAAACCCCATCCATTTCGAAAACCATTAAATTCACTGCTAACCAGATCTATTCTAATTATTTTTTTACAGTTTTCACATGGAAAGCTTAGTAGACTTTTTGTTTCTTTATCAAAATAATCTTGTGGCATTGCCGTATCTATTAAATCACAGAATTTATATAAAATTAAATGGTTATTATATATCTTAGTCGTATCTGAGGTCTCTCTTATAAATGTATTATATAATTTTATAACAATGTTATAGGTATAAAATAGTAAGTGTGGCACTTGATTATAATAATATTCTATAAGATCTAAATCATCTTCTTGTCCCGAAAATATAAAGTTAAATTCATTGCTTTTTATATGATTTCCTGTTGTGACTAAATGACTTGCCTTATTCCAAACTCTTTGCAAGCTATATTCTGGCTTATAATTATATCTCAAGTCATAATAAAAAATTTCATCCATGCTAGAAAAATATTCTTGACTGTCTAATTTCTCTATGGCTGATTTTATTATATTTATTTTTTTATCCTTAGATATTTTTTCTATAGCATATTTTTCTATATCTTGATTATTAACCATATTAATAAATTCTTTTGGGTCAGCTAACAACCACTCTAAATACAATAAGTTATCTCTAAATGGCTTTCTTAATAAAGCTAGTGAAACTGTAATTTTCCCATTTTCAATAGTATTTAAAGATTCATATATAAAACTGCACATATCTGCTAAAATTGAATTGAAAATTTCTATTCCTAAAGTATTATTTGCAACATGTTCATACCCATTCTTATACAACCAATTAATAATATTTTCCGTCTCTTCAAGTTCTCTTGCTTGAATTTCATCTCTAATTTTAAAACTAGTAGACATTCTATCCTCTTTCGTAGAGTCACGGAAAATACTTAGAATTACATCATGCATATACCAACAAAAATTTTGTTTGTGCCAATATTCTTCTGGTAATCCTACATATTACCTAGTTATGATATTCCCCATTCTATAGCCCCCCCATAATTTGCCTTAAAAACTCATCCTTTACTGTCTTCACTAAGAAAAAATATTGAATATATACTTTATTTAATTAAATATTTTTTTAATTTTTGCTGTATTTATTATAGTTAAATCTATCAACATTTTATACTATATAAGTACATCCTATGTTAAGTATCAACTTCATGCATAAAAGAATTTTTGCAACCTATAAATTTAAACACATTACATGTTAAGATTAATACTAAGCTCTATTTTTCTTATTCTGCAACTATTTAAGTTTTCCTTCTATAAAATAGCAAATAGTCTCCATTTCTAGAGACTACTCTTGTTATTTTAATATATCAACTTTGATTTCTTTTTTTAATTCTTTTAGATTATTTTTATACTCTTCTTTTATTTCCTTTATTTTAGCTTTATCTTCTTCACTCATCTTATCACCTTTTTCATATTCGCTTATAACGAGATAATAATCCATATTCAAAAGGAAAATTTCACCACAAGTTGCTTTTATCTTCTTTTCTACAGAACCTTCATCTTTCGTTTTTATAAACTTATTAAAGGTATCTATATTTTCATCATATGTCTTACTAAATTCATGATATTCTTCTCTTGTTTTACTATTCATATAGTTATCAATTATTTTATAATTTATTTTTGCTGCTTCCCAAAATTCTTCTCTAACCTCATCTGGAATTTTATTAGAGCTACATCCGACTAGCATTAACGAAAATACGACCATTAATAATATTCCTTTTGTTATTCCTTTTAATCTCTTCATCTCATATCCCCCTATTAGTTTAATAATGCCATTGACTATTTTACAGTACTAAACAAATAATTACAATTTTTTTAAATAAATATAATATATTTGAATTTTTCCAAATAAAAAGAAGGTAGCTCCTAATCTAAGTTAAGAACTACCTTTAAACTACAATATATTTATATAATCCGCACATACATATCCACCATGTTCCCCATAGTAAATGTGTATCCACTCTCCCTCTTGCCTATATAGCCTTACTTTTTCCCCATGCTTCAAAACGCCTAATATTTTACTATTGGTGCTTTTGCTTTCTCTTACATTTAAACCGCTTGTAGCAGTAACAACACCTACTTTTCCATCTAAAGAACACCAATTATTATTACTATTATTATATGTAGCTTTCCCTACGATACCTTCTACAATTGCACCAGCTATTTTTTCTGCATCATACTTATTCATATCCTCTTTACTATCACAAAAACAACATTCTATTAACATTGCTTTAGCTTTTGTGTTTCTTATTACATATAAATTGCTGCCATCTTTAATTCCTCTATCGGCATAACCAAGTCCTACTAAATTATTCAATACTATAGTAGCCTCTGGCAATTGTTCTCCGCCCCATGTAAATACTTCAGTTTCATGTGCCTGCCCATTAAAACAATTAAAATGTATACTGATAAATAAATCTACATTATTGCTATTGGCTTGATTTACTCTATAAGCTAAACTTTTACCTATGTTATTACAAGTATCTATAGTGCAATTTATAACATTATAATCTAATGCTTTTAATTTACTTATAACTATATTCCCTACTTCTCTTGTTAAGTTAGATTCTGCTTTAATTCCTACTGCTCCATAGTCAGCACCAATAAGGGTATGTCCGCAATCTATAGCAATTCTCATAATTAATCCTCCCTCTTAATTTCTTTTTTGCCACCCTCTTTTAGTTGCTCTAAACTTTCTATTAACTTCTTAGGCAACGGTATACCCATTCTTGCCGCATTTTCGCAAATACTTATTCCTTCATTTGCTATTATGAAATAACAAAATATCTTTCTAAGGTTATTGCCTGTTCCTAATAGTCTATCTAGCATTACAGGAACAACTATTAATAATAGTAGGAAAATCTTTTTAACAAGTCCTGTTGTCCCCTTCTGAGAACTTAATTCCTTATTAACTTTGGCAGCTATAACCCCTAATATATAATCCAATAATACAAATATTAAAAGGGTTTGTGATATAATATCAAACCCTCCAGCTAAATAATTTATGGTGGCAATTAATGCAGCCAAGACTCCACTTGATGGAGCTCTTTCCTTTACTGTTGCTAATCCTAAAAAAGCATTTTTAATTATTTCTAACATGTTACACCTCTCTTTTTATTAAATTAAAAGAAGAGTAGACTTACCTACCCTTCTTTTAATTTAAGCAATACTTATTTTTCGCTTATAATTTTGTATTCTTACAAAAATTATATTTACTAAACTTTCTATGATGCTAAAAATTACAAATATTCCACAGCATGCAACTATATCTCCAATACTGTAAAGGCCGCTTTTGAATACTAATCCACGAACATAATATTTGTCAATAAGGTCACTATATAATGTTGATTCATCAGAAAGTTTATGTTTATTATCAATAAGTTCGTTTAATTCTTCAGTGTCTAAATACTTTAAAGCTATATTTTTATCGATTGGCATTTTTCCTCCGTTTGCATCTACAACCTTAAAATTTGTTTTTACTCCAAAAAAGAAAACATTAAGACCAAATATTAATAATATAATAGTTAAGCAAAGTACAAAATTATTAAATAACTTTTTCTTTTTAATAGCCTTAGTTATAAATATACCTACAAATACACCAAGAAAAAGCGATAAAATTATAAGTTTCACTATCATCCCCCCTTTCTATAAATGAATTTATTTTATTATAAGAAATGGGCTATGATAAATCAATACATAATATGTTCTATACTTTTCTATAAAAATAGGCAAAATAAAAAGACCTCTATGGTCCATTATCTTGCCTTTAAAACATTTATTTAGTTTTATGCCGTATTACATTATTCCTAATTGTTTATTTACTTCTTTATTTGTTCTGTTTGAAGCTTCTAATATTTTTCTATAAAGTAAATTACCAGTGTATCCTTGCTTTAAATATTTATTTTCATAATACTCAAATGGTAAATTAGAATTATTAATATCTAAATATGCTGCTAACTTTCTATCTTTCATTAATTTTCTAGCTTGCATTCTATACCTGTTTCTTAATAAATGAGCCTCTATAGCTTGCTCTTTTATTGCTAATGATTTATCTATTTTATTAACAATGTTTTTATCATGGTAAATATACCATTCTCTTACTTTTAGATTACTTAGTTTCCCAATTAAATTCTCATATTCTTCAAAATTAATATCTGCTCTAACCTCTTAAACCTTTCTTTACTAATATTTGCATCACTTATACAGTATAGACGATATATGAAAATTTGTCAATATAAAATCAAAAATGTAATTTTTATACATATTTATCATCATTTAAAGCTTCTGAAACGTTAAATACTTCTTCTCCATTCCCTGTTTTTTTTATTAACCCATAAGGCTGATTTTCCTCTAAAAATATAATAAAATCTACATAACTACAATTTGTTAACTCCATCATTCTCAATACCCCCAATTAATTAATATAATTCTCTATTACATAATCTGTTAGACTTTTCTTGAGTCATATCAACGGTTATTAGTATCTTCTATTTCAGCTATGATACTTTTGCATATTCATAAAAATCATATGAGGCAATAAACGTTAAGTCTATCCATTTATATATTCCTTCTTTAACTTGTAGGTATTCCCCAAATGGTTCTCCTATCATATGTATCCAATCTAAAATATCTGCTAAGTTTGCTAACTCTAATTTGTAAATTTCAGTTCCGCATTCTCTACACATTTCCGTAATGTCCTCCATAGTTACAATTCCATAGTAACTATTCATTAGCCCAAAACTATACACTTTTTTTGCTTCTAAATTGTCTTCTAACATTCTCAATTCCCCCTCGTTCTTTTAAGAAAGTATACACTTTCTAAATTTTTTAAGGTTATCTGCTGTAAGCTCAATAGAAAATTCCTGTGCAAATATAATAAATTGTTGTAATGTTTTAATACTCATTGTTATCACCTCTTATTACCTTTACGCTAATTATATTACTCTAGGAGTAATAAGTCAAGTAATTTTCTTACCATAGGAGTATTTTTTTTTCTGTAGCTATTGCTTTTTACCTATCAGATTAGTATGATTTGTTATATAAAGTAGTTATTATCATTATTTAAAGAGAGGTACATAGAATGATAAGAATATATGTAAGTGAATTATTAGGAAAGTATAAAAAGAATCAATCATGGCTATCTGAACAAACTGGAATTAGAGCTGCTACAATAAGTAATTTATACTACGAGACTTCTAAAAGAATAGAAATCGAACAATTAAATGCCATAGTTAAGGCTTTTAAAGGACTAGATAATACTATAAAGTTTACAGATATAATTGATTACGTAGAAGAATAGTGAAAAAAGGTAGCATTTATTATTTATGCTACCTTTTTATTAAAAATATAATTTACTAATATCGTGCTAAATTTATCCTATATTTTTCAACATAATCAAGTTCTTCATATGCAGTCTTTTCATTTTTAGTTATTAAATTATACATATATTCAGCCTCTATATATGTTTCAGGATCTCTAAATAAATCCGATGTTGAACCATATTGTCTTGTAATTCTTTGTTTTAATAATATCCTATAAATAACTCTTATCATTTCTCCAATAATTTCATCATTTATATTATATTCAACTTGTAACTTTTTCTTAACGATTATAGATTTTCTAGAAGAAAAAATAAAAATTGGGAATATATTTGAAGGTGAAAATCTAAGTTGTCTTTTAACCGCTTTATTGAGTATTTCTTCATTAAATTCATTTTCATCTATTCCTAGACGTTTTTTTAAATCTTTTGATTCTTGAGATACATTTTTTATTACTTCTTCAAATGTTAAATCTTGATAATATAGATTTAATTTATTTTCAAAGACCAACATCGTTTCTATTAAATTTGGCATTAAATTTTTTATTATTATTATAGCATCATTAATTTCTTTATCTGACTTATTCATTTCTGCTATTTTAATTAATTTTTCAAATACACTGTATACTGGTGTTCTATTATTTGCATATTTGCTAACAATACTTGCTACATTATTTTTAATCTCATCACAAGGTTTATAGTCAATTATTAAAGTTGTAGGTATAATAGCTCTTAATATATCAAGTATATATTTTAATGGTAGATCTTGTTTTTGAACAGAGAATCGCCTATATTCAACATCGACTATTTTGCCATTGGTATTTTTCATAATATTATTTTCAAACCACGGTTTATATTTAGTACCAAACTTATCATCAGCTTTTACATTTTGAGTTTCATTATTAGAATTAGCTATGTTTTCACCCCATTTAGGTATTATTGATAAATCATTTTCTTCTTCATTACTTATTATTTCATCTAGCAACACAGCTTTAAAAGATATTCTTGTTTTTAACAACTCTTCAATTGTAATATTATAAAACATATTTAAATACTTGGCATTTTCATTTTTATAAAACCAATATAATACTTTATTGATTTGAGAAACGCTTATACTCGATAGAAAAAAATCTGAAATAGTGGGCAACACTTCTTTAATTATTTCTTTGAATGTATCTTCCATAGTATTAGGTATCTTTTTATGCAATTCTTTTTTTCCTTTATATTTTTGAAATATCTTTATCATGACTAAGATTCTAAATAAAGATAAAGTCTGTAATCCATTCGTAATACACGCATCCTCATATCTTAAAACGCCTTTACCTTCATTTTTATTAAATTCATTTGTTCCACTTTTTATAGTGATTGATATTCCTAAATGTTTAGCCCAAAAGCGATAAGGATCTTCCAATATACTTTTCAATATCTTCATATTTGTTGATGTCATAGCTTGAAATTCTCTTGGATTAGAACCAGCTCCAGTATACAAATAGCCTATGCCTATCACATCACTTACTTCAGTTGACATACAAATACCATCATTTAACGATACTTGATATTTTATAATTCCATCATCAATTTTGATATTCTCCATATTGTTCCTCTTTCTCATATATTTTTTTCTCTATAAAATACATTGGATTATTTAACAATTCAACAAACGCTTCTCCATGTATTACGTAAAATTTTTCTTTTGAATATTTATTTATGCTATTTATATTTTTATTATTAATAAACGGACATATAAGTAAATATCTTACGTTTTTTTCTTTTTCTCTATATTTTATTGAAATATCACTTAAAAACATTTCGCCGAATATAGCCTTTATGAGTTTCTTACCTAGTGGTTTACCCCAATATTTTAACTGACATATAAAAATTATCTCTTTATATTCAATTACAAAATCTATTCCATCATCGTTACTTCTAGTATCCTTGTCTTCTGTAATAATTTTTATACCAAATTTTCTCATTCTTTGTGTAAAATACTCTTCTTCATTTACTGACTTAATGATTCTATCTCTCTCAAAGCTATTAAGTTGTTCTCGATAAAATCTATCTAAATTGTAAAATTGCACTCCCATATAATTTTTCATTTTATTATTCCTTTCTAAATGTAGCCCTATTTCGATTATTTTGAAATATGTGTAATTAAAACACAATTTAGTTACACACATATATATTGCGATATATATAGAAATCTATTCATAATTTATTTCCATATTTGCATCTTATTTCGAAATATATAAAAATAATTATTTCTATTTATAATAAATTATTTCTGCAATTGTCTCTAATTTGCACCCAATTGCTCTATTAATTGTTTTTTGGATTCATACCCTATCTGAATAATTCTAATTGAAAATATTTAACTCTTTTTAAAATCTTTGCTCACCCAAATAATTTTGGTCACCAATATACAAAGCAGGACAGTATCTTGTCTCTAAAGTTTCCCTATTAATCACTTTACAACCTATACAAATACTTACTTTTTATAATAATATGCTATAATATTCCTATATAGGTTGTGTGTAAATAAAGGCAAAAATTTAATCTATTTGCCCTAACCTCTACTATTTACTTGTTCTCTTCGTCTTTATTACCGCTAATAATAAAGTTGTATATTGCTACTATAATGGTAATTATAATTAGCAATATTTCGAGAAGAGTTTTAAGTATTAGAAGTGTTTCGTATTCTAACACCTATATACACAACCTATGTATTTATTTTTTGCATAGCACTTCATTCCCATTTTAGGAAGCTGGTGTCACGATTCACGACGTCAGCCAAGGTCGCCTTGAATTGAGGCGTCCTTATTATAATTGTTGCTATTGGATTCTCCTATCGTAGTCCCAAATTGGGATTTTATCTTTATCATCCTTACCAAGTGAATTAGTGTCGAAGGTTCGACCCTAAAAGTTCTTACAATTGTGGGAAACTAGGGTGCAAGGCTGTACCCCAAATAAAAAAGCGAGATATTTTTAGAATGTTGCACATTAGTGCAATGTGGTTACAGGTTTTAATATCAACGTTTATGTTGCTATACATCCATGCACAGCAAATTTTTATTTAAAATAAATAGGGTCACTCTCTATGAGTAAGTTTTAATGACTTAATAACTATATTAAATATAATTAATTCTTTCTTTGTATTTCTTTGCGTTAATGCTCTGTCTTATCTCTTATTTCCAGCTTGTCCACTCTTATGCGACATTATTTTATTTTCATTTAAGATACCTGTATAAATTAGAAACCACCCTGTGGATAACTTCATATTTTCTATTATTAAAATAAAAAATAGTATTAAACAATATACTATGCACTATATAATATATTCTTTAATAC
>NZ_DKLM01000106.1 GCF_002455975.1 Clostridium sp. UBA6640
ATTAAGGAAGAAATTATTTTTAGGTAAAATAATTTCTAAAATGTGTTTTAAACTAGTAATGCAGTTGCTAGTTGTGTGGCGAACACTGTTCGTTGGTTATCCACCACCTGGGGAACAGTAGTGAAGCCNNTGGGGTGCAGTATAGTTCGGAAGAAAATTAATGGTCTTACACTAGTATTATGGAGATAAGCAGTATAATTAAAATATAGTTTAATACTGCAGATACAGGTCCATATCTCACTGCACCCCAGGGGTGGAAGGTTAATGCTGAGAAATATTCATAATTGTGAATTGTGCATTGTGAACTGTGAATTAAATTAAGTTGTGAATTATGCTAGTGGTTTTTTAAAGAATTAATGATGGAGGTAAATGAATGAACTGTATTAATGAAAAAATTATAAAAGAATTTGGGTTAAGTAGAAGTCAAGTTGATAATGTTATAGAAATGTTAGATGAAGGCAACACTGTTCCTTTTATAGCTAGATATAGAAAAGAGAGAACAGGAGGTCTTGACGATATAGTTCTAAGAAGCTTTTCAGAAAGACTTAGTTATCTTAGAAATTTAGAAGAAAGAAAAGAAGATGTTATAAGGCTTATAGATGAACAAGGAAAGCTTACAGAAGAAATAAAGACATCTCTTATAAAAGCTGAAACATTAACAGAAATTGAAGATATTTATAGGCCATATAAGCCTAAAAAGAGAACAAGAGCTACTATTGCAGTAGAAAAAGGATTAACTCCATTAGCAGAAGCTATATTTGAAGGTGAATTTAAAGGAGATATAGAAGCTTTAGCTAGCGAGTTCATAAATGAAGAAAAAGGCGTAAACGCTATAGAAGATGCACTAAATGGTGCTATGGACATTATAAGTGAAAAGATTTCTGATGTAGCTGAGTATAGAAAGTATATAAGAACTTTAGTTTTTAATCAAGGTATTATTGAAACTAAAGGAGGTAGTGAAGAGACTACACCTTATGAAATGTACTATGAATATAGTGAGGCTGTAAAATCTATTCCTTCTCATAGAATACTTGCAATTAACAGAGGAGAAAAAGAAAAAATACTTTCTGCTAAAATAAGCTGCGATATAGATAAGATTATAGAATACTTAAAAAGACAGACTTTAAAAAACAATAGTATAACTGATGAGTTTGTAGAAAAGTCTGTAGAGGATAGTTTAAAGAGATTAATATATCCTTCAATAGAAAGAGAAATTCGTTCAGAACTTACAGATAAAGGCGAGAATGGTGCTATAGATATATTTAAAGCAAATTTAAAATCTCTACTTATGATTTCACCTATAAAAGGAAAAACTGTTATGGGATATGACCCAGGATTCAGAACAGGCTGTAAGATAGCAATATTGGATGAGACGGGAAAATTTTTGGACAATGTTACTGTTTATGCTACCGCAGCTAGTGAAGATAATATTAAAAAATCTATAAAAATCCTTAAAGAAATGGCTATAAAATATGATGTAGATGTTATTTCACTAGGAAATGGTACCGCTAGTAGAGAATCAGAAGAGGTTTTAGCACAAGTTATAAAGGAAGTAAAAGAAGAGAAGGGAAAAGATATATACTATGTAGTGGTTTCAGAAGCAGGTGCTTCAGTATATTCCGCTTCAGAGCTTGCTACTAAGGAATATCCTAATTTAGATGTAACTGTAAGAGGTGCTATATCTATAGGAAGAAGACTTCAGGATCCTTTGGCAGAACTAGTTAAAATTGATCCTAAATCTATAGGGGTAGGGCAATATCAACATGATGTAACACCTAAAAAATTAGATGAATCATTAAAGGGCGTAGTTGAAGATTGTGTTAATACCGTAGGCGTAGATTTAAATATAGCTACACCTTCACTATTATCTTATATTTCAGGAGTAAACTCTACCATTGCACAAAATATAGTAGCCTATAGAGAAGAAAATGGTAAGTTTGAAAATAGAAAAGAGCTTTTAAAAGTGAAAAGATTAGGTGCTAAGGCTTTTGAACAATGTGCTGGTTTCTTAAGAGTTATGGAAAGTAAGGAGCCACTTGATAATACATCTGTTCACCCAGAAAGTTATAAAGCAGCAAAAAAATTGTTAGATATTTTAGGGTATAGCAAGGAAGAATTAAAACAATTTAAGCTAAATGATATAGATGAAAAAGTTAAAGCTATAGGTGAAGAATCTTTAGCAGAACAAATAGAAGTAGGGGTTCCTACATTAAAAGATATAATAAAAGAAATTAAAAAGCCAGGTCGTGATCCAAGAGAGGAACTTCCAAAACCAATATTTAAAAGTGGAGTAATTGAAATGTCTCAACTGAAACCTGAAATGATACTTATGGGCACAGTAAGAAATGTATCAGACTTCGGTGCTTTTGTAGATATAGGAGTACATCAAGATGGATTAGTACACATAAGTCAATTAAGTGATAAGTTTGTAAAACATCCACTAGATGTAGTTAAAGTAGGAGATATAGTGGAAGTTAGAATACTAGAAGTAGATGAAAAAAGAAAAAGAATATCACTATCTATGAGAAAGTAATGAAGAAATAAATACTTAAATAAGACTTATAATAAAANNTTTTATTATAAGTCTTATTTAAATTTTCCTGGTTTAATATAAAAATAATTGAAAAATTTTCTATCTGAATTATTTTCTTAAATTTACCATACAATATAGATGTTTACATAGATTTAAAATTATTTACATAGATTTAAAATTTTTATATTATCAATCTTTAGTTTTAAAGAAAAAAATGACGAATAATCGAGTAATATATTAAAAATAAATATAAATTTACGGAAATAGACTTTGATAAATCTAAATAGGAAATTAAGAAGATAATTGAGTTAAAATAGACAAATTTCAATATTGATTTCATCATTTAAAAGTAGTAATTTATATTTTGTTATGTAAAAAGAGAATTTATTAGAAGGTTTAAATTTATAAAAAATAATAGGCCATCTGAAATAACTAGTTAAATATAGAACAAATATTTTGCTGAAGATGTCTAATTATAGAAATGAGGAAGGCGTTAGTATGGGAGCATATTTGCAAGGTGGAATTTGTTATAATATTATAATTTACAAACCAGATTTTGAAGGTAGCAATTTAGAAGTTGATAAAGTTCTAAGAGCATTAGACGAAAAAATTGATATGAGTTTGTATAATAAAAAAGAATCAGAAAAAATCATACTATATGTATTAAAAGAGAAAGTTCTAATAGAAAACATAGAAGATTTTTTAAAAGCTCAATTTCAATTCTATAATTTAGAAGATGAATTAAAAAAAGAAGTTCTAAATCCTATAAGAGAATGTGATGATTTTGAGGAAGTAATAAGTTTAGCTAAAAAAGGAAACTATGCAAATTTTGGTCATGGTAGTGTACTTGAACATATATATGTTGATTCAAAATATGATATTAGAGTGTGCTATGAATGTATAACCTTTTTTAAAGAAGGCAAAATGGTTCTTGAGAATAATACCAATTTTTTATTGTATATAGAAGATTTAATTAAAATATCTTCAAAATATAATAAGTTAGGAATNNGTACAGTTAAAGTATTTATAGAGTAGATAGATTTATTGTAGTTATTGAAGTTATTAAAAGAACCATGATACAAAGGATGATATTACAGATTAAATCACCTCCCATAAGCTGTGATAAGCTCTATAATCCTCTCATGTTTAGATGCTAGAGGAGGTAATTACGTATATAATATTGTATCTAAATTATGGGGAAATCTAAATAAATATTCAAATAATTATAACTAATTATCATTATTCTATTGAGGAATTTTTAATTTTGGTATATAATAAGATTGTGAAAAAAATATTTTGATACTCTTCAGGGCGGGGTGTAAGTCCCCACCGGCGGTAAAGCCCGCGAGCCGAGAGGCTGATTCGGTGAAACTCCGAAGCCGACAGTATAGTCTGGATGAAAGAAGATTGTGTAAGGATTATTCTGCCCTGACGTATTTTTATATGTCAGGTTTTTTGATTTTTATACGATTCCTAGAAGTTGTATAAATTTAGGAGGTATTTGAAATGAAAAAAAAATTTGCACTAGATAAGATGATTAAACTTTCATTATTATCAGCAATTGCTTTTATACTTATGTACTTTGATTTTCCGGTATTACCGGCATTCCCATGGCTTAAGATAGATTTTAGTGATGTACCGGCGTTAATGGGAGCATTTGCTTTTGGACCGTTAGCAGGGGTAATAATAGAAGCTCTTAAGAATGTATTAATAATAATACTAAAAGGAACTAGTACTGGATTAGTTGGAGAATTAGCAAATTTTTTAATTGGAGTTTCATTAGTTTGTCCAGCAGCATATATTTATCATAAGAATAAAACTATAAAAACAGCGCTAATTTCAATGGTTGTAGGGCTTATATCTATGGAGATAGTAGGAGTACTTGTAAATGTATTTTTCTTAATTCCACTATATATGCCAGGTATGCCACAAGATGAACTGATAAAATATGTAATGTATGGAATATTACCATTCAATGGAATAAAAGCAGTAATGGTTTCGGCACTTACATTTATATTATACAAAAGAGTTTCTGTATCAATATTTAAAGTAGAACCTATGAGTAAAAAATTAGATAGAAAAATAAGCTAGGATTTTATCCTAGCTTTTTATGTATTGTAAAATAGATGTATGACTTTATTGCAAGACTTCTTAATGAAAAATTTATAACTGTTTTAATATAAAATAAAAAATCGTGATAATTATTCACGATTCTTTAAATATTTCTCTTCCACATTATAAGTCCATCTTCTTTATTATCTTCGTAATAACCTTTTCTAATTCCTTCAACTTTGAATCCATGATGCTCATAAAGCTTTTGTGCTGCTATATTTGAAGCTCTAACTTCTAAGGTCATAGCAGTTACACCTTCCTTTTTACATATAGCTTCAAGACTATCAAGAATTATATGGCTATAGCCCATTCCTCTATATTCTGGATGAAGAGCTATATTAGTTATATGTGCTTCCTCAAAAATAACCCACATTCCGCCAAAGCCAATAACCTTATCATTATTTTTTAAAGTTACATAACGAGCAAATTTATTAGTTAATTCTTTTTCGATAGATTCTAAACTCCAAGAAATAGGAAAGCTTAGTGATGATATTTCTTGGACATATTTAGTAGTTTCAGTGCTCATTAATTCAGTATAAAGACTATCCATTACGTTTCATTTTCTCCTCATACTCTCTTTCTGCTTGAGAAAGTCTTAAATAAATTGGAGCAGTAGCATATATATCATCTTGTATTCCATCATTTAAATATTTTATACCTATTTGCCCTAAAGAAGCTGCTCTTGCTAAATTTAGATGGGATGGAGCAAAATTAATATTTTCTAATTCATTAGAAAGTTTTTCTTTAAATTTATAAGTTCCATCACCGATGAAATATATAGATTCATTTTTTTCTTTTAAAGTATTTATAAGTTCATCAAGAGAAATTACCATAGGTTCAGTTAATGATATAAGATTGTTATCTTGGAATTTGTATAGGGCAGTATATACATTTCCTCTTAAAGCATCCATAATAGGGCATATAAGTCCATTAGCATAGAATAGGTTATTTGCTAAACCATCCAGTGTAGAAACACTTATAAAAGGTTTCTTAGAAGCTTGAACCAACCCTTTAATAGTAGCCATACCAACTCTAAGCCCAGTAAAAGAGCCAGGGCCTTTAGAAACTACAAATCCATCTATATCATTTATATTTAACGATGCATTTTTTAAAACCTCGTCTATCATTGGCATAAGAATTACAGAATGTTGTTTTTTATAATTGAAATTTATTTCTCCAATTAATTTATCATCTTCTAATATAGCTACAGTAGCACATTCTGTTGCACAATCTAAGCTTAAAATTCTCATAGTGTTAACTCCTTTATATAGTCATATCTTAAACCAGTATAATTTATAGTGACTCTTCTACAGCAAGAGCCTAACTGTGGAATTTTTTCTAAAACAATTGTTAAGCTATCTTCAGGGATTAATTCTTCAATATAATTTGCCCATTCAATAACACTAACTCCATCACCAAAAATATATTCATCAAAGCCAATGGCTGCAATTTCGTCAGGATCATTAACTCTATAAACATCAAAATGGTAAAATTTTAATCTCCCATTATCATATTCATTAACTATATTAAATGTAGGACTTGTAATGTTATCCTGTATATCTAATCCCTTTGCAATGCCTTTCGTTAAGTGAGTTTTACCTGTGCCAAGATCACCTATAAGGCAGATAACATCTCCACTATTGCAAAGTTTACCTATTTGAACACCTAGTCCTTCTGTCTCTTCTATAGTATTAACGATAAATTCCATTAAGTTCACCTCATTTAATATTTTAGCCCAAAAGCAATAAAAAGAAAAGGCAATAGAGAAAGTATTGCCATAGCAGTTGTAAACTATAACTAAAAATAAATATTTATTAAAATGTCTTGAAAAAATAATTAATTATTTTTTGAATACATATTAGCAGAATTTTTTTGGGCATTAGTAATTAAAGCATCTTTCATATACTTAACTGCTGTTTCGCATATAAATCCATTGTTAGCCATATCATCTAGTATACCAAACGCCTCATACATATACATTCCTTTTCTATAAGGCCTATCCTCTGTTAAAGCCTGATAAATGTCACAAACTCCTATTATTCTAGCTTCTTCAGAGATTTCTTCAGCTTTTAATTTTCTAGGATACCCTTCGCCGTTAAGTTTTTCATGATGGTTACAAGCCCAGTCACATATATCAGATATTTCTTCAATTCTATCCAATATTAGTTTTGTGTAATAGGTATGAGATTTAATAATTGAAAACTCCTCATTAGTTAGTGAGGTATTTTTATCTAAAATATCATTGGGAATGGCAAGCTTTCCTATATCGTGTAAAAGTCCTGCAATTTTCATTTTTAAGCACTTAGAATCACTATACCCAATGTGCTTTGAAACCTCATAAGCAAGGTTTGCAATACCTCTAGAATGACTTGCGGTAAAAGAGCTTTTATTGTCTATTATAGAAGCAAAAATATCTGCTATATATTCAAATTCTTCTAAAGTAACATAGGTAATATCTTTAGGTAAAAGATCTTGTAATATAAAAGGAAAGAAAGGTGTATTGTTAATATCTAGCCAAAAACTTTCAGCAGGACATATCTCCAAAAATGCCTTTACTATTTCAGGAGAAAAAATTATTCCTTCATTTTTCTTAACATATTCTATTATTTTATCTTTCTGCATATAAAAAGGTATAGATTCATCATATAAAATTTCTATAGAGTCTGCTAGTCGTATTATTTGACTTTCAATAGGAGTTAAATAATT
Organism: Clostridium sp. UBA6640; assembly: GCF_002455975.1. Lineage (GTDB taxonomy): Bacteria > Bacillota > Clostridia > Clostridiales > Clostridiaceae > Clostridium_J. Next base: position 7,352 of record NZ_DKLM01000106.1, read on the forward strand.
TTTCAGTTTCATTGCTCCACTACCATCATAATTTTCATGATGATATAAAATAATATCATACATATGAATAAACATAGGGATCTTTAATATCATATTAGAACCCTCAATGCAGTGCTCTTTTATACATTCTTTAAAGGTATGAGCTTTATCAAAAATACCTTGACATCCAATATCATGGAGTATAGCTGATATATATAAATTTTTATATGATTCATCATTTAACTGTAATTGTTTAGCTATTCTTAATGAAATATAAGTTGTTCGATTAGAATGATGAGAAAATTTAGACTTAGTGCTATTATTACTATCTATATCTTCCATGAGTTTTAATCCCATATCGGAATTAGCCATAGCTAAATCAAGAGCAATTGAAAGTGCATGAACTATTTTATTTAAACTAATTTTCATAAACCAACCCCACTTAGGCATCTAAAAGAAAATAATAATCGAGAGATGCCATATCCTATATTAAATATTTACTCAAATCAAACTATATTTATGTAAAAAATCTAAACTTATATAAATATATTATCATAGAGGGTACTAATTAATGAACATTTATTATAATTATATATCATAACGATAAAAATGCTTATGAAATATTTAAAAATTCTAATAATTGAGATATAATATTCATGAGGACCTTAATATAAGGAGGGATAAATAATGTTTGTAAGTAATTTAATGTTGACAAGAGATAAACTTATAACAGTTACACCTAAGATGACAATAGGTGAGGCATTAGAAATCATGGAAAAGCATAAGTTTTTATCAATTCCAGTTGCAGAAGAAGATAAATTTATTGGAGTTATATCAAAAGAAAGAATATACACTTATTATTATGAAAAGTCCATAGAAAGAGAATGTTTACTTTCTGACTTTTTAGTAGAAAATGTTATGAGAACTGATGTACCAATAATAAAGCCATTGGAACAAGTTGAAGAAGCAGCACACTTTTTAGAAACTAGAAATGTTTCATTTATAGCCGTTGTAGATGACCGTGGAGATTTTAAGGGTATAGCAACTCCTTATGGGATATTCCATCAATTTACTGAGCTATTTGGATTAAATAAAGGACACCGTTTAGCTATTATAGCACATGATATTCCTGGGCAAATATCAAAATTATCTAAGATAATTACTGAAAATAAAGGTGACATAATAAGTTTTGTTGTTGTAGATCCAAAGAGTAAAACAGAAGTTAAAGAAATTGTAGTAAGGGTTAGAACAGAAAACTTCGATGAAATATTATCAAAAGTTAAATCTTCAGGATTTAATGTACAATAATAATTCAAATATATATAAGCTTAAATTAACCATCTAAGAAAATAAAAAGTTCAAGAGGTTAGCCTATTTTATGCAGGGTAAAGCATTAAAATTTGTTTATAGTAATGTATATGATAAGGTTTTGATGGTGTAATATAGTGTATAGGGTTCCTTAATGAAAAT
>NZ_DKLM01000026.1 GCF_002455975.1 Clostridium sp. UBA6640
TGTGCATTGTGAATTGTGCATTAATCTAAAAGTTATGAATTAATATATCAAACTGTAACTTATATTCAGACATACATTAAATTTTAGAGTAGCTTATCTATATAATAATCAGCTCTCAATTGTATAATTAAAAATGCATAGATACTTAGTATCTATGCACCTCATAAATAATTTTATTAATATACTTATTTTTTTACATTTAACTTGTTAATATTTTTTTCATCTTCCTTTGAATTTAATATAGTCATCCCAAAGAATAACCATAATATTAATGTAGGAGTTATTACTCCTTTATGATCAAATTGCCCTCCAGTAAGTATTGATATAATTATAAATGCAATTATAGCAGTAAAAATCCCTCTATTATGCTCATAATCTTTTAATATAGCAGATAATCTATTTACAATTATGACTATAAATAAAATCATAACTATTACCCCATATTCCACTCCTATTTGAAGGAATAGGTTATGGGCATGTTCTAGTGCATAATCTGCTACTTGAAGATTTGCTCTCATAAGATCAGGCATATTAAGATATCCTTTCTCTGCATATTTTAAATACATATCACCGTAACTTCCTCCACCAATCCCAAAAGGATGTGCTACCATCATTACAAAGGAAGTAAAGTAAGATTGAATCCTTGCCATATTTGACTGACTCATAAAAAAGCTTGTTGTTGCATAGCCCCTAGTCAATATCTTAGACATTACAGGTTTAAAGGTTATAGGTATTGCTAATAACTCTAATAAGGCTACATATTTGTATTTTTTACTTATAAATATAATTCCAACGGATATTAAATAGCAAAGCCATGCTCCTCTAGAATAAGTCATATAAGTAGCTACAGAAAATAAGCCAAAAGATATAAATAGAAATATTTTTTCTTTCATATTATTTTTTTTATACAATATCATTTCAAAAATAAGTGGTAATATAAGTATCAATACAGCAGAAAAAATATTAACATTATGATATCCAAAGGTTAAATATAATCTATGATATTTAACTTGAGAAAAGGATACTCCTCTCATTTGGGCTATACCATATAAACAACTAAAATCTAGCCCCGCTATTAATGCATAGTAAACATAATACTTATCACTCTTTGAAAGATTAGCAAGTACAACAAGTATAAAAGCAATAGGTATTATAATACTTATATAAACATTAGCTGCACTATTTAATACATTATGAGAAAATATGCTGCTATTTACCGCTAGTATTAAAAAAATCATTGTATATATTATAAATTTAAAATTTAAACTTCTTTTATTCTGTAATAATCTTAAGATAGTATTTTTTATTTCTTTAAAGCTAACAATAAAAGCTATAGAGATATAAATGGTTTCAAAGGTTATTTTAAATACAAATAAGTCAAAATAACAAAACTTACGACCAATTACTAGGATTGGAAAAGATAAAATAAATAGTAGAATAGACAGTCTTTTATCTTTAAATAATAATAATATTTCTAGCACAAGGAAAAATACTGTTCCTACAAACATGATAGCGTCCTTTATTCCATATTGAATCATTATAGGAAGGGCTAGAACTATCGATAAACCAAGTGAAATTAAACCTAATTTATAATATTTATTTACTAACTTCTTAACGTCCATAACTACACCTTCCTATTTATCTGTATATAAATCAAAGTTAAACTCATTTTTCTCAACTTCAGACTTATAAAATTGCTCATAATATTTATTTAAGTTTTCTATTACTTCATCTACAGATTTTTTTCCTGTTATAGCAGAATAAAGCTCGTCCAAAGTTCCTGTTTGGCTGTAGGTTATAAATACAGTTGGATCATACTTTTCAACTATATAATTATCTGAATTGTTATATTTATTTAGTGGATTATCTCCTAAATTTACATCCTTATTGTCTAATAATAACGGTAATCCTTTATTTAGCTTCATTATTTCGCTATTAACCTCATCACTAGCTATCCACTGTAAAACTTCATCAACTGCTTCTTTTTCCTTAGTTTCTTTATTTACAACTATATATGTAAATGGGTCTACATAATGTCTTACAGGTTTATCATTGATATCAAATTTAGGTATATCTTCTACTCCAATTTCAAAGCTTAATGGTTGAGCATTGTAAAAATTATTTTTATCTTCAAAAGTAGATAAATACATAGCAGATTGTCCAAAATAAAAATCAGTTCTCACCTGCTTTTTATCTTTTTCTATAAAATCTTCTGGAATTATTCCTAAATCATACATCTTTTTATAAACTTCTAGTATTCTTTTAGAAGCTGAAAAATCATACTTTCCTTGTTTATAGTCCCAAAAGCTTGTATAAATATTTCCATCAACTAAACTTGGCACACCTATAACAGCCTTCATTGATGCATATTTACCAAATGGAAATTGAAAAGGTATTATATCTGGATTCTTTTCTTTTATTTTTAATGAATATTCTATTACCTCATCCCAAGTTTGTGGTGGTCTTTCTGGATCTAATCCACATTCTTTGAATATTTCTTTATTCCAAGCTAGTTTTACATTATTACCAGATAATTTTATTCCTATAGGATTTTTGTCATAATAAAATAATTTATCCTCTCCAACTTTATCTAAGTCTAGGTCTAATTCTTTTAGATTAGCAATTTTATCATTTTTAATTAACTCTGTATAACCATATTGAAATATATCTGGTCCATCATCAGAGTACAATGAAATTTTTAGCCTATTAACATAATCTAGATCTTTAAAACATTGAAATCTTAAATAGATTTCATCTTGACTAGCATTAAATTTATTAATTTGATTTTCTCTTAATTGAGAATCCGTTGCAGTCATCATCCAAAAATTAACTACTTTTCTTCCTTCCATTCCTTTTGGTATTGTTGCTCTTTCCTCTTTGTTGCCATCAACAAGAATTTTGTACATAAATGAACCTAATAAAACCACAATGGTAAATATTATGTACTTACTATATTTCTTAAAAAAATCTTTCATAATTACCTCCGATTATAACTACTCGATCTGTTAACTTATATGAA
>NZ_DKLM01000028.1 GCF_002455975.1 Clostridium sp. UBA6640
TTTTAAGTCCTGTGCGTCTGCCTGTTCCGCCACTTCAGCAGGTTATACATTATTGTGCGCATCTTTCAGCGACAATATTTATTATAGTTTAAGGTCTATATATTGTCAACACTTATTTTAATATTTTTATTACATTTTATAAATTTTTTGCAGTTTTATTAAAACTTAACTGTATTAGACCATTAATATAATTAAAAGAGTGCTAAAAATTTAGCACTCTCTAAATTTATATTAATAATTTGAACTTTTTCTACTATATCCGCGTCCTTTATTATCTTGGTGCCTTTTTAAATCTTGAAATCTTTCTTCACTGTCTTTTAGGAACTTAGACATTCTATCTTCAAAGGAAGAACTACCAGTTTTTCCTTTCTCTTTTTCCCAGTCTATTTCCACAGGTTTTACTGATTTCTTTGGCACTCCTGCTTGCTTTATAGATAAGCTCATTTTTCCGTTGTCATCAACTGAAATAACCTTCACCTTAACAACGTCTTCTTCTTTTAGATGATCTCTTACGTCTTTTACAAAGACATCTGATACTTCTGAAATGTGAACAAGTCCTGTTTTTCCCTCCACTTCAACAAAAGCACCAAAATTAGTGATATTAACCACTTTACCTTCTACAATACTTCCAGCCTCTAAGGTCATATTAAAAAGATTCCTCCTTAAATAATGTTTTAATTATTATGTTATATATCAAGTTATGTTAAACATAACACAGATCACTTATCTTCTTTTACACTGTTGATTACAGGAGTCTCACCCTCTTTAATAAGTCCAAATTTTTCTCTTGCAAGTTTCTCAATATACTTATCAGTCTTTGATAACTGCACTTCATCCTGTAATTTTTTATTTTCTTCTTGTACCTTTTCTAACTCCACAGTGTAGGTTTCAAATTCAACCTTTTGTCTATGCATTATTCTCTGTTGATTTATGAAAATATAAGAAACATAAACAATTAATAGAGATAATAATAAGTTTTTAATTTTTCTATTTTTCATTATACAACTCACCCTCCACATAGAATGAGTATAACAACTTATTATTCAATAGTTATTATATTAAAATATAACTACTTATGTTAAACTCATAAGTATATTTTAATTTGAATTGTTCATTTGTTCAAGGTATTTTGCATTAATTTTTAACTTTTTCCTATTATTTTATATAAACAAAATCTTACAGGATAAGACAATGTATTAAATATTACTCTTAACACCTTTCCAATAGCCAATAATACGTTATGAAGTACATTTATAAATATTTTACTAATTAGCTTAATATATACAAATAATCCTGCACTTACATATACAAAAACATTGAAGCTCATATATGCATAGCTTGTGTACATCATAAATACAAACACAATAAATCCTGTAGCAATCCAAAATAAAACATCTTGAATTATGGTTATAATTGCACCAACATCTTCAAATCCTCTTATAATCCTATAAATATCAAAGAGAATACCTATTAAAACCCCACTTAATAAACTAAATACAAATAATATTATTTGTTGTTCCATTGTAAACAGCATGATATTTACCTAAAAAGCCTTGAAAGAATGCCTTTTCCCTTTCTAGATTTTTTTTCATCACTTGTATATACAATATAACTTATTTTCCCACTTATCATTACATCTCCATTTTGTACATCTAGTTTATTCATTTTTAAGTTTTCTCCTCTTATATCCATAGAACCAAGAACTGTATTTAAAAGGATTTGTTCATCATTAAAGCTTACAATTTCCTCAACTCCATCAATTGTCATCCTTTTTCTTGAATCTAAAGTTAAATAACTTTTTCTATCTTCTATCTTGGTTTCTTTGTTATCCATAAAACCCTCCTTGCATATATTAAAAGTATTCCTAATAAATAATATTTCTCTAAAAAAAATATATGCAAAGAAAAGCAATTTAAGAAGATATAATTATTCCTTATCTTCTTCTCCTGATATTATTTCATACATAGTTTTGGCATTTTCTTTAGTTACATGATTTGCTATATTTACTATCTTCGCTGTTAATACTTGAGTTGCAAATTGAATTTCAATGATATCTCCTTCTTTTACTACCGTTCCTGCCTTAGCAACTTTACCATTTATTGAAACCCTACCACTTTCACAAACTTCCTTTGCAACTGTTCTTCTCTTAATTATTCTTGACACCTTTAAATACTTATCAAGTCTCATAGCCATCCCCCAATATATTCTATTCAAATTTGCATTTTAAAGTTTATAATTATAAATAATTGCAAAATAACTAGAATTAATTCTGTAAAATATTATATAAACTTTATTATTCAAATATAATTATAACCTTAAATGATTTGTAATACACTATTATCACCTCAAAGAAAATAACTCTTTAAATATTCTGAAGATATTTTATATCACATAAATAACTGATTCTTAAAATAGTGACCCTATCTTTGTAATGTTACAGTATGATATAAAATATACTTAACTATTTTCTAAGATATGATTAATAAAAAAAACCTAGAATAAATCCAGGCTTTTTAATAAGTAAAATAAGACTATTTATTAACTATGTCTTTAAATTCTTTTCCTGCTTTGAAAACAGGTGCTTTTGAAGCAGGAATCTCTATTTCTTCTTTAGTTCTTGGATTTCTTCCCATTCTAGCAGCTCTTTCTCTAGTTTCGAAAGTTCCAAATCCAACTAATTGAACTTTTTCTCCCTTTTCTAAAGCTTCTTCAACGCTCTCTATGAACGCTTTTAAAGCAACCTCTGATTCCTTTTTAGTTAAACCTGATTTCTCAGCCATGCTTGTAATTAATTCTGATTTATTCACTATTGTACCTCCTTAATCTTTTAAAAACGCTTCTACATTCATAAATTCCATTAGATATATTGAATATAAGATAGCATATTCTTCAATGTTTTTTAAATTCCTTCTAACCAATTATAGTTTTAACATAAAAGTAATAAATTATTGCTTCTTTGCTTCATTCCATAACTGATCCATTTCATCAAGCGTCATAGTCATAAGATCCACTCCCTTAATTTTAGCAGAGTCCTCTATAAACTTAAAACGCTTAATAAATTTATCTATAGTATAATTTAATGCAATTTCTGGGTCTATGTCAAGAAGTCTTGCAACATTTACTGAAGCAAATATTAAATCTCCTACTTCTTCTAGTATTTTTGCCTCATTTTTACCATTATATACATCTTTAATTTCATTTAGCTCTTCTAGCACTTTTTCCATAGCAGGTTTAGGATCTTTCCAGTCAAAACCTACCTTTGCAGCTTTAGCTTGAACTTTATCTGCTCTTAAAAGTGCAGGTAAATTTTTAGGTATATGCTTTAATTCCTCAGTATAAGTTTTAAAATCATTTTCTTTTTTCTTAATTTTATCCCAGCTATCTAAAACTTCACTAGTATTATTTATTTTTATATCTCCAAAAATATGAGGATGACGTCTTATCATTTTTTCTGTTATAACTTTAACTATGTCATTTATATTGAAATATCCTTCTTCTTTGCCAAGTTGCGCATGAAAAACTATTTGAAGCAATACATCTCCTAATTCTTCTGTAAGTTTAAAATCATCTTCTTCATCAATTGCCTCTAAAACCTCATAACATTCTTCAACTAAATTTCTCTTTAATGATTTATGGGTTTGCTCTAGGTCCCAAGGACATCCATCTTCCCCTCTTAAAGTTTCCATCACTTTAAGTAAGTCAAAAAAATCTTTGGTTTCTTCTAAGTTTTTTGGAATATNNTTTTTTTTTTTTTTATTATAAATTTAGAGGTTAGGTAGTCTATATCCTGTTGTCTATCAAGTTCGAAAAGTTTTATCTTTCTAACGCTTTCTATTTTTTTAACGCCTGCTGCTCTTATAAAATATATTTCTGTTTCATCGTTATAATATTCAAGTAGCGATAATTTTGTTTCTGAAGCTATAAGTTGATTATACACTTGAGTTATTATAAGTCCTGCTCTTTTATCCAATATTTGATTTTTAATATCAAATGCATCTATTATTTTCATTCCATCAATTGGATCTAATTTTAAAGCTTCCATAACAGCATCTATAAAACTTACTGCTGGAACTATTTCATACGGAATATTCTTCTCATCACAATATTTTATAAGTATCGTAACTGATTTTTCCGCTACTAGCGGGTGTCCTGGCACTGCATAAACTATATTATTACACTTACTATGTTCTTTTATTATATCCATGGCTATAGAATTATAAACATCATCAAAGCTATCGAATTTTTCATACATGCAATCATAGCTTTCAAATGTCACTCCTAAAGACTTTAGATACTCAACATTTGGATGTTTTTCTGTTCTAAATAAAACCTTACAATCACTTTTTAAAAGTTCTAGTGTCCCAATTGTGAGCGCTTCCTTAGCCCCTGGTCCTAAGCCTACTATTTTAATCATTCGCTTCACACTCCCTGCTCTTCTCATTTTTCTATAAATTAGTTTTTTGCAATCCTTCCTTTGATATCTTCTACAGTAAATATCTTAAGTACTATAACCAATATTGTATATATTAATGCTCCTACAAATATAGCTAATAAGCAAGATATTCCATTACTTATTGTATAATTATAGACATTATTATACGTAAACACAACCGCAATTATCATAATTAATGATGCCATTGCTGGCTTTAATAAAATTTCATATAAACTGAGATTAACGGAAAATATTTTCTTAATTTGGAACATATTCAAGATTACCGTAACTATATAGCCACATAATGTCCCTATAACTGCACCATATATATTTATAACAGCTATAGGAATCAACAAGTAACTTATTATTACTTTTACTATACAGCCTATAGCAAGGTTATAAACAGGCCTTAAATAATCTCCTACGCTTTGTAATAGCGCTGTAGTAGTCTGTGTTATTACTATAAAAGGTACTGTGGTAGCTACTAGTCTTAATATATTATAACCACCTACATCCTTCATAAATACTAAGTGCATTATTGGAGCTGCTAAAGAATATAATCCCGCTGTACAAGGCAATGCAATGACAAAGGATAATTTAAAGGCCATTTCTATTCTTCTATTTAGCTCAAAGGTTCTATTTGTACTATAAGCTTCAGAAATGATAGGTACTAAAGATGCACATAATGCCACTGAAAGTGCTAACGGTACATTTGAAAGAGTTACTGCTTTTCCTGTTAATTGACCATATAATACAGCACTTTCTGATACAGAAAAGCCTGCTTTTAGCATTCTTTCAGGAACTATTATAGAATCTATTAATGACATTATTGTACCTACTGCTGCGCCTAATGATATAGGTAATGCTGCTTTTCCTATTTCTGAAATCATACTCTTCCTCTCTATGCCTTTAGTTTTATACATGAATTTGCTCTTTCTATAGTAGATTATGATTAAATATATACTACCTAATATGCCGCCTACAACTGTACCTAGAGCCGCTCCCCCTGCTGCAAATTCTATACCTTTAGGTAGTAATAAATATGCAAATAATACACCTGCACCAACTCTACCTATTTGCTCAACTATCTGAGATATTCCTGTATATGTCATATTTTGAAGTCCTTGAAAAAAGCCTCTAAAAGTACACATAATGCATACAAATATAGGAGCAACAGAAATTATTATAAAAGACAGATGCGAGTTTTCATGCCATTTTAATCCTTGAATTATGGATTTTGAAAAGAAAATCATAAGAAAAGAAGCTAAAATTCCTATAGGTAGCATTACTAAAAGAGTATCCTTTAGCACTTTTCTAATGCCATAAAAATCGTTTTTTGCATTTAATTCTGAAATTATTTTAGACATTGCAATAGGTACTCCTGATGCTAGTGCAACAAATGTCATATATAAAGGATATGACATTTGATAATACCCCATACCTTCATCACCTATAAGTGTCTGAATTGGTATTCTAAAAAACAAACCTAAAAATCTAGTAAAAATGCCAGCAATACCCAAAATCACCGTACCTTTTATTAATGAATGTTTTTTCATATAATCCCCCTAAAAAACCTTTTTATTTTAATACTTATTGTGGTTTTTCTAGCATTATTACTTGTACAGAATTATTTTTTATTAATTTTTAGATTATATATTTTTGATTATTAAAAATTTTTATTATAATCACACTAATAACTTTTTAATAGAGGTTTCATGAAATATATATACTAGTTCTAAAATTAACAAATATATGAGAATAATTAATGCTTATTGATATTGTCACTAAAACTACCAAATTCACAATTTTGGATATTCCTCAGTGGTAACTAAGAAATTTAAAGTAATTTCAAAGTAAAAAATCTAGCAATTGTATTGCTAGAAAAAATTAGTTAAAGAAATTAGTTCAATCAAAACTAATTTCAACCATAATTGTCAATTGTCCATTAATTAAAGTAGTTTATCCATATTTAAATCTATACTAAACTGTCTTTAATTTAGTAATCTCTGAAGTTTATACACAGCAAAAATATTTATTAAAATTCCGTAAATGTGATTAAAAAGATTATATTTGTTAATAGTATAGATGGTAGTAGAATAATGGAAATCAAAAAATAAAAAATAATGGCAGAATCCTGCCATTATTGCTCCATTTGTTTTCCTAAGAAAGCAGATGCTGTTTCAGCTAGTTTTAGTTCTAAATCCCCAAAATTTACATTTTCCTCTTTAGAAAGTATTATAACAGCTCCAATAGCATCTCCTTCTGCTACTATAGGGCTAATAACTTGAGAGCTATAAACAGTCTCATCTTCATCTTCATATAATGGTATAGCCTTGTCTGCCCCTGTTCCATATATAACAGCTCTACGGCCCTCCATTATTCTTTCAAGTTGCATGCTAACCTTTTTATCCATATATTCCTTTTTAGGTCCACCACTAACAGATATAATACTATCTTTATCAGCCACAACTACAATATGTCCAATTGTCTGTTGAAGTGCCTCTGCATATTCTTTAGAGAATTCACTTAACTCTTCAATTGGAGAGTATTTTTTAAGTATTACTCCACCTTCTCTATCAGTAAATATCTCTAGCGGATCTCCTTCTCTAATTCTAAGAGTTCTTCTAATTTCTTTTGGAATTACTACACGACCTAAATCATCTATACGTCTTACTATACCGGTTGCCTTCATAACTAATTCCTCCTCAAATAACTTTAATTATGTACTTGTGCTATTATTATCCTTCTAAATTTGAAATTTTATACACATTTGCATAAAGATTAATTTATAACAAAAATTCAGTAAAGATACCTTTTTAAAAATTACAGTTTATAATATATAATTTTTAGTGACTCTTAAAATAATCAACAAACTTTTAACTACTTTTGTACATAAATCATAGATTCCCCAATTATATTAAAATGAAGATTCCATAATTTTGATAGTAATCATAAATTTAAAAACTTATAACTTTTTATAATCGATGCATAATTATAGACTATTTGTTATTAAAAATTTATATTTTGTTTTCAAAAATTTTAATTTTTATTAATATTTTATTAATATCTTATTAATTTTAGGTTGTAAATTATAAATGATTTACCATACTTTATCCTGTTCTTTGAATTTGTTCTTTTACCTATTTTTAAAATACCTAACATAAAAGGAGCTATGATTTAATTCATAGCTCCTTTTATGTTTAAGATTTGTTATTTTCTTTCACATATCTTAAATTATTTTAAATTATCTTCATAAATTTTAATTTTAGCTTCTTCTATCCATTTCTCCATCGTTTCGCCCCATTGTTTATCTTTCTTCCCATCTAGTAGACTCTTTTTAATATCTTCTTTTACAGTATCAAATTTCTTAACTGGATACTCTTCCTTATCTATACATTCTATTACATGATATCCAAATTCAGTTCTAACTGGTGCTTTTGTATAAGCTCCTTTTTGTAGAGCAATTGCAAACTGCATAAAAGTTCTATCATAACCTGTATCATTATAATCTATCCAACCTAGCTCTCCACCTTTATCTTTAGTTCCATCTGTTCCTTTTTCCTTTGCAAGCTTTGCAAAATCCTCGCCGGCATCTAATCTTTTAATTATATCCTTAGCATCTTCTTCCTTTTCAACTAAAATGTGAGCTACATTAATTTTATTTGGCTTTTCAGTATAATAAGTCATATTAGAGTCATAATGAGTTTTTGCCTCTTCATCAGTTACCTTAATATCTTTAACTACTTCTTCTGAAATTTTATTATATATAAGTTGAGTTTTTATATTTGACTTTATACTTTCTTCAGTTTCACCAGATTGCTCTAATGCTTCTTTTAATTTTTCTTCACTTTCAAAAGTATCTGTTATTGTCTTGTATTCTTGATCTATATATTTTTTAACCTCATCATCATTAGGCATCACTTTAAGCTCTACAGCTTTTTCTTCTAGAATTCCTTTTTCAATCATTCTATTTAACATATTAATTCTCTGTTCTTTTAACATGTTCTTGCCTTCTTCAGTCTTATCAAAATTTTCACCTTGTATATTTTTAATATAAGTTATAAGTGGTTCCATTTTTTCATCAAGTTCAGCCCTTGTTATTTTCTTATTGCTATATTTCGCAACCTTTGATTTTGCGATACCTTCTGGAGTTTTTTCAACTAAACTACATCCAACTAAAGAAGTTGCCATTACAGCCACTAGGGATGCTACTATTATTTTTTTTATGTTTTTCACTTTAAATCCCCCGTTCTATTTTTTTAAATAGCCATATTCTAAACTATATAAAAGTTTAAATAACTACAACTTATATTCTAGCTTATAGATAGTTATTCCTACTTCTAAACATTAATCATTTAATTTTACGAATTTATAAACCTAAATAAATACAAAAGTAATAGTATCTTAAAATATAGCTTTATAATACATTCCTATTTTAATAGGATAATATTTCATCTTTGTGACATTTAAAAATAATTTTATCATAAACTTCTAATGATTAAAAGTTTATAGCAAATTATTTATTATTAGTTTTGCCATTAAGTTCTTTCATATACTTAATTAAATCGATTAGATTACTAAGAAGTTCTTCCTTCTTAGCTTCCTTTATCTTATAAGCAACAACCGGTACTTCTCCCATTTTAAAAGTTATTTTGCGTATATAATTGTCTAATAGTCCAGTAATTAAATTTTGACTAATATTTTGTCTATTTTCAAAAGTAATTAGTATTTCATTTTTGACTTCTTTAATCTCAATAATACCTATTTCCTTTGCCATACTTCTTAAATAAGCAATATTCATTAAATTATAAACAGTAGGTGGTATATCTGAGAATCTATCTTCTATCTCATCTTGTAACTCCATCATATATTCATAAGAGTCGATAGATGCAATCTTTTTGTAAACTTCAATTTTTTGGGTTTCATCCTTCACATAGCTACTTGGAATATATGCATCAATTTTGATTTCAGCAGTAGTTTCTATAGGCTCTTTTTCAATGTCACCTTTAATAAGCTTTATCATATCCTCAAGCATTCTACAATATAAGTCATATCCTACAGTAGCCATATGTCCATGTTGTGCGGAACCCATAATATTTCCTGCACCTCTTATTTCTAAATCTCTCATAGCAATTTTAAAGCCTGAACCTAATTCAGTAAAATCTTTAATGGCTTTAAGACGTTTTTCTGCTACCTCTGTTAAAATTTTATCCTTCATATAAGTAAAATAGGCATATGCTATCCTATTAGTCCTACCTACTCTACCTCTTAATTGATACAACTGAGATAATCCCATTTTATCTGCATCATAAATTATCATGGTATTAGTATTCTGAATATCTATACCTGTTTCTATAATAGTTGTACATACTAAAATATCATATTTATAATCTATAAAATCTAGTATTATTTTTTCAAGCTCTCTTTCAGTCATTTGACCATGAGCTACTGCTATTCTAGCTTCAGGTATAAGTTTTCCTAGATAGCTTGCCATTTCTTTTATAGTTTCAACCCTGTTATACACAAAAAATACTTGACCATCCCTATTTAATTCTCTCATTATACCGTCTCTAATAAGCTGATCATTAAATTCAACTACATAGGTCTGAACTGGATATCTTTCCTCTGGAGGAGTTTCAATTACACTTATATCTCTTACCCCTGTCAAAGACATATGCAATGTTCTTGGAATAGGAGTTGCAGTTAAAGTTAAAACATCTATATTCTTTTTTATAGACTTAACCTTTTCTTTATGAGTAACTCCAAATCTTTGTTCCTCATCTACTATTAATAATCCTAAATCCTTAATTGAAACATCCTTTTGTAATATCCTATGGGTACCTATAAGTACATCCACATTTCCTTCTTTAACAGATTTTAATATTGTCTTAGTTTGTGAAGCTGTTCTAAATCTGCTTACCATCTCTACTTTTAAAGGGAAATCTGAATATCTTTTTAGCATATTCTTGTAATGCTGCTCTGCAAGTATAGTTGTAGGAACTAAAAATGCAACCTGCTTTCCATCCATTACGCATTTAAAAGCAGCCCTTAAGGCCACTTCTGTTTTTCCATAACCAACATCTCCACATAGAAGTCTATCCATAGGCTTATGACTTTCCATGTCCTTTTTAATTTCCTCTATAGCTGTTAATTGATCTGGTGTTTCATCATAAGGGAACTCATCTTCAAATTGTTTTTGCCATACTGTATCAGCACCATACTTATGACCTTTAATTTGAGATCTAGCAGCATAAAGCTTAACTAAATCTTCTGCAATGTCTTCTATAGATTTTTTAACTTTATTTTTAGCTTTAATCCATTCACTTCCACCTAGTTTATTTACCTTAGGTGATTTTCCCTCACTACCTATATATTTTTGCACCAAATCTAACTGTTCTACAGGAACATATAAAGTATCTCCATTATTATAAGTAAGTTCTAGAAAGTCCTTTTTATGACCTTGTATTTCAAGCTGATTTATTCCTTTATATACACCTACTCCATGGTTTGCATGTACTACATAATCTCCTAATTTAAGCTCAGTAAAGCTTTTAATCTTTCCAGCACCTTTTTTATTTCCTTTTCTTCCTGTTTTTCTCTTAGATTGTCCAAATACTTCCTTATCAGAAATTACACATACTTTAAGCTCTGGATATTCAAATCCTTTCAACGCATTACCAAAAGTTACAATAACTTGACCAAGTTCTATGTTATCAATAAAGTCTTTATAACTTGCTTCAATACCTCTATCCCTTAGGGTGTCTATTAATCTTTCTCCTCTAGTTCTTGTTCCTGCTAATATTACTGTCCTATAATTATTATCTTTTTTATCTTTAATGTCATCAATTAAATAATCTAGCTGGCCGTGATAATCGTGTATAGTTATTTGTGAGAAAGAAGAAATAGTTCTTGGTTTTAATATTTTGGTTGATTTAGCAATAGTATCTATAGTTAGTACTCTTTTGTTCTCTAGTAGTTGCAGCGTTTCTTCCTTTGAGATTAAAAGTTCTCCTTGTCTTGGAAGTACGTTTCCTCTTCTCAAGAAATTTTCATAGTTTTCTTTAAACTCAAAATAAACACTTTCCAGTTTACCATTACATCTTTGAACATCATCTACTATAACAAAGCTATCATTTAGATAATCAAAAAATGTAGAAATATTTTCATAAAAATATGGTATATAACTATCTATAGTTTCAAAACTCCAAGTTTCTTTAAGAGCTTCAACATTACTATTAACTATAGATGTCAATCTCTCTATAGCTTCTTTTTCTTTCTTTTTATTAAAGTTTAAAAGCGAGTTATTAAAATCTTTATTAATGTTATCATAAGCTTTCTTTAAACTTTCGCTAGTCATAATTATTTCTTTTGCTGGAAATATCTCTATAGTATTCACCTTTTCAATACTTCTTTGAGTATCTGTATTAAAAGTTCTAATAGAATCTATTTCATCGTCAAAAAATTCTATTCTATAAGGAAGGGCATCTATAGGAGGAAAGATATCTAATATTCCCCCTCTTATTGAAAATTGGCCTTTTGTTTCAACTGCTTCACTTCTCTCATAACCACATTGAATAAGCTTTTCACTTAATTCCCTAATATCTACTATATCTCCTACCTTTAAAGAAAATATATAATCCTTAAATAAGTCTACTGGAGTATACACAGCTAATAGTGACTCTATAGAGGCTACTATTATCTTAGGTCCATCTTCTAGCATCTTTTTAAATATTTTAAGACGTTCCCATCTTAGATCTCCAGAAATAGCATCAATATTATAAAAAACCACTTCCCTAGTCGGAAAATAATACACATCATTTAAATAAAAACTTAAATCCTCACAAATATTTTTTGCTTCTACATCATTGTGAGTAACTATAAGGATTTTTTTGTTTACCTCCTCATAAATTCCATTTATTAAATAGCTTTTTGCAGATTCAGAAACTCCGTAAATACCTATAGGAAAATTATTCCTTTCAATACTTTTTGAGATTTCTCTAAATTCTTCGCTACGTCTTAATGGCATCATAAGTCCATTTAGTCTCAAAATTATCACCTCTATACAAATAAAATGGAAATATACCGAATTTTTCTGTAAATGGTTATAAACCTAGCAATAGCTAGGCTTTAATCCCATTAAACTTATTCATAGCTTCAGCAATTCCATTAATTATTATAGTTTCTATAGCTTGAACACTTGGTTCAAAGGTCTTCTCCAATAGTTCTCTTTCTTCTTTTGAAAACTTTCCTAAAACATGATCTACTAGATCATATTTTGGTTGTCCAACCCCCATCTTGATTCTAGGAAAAACTTCTGTTGAAAGATGTGAAATTATATTTTTAATTCCATTATGCCCTCCCGCACTACCTTTAGTCCTAATTCTTATAGTGCCAATATCAAGACTTATATCATCATAAACAACTATGACATTATCATTAGGAATTTTATAAAAATCGCATACTTCTCTAACACTTTCCCCACTTAAATTCATAAAAGTTTGAGGTTTTAACACTATTAC
Source organism: Clostridium sp. UBA6640 (assembly GCF_002455975.1). GTDB lineage: Bacteria > Bacillota > Clostridia > Clostridiales > Clostridiaceae > Clostridium_J. The sequence goes on from NZ_DKLM01000028.1 coordinate 12,952, forward strand.
CTTTTCTCCATTTATTGTTGTCTCACCATATATACCTTTAAATTTTATCCTATTAATAGAAATATTATGCTTTTCTGCAAATAAATCTATTACATCAAATCCTACATTATGTCTTGTTTTATCATATTTGTCTCCAGGATTCCCTAGTCCTACTACTAAATACATTTAATACCTCCAAAATTCATCTGTCAGTTCTACAATTGAGAATGGACAATTGACAATTCTCAATTGTTTAAGTTTGTTCTAGATGGGATACATCTATATTATACTAAACTAAATATATATAATTGAACCTCCTACGATTAAAAGTCGTAGAATTCTTGTTACTACTTTATATCTATCCATTTATCATATTAAGGATAACATACTGCCCTTTATTATAATACTACAAAAATATATTACTACAAAAAAACTGGAAATCCTATAAAAATATATTATAGTATATTTTTATATAGTTTTACAGTATATATTCTTGCCTTGTATGTAAATAATATGCAAAACTCATAGCTTGCCTTTATCAGTTTACAATTCTAGACGTTTCTCCGTTGCCACTGAGAACTTTTAAATTGCTAGTTAAAGAGCTCTATTAAAGCAATTATTTACATGTTAAAAATACAAGAGCTTAAAAGCTCTTGTATTTAGTTTAAATTATTAAATTATTTTTTAAGATAACATTCTATAGTAGCCTAATTCTACATTTATGAATTCTTTCTCACCATTTCTCCATATTTCACATTCCGCAATATGACCTTGTTGTGAAGACCTAAGAATTCTACTTATATCCTCAACCTCTGTAATCTTTATATCATTTATGCGAGTAATTATGTCTGTAGGCCTTATTCCAGCTTTATAAGCCTCACTATCCTTTAATACATCTCTAACATATAGNNCTGATGCCCCATCTACACCATTTTTAGGAATTGCCTTCTCACCGTATATGCCTAATCCAATATTCACTGTATTTCCTCTTTTCATAAAGATATCTATTATAGGCTTAGCGTCTTTTATATCTATTGCAAAACCTGATTTTGTAGCTTTCTCTGTATAACTCAATATATTATTGTTTATTCCTATCATTTCACCATTTAAATTACAAAGTGGCCCTCCAGTGTTTCCTGCAAATATTTCAATGTCAGTCCTTATGGCACTGTATGAAAAAGTCTGCCTTGCTTGTTTATCTATAGCTGAAATTCTTTGATTCGCATTTTCCACTACTCCATAAGATATAGCTCCTTGAAAGGCATTAGCATTAGGATTGCCAATGGAAATTACTTCATCATCCATTTTAACTTTTGAACTGTCTCCTATAATAACCGCTGGTAGTCCAACTTCATCTATTTTGATTACTGCAATATCTAAAGCTGGATCTGAGTCTACAACTTGTCCAACATACACCTTATTATTGGACAGCTTAACCTTAATTTCATCAGCTCTATACACTATACGGTGATTTGTTACTATGTATCCGTCTTGGCTTATTATGGTGCCCGCTCCACTTTCTATTTCTTCATTCTTACCATAAACTGTTTTACTTATCGATACCACAGAAGCTGAGACCTTATTAGCAATTTCAGACATAGCCTCTCTTTTTTCTTTTGTATTTAAAAGCACAGATTTTCCGTTGCCATCAATAGTAATTTTAGCCAGCTCTTTGTCAACTAAAAATTTTGCAGTAATAGCTCCTGAAAGTGAAGCTATTATTATATAAAAAATTATATTAAGAAAAATTTTGTATCTAGGCTTTTTCTTATTTTTAGTCTTTTTAAAAACTATGTCTCCTCCAATATTTATTGGGGAAGTTTCCTTTATAATAGGTTGATTATCCACATAACTCCACCTCTTTAGATAATTGACAATTGACAATTAAGGTTAAAATTATTTTTAAACAAAATAATTGCTTTGAATAATTTTTATAACTAGCAATATAATTGCTAGTTATATGGTCAGCACTGCTTACCGCTACAGAATAAATTCTAAATTTCTCAGTGATAACTGAGAAATATCCACAATTGTCCATTGTCAATAGTCAATTCTCAATTATATAAATATTAGGCTAATGTTAAAGTAAAAGTAAATTTAACTCCATCTTCTGTATTTTCCGCCCAAATTTCTTCATCAAGCATAGTTAATATCTTTTTAACTATTGAAAGTCCTAATCCAGAACTTACTCTATTAGTTCTAGATTTATCACCTTTATAAAATCTCTCCCAAATAGTTTTCAAGCCTTCTTCATCGATATGTGAACCTGTATTAGAAACAGAAATATATGCTTTCTTTCCTCTCTCATTAGAAGATAAGGTAATTAATGCACCTTCATTTGAATATTTTATAGCGTTGTCTAACAGATTCATCACAACTTGAAAAATTCTATCTGGATCTCCGTAGACTAAAAGTTCATCTGAGTCAAAATATACTTCAACTTTTACTCTCTTTTCTTTTATTTTAGCTTCATTCTTTAAAATGCTTAATCTTATAACTTCATTAATATCAATTTTTCTAAGTGCTAATCTTATTCTGCCTTCCTCTATAGCAGACATATCCAAAAGATCATTAACTAATCTTGTTAGCCTTTGAGTTTCTTCATAAGCAACAGTTAAATATTCTTTTTCCTTTTCTTTCGGTACTACTCCATCTAAAATTCCTCTTATAAATCCATTTATTGAAGTAATTGGCGACCTAATATCATGAGAAACATTGGAAATAAACTCTTTTCTATTTTTCTCCACTTTTTCTAAGGAATCTGCCATAGAATTAAAAGCCTTTGCAAACTGTCCTATTTCATCATTAGTATTTATTTCTACTCTTTTTGCTACATCACCATTAGCTATTTTTCTTGCCACTAAACTCATTTTTTGAAGTGGTTTTATCACTATTCTATTTGTAAAAAGATAAATAATAGACATAGATAATATCATTATAAGTGCAGTTGACAGCCATATAATTCTATATATTTTCCCAAGAGATTCTTTCACGTAGGACATAGAAAGTTCTACTATTATTCCGCCCTTTATATCTCCATTAACATCTTTTATTTGTTGTCCCAAAACATAGGTATCTTTACTAAATAAATCGCTTCTTTTATCTATTTTCTTTAAATATCCATCTTCTGAAAGATCTTGAATGCTATTTAGTTCATCAACAAATATTTGTTTTCCTACTAAGACATCTTTATTATCTGAAGTAGCTGCAAAGACATAGCCTCGTCCATTAATTAAATATATGTTCTCATAGAAATATTCACCAACAAATTTTAAAGAATTATCTAGCTCTTCATAGGTTAATTTTCCATCTATGTAATTAGATGCCAAACCTTGAATAAACTCTGTCTGTGTTAATACTTGATTTTTCTTACCGTTAACAAAATAATCATTAAACCAAAATGATAAAAATGTAGCAATTGTGGTTAAACTTAGAAATATTATGATAGCATATATAAGCACCATCTTGGAAAATAGGTTACTTTTTACCATCATTTCACCTCAAACTTATATCCTACACCCCAAACTGTTTCTATTTGCCAGTTTGTGCCACCTTCTATTTTTTCTCTTAATCTTTTAATGTGTACATCCACAGTTCTTGAATCACCAGGATAATCATATCCCCATACCTCACACAATAATTGTTCTCTTGTAAAAACCCTATTTTTATTGCTAGCAAGATAATATAATAATTCAAATTCCTTTGGTGGCATTTTCACGTCTTCATTTTTATAAACAACACTATAAGAATTGGCATCTATAGTTAAACTATCATAATTAATAGTTTCTTTGTTTTCTGTTTCCATAGTATATCTTCTTAAAACTGCCTTAACCCTAGCTATTAGCTCCTTAGGCTCAAAAGGCTTCACAATGTAGTCATCTGCTCCAAGCTCTAACCCTAAAACTTTATCAAAGGTTTCACCTTTAGCAGTAACCATAATAACAGGAGTTTCACTGTCTTTCCTTATCCATTTTAAAACATCAATACCGTCAACATATGGTAGCATAACATCTAAAATAACCAAATCAGGTTTAAAATTTAAAAATACTTCCTGAGCCTCTTTACCATCATTAGCTATTTTTATAGAATATCCTGAACTTTCTAAGTACATCTTTATTACTTCACAGATGTTTTTGTCATCATCTACCACCAAAACTTTTGCAATAGAGCCTTCCATAAATACCCCTCCTAAAAAGTTAATTTTGACCTTTGCTTAAGACATCTTCAAAAATAGTTAGTTATTATTCTAGATCATTTGACTAGCTATTTTATTTTAGAAACCTAAACTACTTATAATTAAATATAAGTATACCTCCATTATAATGCTTAGTTAGTATAAAATTAAGATTTGTTACAAATTATTTAAAAATTATTTTGATAATTCTTATATTTTACAGTTTATTACAGTAATTTTCTCAATATCTTTCATAATTTTACACAAATATTCTATAAAATATATATTGAAATTCTTAAATTTAAAAAAACGCGCTGCCAAACAAATGACAACGCTTTTTTATTATATTAATCAAATAACTTACTAACTGATATATCTTCGTATATTCTCTTAATAGCTTCCGCAAATATTGGAGCTACTGATAATATTTTTATTTTTTCTATTTGTTTTTCTTCTTTTAATTGAATTGTATCTAACATTACTAATTCCTTTATAGCAGAAGCTTGTATTCTCTCTATAGCAGGGCCTGATAAAACTGCATGTGAACAGCAAGCGTAAACTTCTTTAGCTCCTCTTTCAACTAAAGCATTAGCACCATTACAGATCGTTCCTGCTGTATCTATCATATCATCTATTAATATAACTTTCTTATCTTTAATTTCTCCTATTATGTTCATAACCTCTGAAACATTAGCTTTAGGTCTTCTTTTATCAATTATAGCTATTGGAGCATTTAATCTGTCCGCAAATTTTCTAGCACGACTTACACTTCCTAAGTCTGGAGAAACTACAACTACATCGTCAACATCTTTAAATCCATTTTCTATAAAGTATTTTGCAAGCATTGGAGCTCCCATTAAGTTATCAACTGGAATGTTGAAGTATCCTTGAATTTGAGCTGCATGTAAATCCATAGTTAATACTCTATCAGCACCTGCAGCTGTAATTAAGTCTGCAACTAATTTTGCTGTGATTGGATCTCTAGCCTTTGCTTTTCTATCTTGCCTAGCATAACCATAATAAGGCATAACCGCAGTTATTCTTCCAGCTGAAGCTCTCTTTAATGCATCTATCATTATTAAAAGTTCCATTAAGTTGTCATTTACTGGTGCGCTTGTTGGCTGAATTACAAACACATCTATTCCTCTAACAGTTTCACCTATGTTTACAGAAATTTCTCCATCACTAAAGCTTCCAACTTGTGAGTCTCCGACTTTAAGTCCTAGCACATTAGCTATGTCTTCTGCTAATTCAGGATAAGAATTACCTGTAAAAATTTTAATATTTTTTCCATGTGGTATCATTATGTAGTCCTCCTATATTTTTATTATTTCTTATGTATTCTATTTATAACCCAATTTTCTTTGTTTTCTTGCTTTGCTCTAGCTATTGCTAATGAGTTTTTTGGTACCTTTTTAGTAATAGTTGAACCTGCAGCAATGTATGTATTTTCTTCAACTTCAACTGGCGCAACTAAATTTGTGTTACATCCTATAAAGGAATTATCTCCAACTATAGTCTTATGTTTATTAACACCATCATAGTTAACAACTACTGTTCCACAGCCAAAATTACATTTTTCTCCTACTTCTGCATCCCCTATATAAGTTAAGTGAGATATTTTTGTTCCATCTCCTATAGTTGACTTTTTAAGTTCTACAAAGTCTCCTACTTTAACTTTATTTCCTACTATAGTTTGAGGGCGAATATATGCAAAAGGTCCTACTGTAGTTTCTTCTCCTACTGTACTTTCTAAAATTACAGAACTTTGTATAGTAACATTGGATTTTATTATACTATCTTTAATTCTGCATCCTGGATATATTGTACAGTTGTCTTCAATAACAGTTTTTCCTTCTATTACATTGTTAGGATATATAATAGTGTCTATACCTATTTCTACATCACAATTTATATATGTATTACTCGGATCAATTAATATAACTCCGTTTTCCATGTGTTTTTTATTAATTCTATTTTTCATTATATTTTCTACTGTTGAAAGTTCAAATTTGGAATTTACTGCTGTAATCTCCTCTACTGGTACATCTATAGCACCAATTTTTTTATTTTCTTTCTTAAGTATTTCAATAACGTCAGTTAAATAATATTCACCTTGATTATTATCATTATTTAGTTTTGAAAGCGTGCAAAGTAATGCTTGTATATCAAAACAATACATGCCTGAATTTATTTCTTTAACTTTAACTTCTTCTTCATTGCAATCTTTAAATTCAACAATTTTTTCTACTTGTCCTTTTTCATCTCTTATTATTCTACCATATTTAGCTGGATCATTCATGATAGATGTTAATATAGTAGCACTAAATTCACCTTGTTCATGATAATCTATTAAACTGTTAACCGTATTTTCCGTAATTAACGGACCATCTCCAACAAATATAGCTACTGTTCCAGTTTTATCTTTTAAAAATTCTTCAGCACACATTACAGCGTGTCCTGTCCCAAGTTGCATCTCTTGTACTGAGTAAGAAATATTTCTTGATTCTGTGCCTTTTTTAACTTTTTCTGCACCTTTACCAATTACCACGTTCACATTTTCTATATTACAACTTCTTAATGTATCGATAACATGATTTATCATTTCTTTTCCACAAACTTTATGAAGCACCTTTGGAATATGAGAATTCATTCTTTTCCCTTCTCCAGCGGCTAATATGATAGCACATTTATACAAATCTAACACCTCTTTATATGAAAGTCATATTTATTTTACTACAAATACGCTTTTATTGATACACTTATTAATTATATTTCATATGGTAATGATTTGCAATAAAAGTAACTCTTATTTAAATTTTCACACAAAAATAAAAAGGAGTGTACACTCCTTTTTATTTAATAAAAAAGCTTAAGCTTTTTCGCTACTCTGCTATTTCATCAACTACAGGCTCTTCATTCTTAACTTTTTCATACTCATCAAGAATAGCCTTTTGTATTTTTTCTCTAGTTTCTGTATTAATTGGGTGTGCTATATCCTTAAATTCACCATCTGGTGTTCTTCTACTAGGCATAGCAATAAAATGACCATTTTGGCCCTCTATAACTTTTATATCATGAACAACAAATTCATTATCTAGAGTTATAGAAACTATAGCTTTCATTTTACCCTCTGTAGCGATTTTTCTAATTCTAACATCTGTAATTTGCATGAACTCCACCTCCAAGATGTGCTATAGGTCTTATTATTCTCCTNNATATTTTTTATTTTTCCTTCTAAAATTCTAATAATTTTGTATATTACAACTTATTTAACAATTAATTCAAAAAAATCTGTAGTAATTATAACTACTATTTTTTAAAATCTCTTTTTAAAGAAGGTTTAACTATAGCCCTTCCGTCTTCACCAATGCCATCAAAATCCACTATAGCTATATAATCACCAATAAGTTTTTCTTTTGTTTCAAAAGTATTATCTACTAATATGCCACAACCTAAAAGCTCACTATTAAATTCTGTTAAAAGTTCTCGTATTCCTTTAGCTGATCCTCCACCTCTCATAAAATCATCTATAAATAAACATTTACTATTTCTCCTCATAGATTTACGTGATAATGACATAGTTTGAATTCTATTGCTTGAGCCAGAAATATAATTAATATTAACTGTGGCGCCTTCCGTAACCTTATTTCTATGTCTTACAGTAACAAGTTGGACACCTAAGGCTTTTGCAACTTCATAAGCTAAAGGAATTCCTTTAGTTTCTATAGTAACAACATAATCAATATCTAAATTGCTAAAAGTTGAAGCTAGAATTCTTCCTGCTTTACTTATAATGGTAGGATTATACATAAGATCTGTTATATATAGAAAATCTCCTATCATCACTCTATCTTCTTCTCTTATAATCTCACAAAGTTCTTCAACAAATTTCAGTCTATCTTCATCAGATATATCTGTTATAAATTTTATTCCTCCTGCTGCGCCTGAAACAGTTTCAACTCTACCCATAGATAATTGTTCTAATGTTTCCCTTACAATAACTATATCTTCACTTACTGTTGATTTAGCAGCATTAAAAATTTCTGTAAATCTATTTAAATTTATTACCTTATTCGGTGACTCAGTTAATGTTTTAGTTATAGCTACAACTCTTTGATTTCTACTAAACTTGTCTGTACTCTTTCCCATATTAAACTTACCTTTCCACGAATTATTTTATATATTTATTCGCAAATATTCATAACTATAATTTTAAATGTTTTTTATATATATTGCAATTATTGATTTACATTTAAAATATCCATTTCTATTTTGGTCAATATTCATTACTTTTATTATAATTATTAATATTCTACTATTTTATTTAATCAAATTTTGGGAAAGTAAACAGCAATTTTATTGTATGAAGATTATGGAATAACTTCAAAATACAATTTTTTCTTTAATAACAGATAAAAATAACATAATTTTAAGAAAATAAATCAACTATTAATCTCTTAATTTACATGGATGAATATATAATCATGAATTTTTCATGTGTATTACAAATTAAAATACCATATTACAAAATCATGTTAATTTCTGATTTAAATTTATCTATACTACTATACCTTTTTAAATTTATTTAAATAAAATAGCAATAAGTCCTTTAACTCTCTCATCACAAATATAGTAACTAACCTCAAGACCTTCTCTATTCCCTTTAATTATTCCTGCTGATCTTAATTTTTGAAGATGTTGAGAGACCGTAGACTGAGGAAGTTCTAAGCAATTTTGCATGCAAGTTACATTACGTTCGCCATTTTCTAATAATCCTTTAACAATGCAAAGTCTAACAGGATGTGCTAGTGCTTTTAATAGCTCTGCATTTTCAGTAAATAGTTCTATCTCTTGCTTATTCATTAAACCAACGACCTTTCCAAAATCCATTTATTTTAGCCTATATGAGGATATTACGATATAGTAATATAATTGTCAATAATTACAGATTTTAAACAACTATAGATATATTAATTTTAAAATTACTTTATTTATAAAAGTAATTATTTTTACTCCTCTGATTATAACTATTTAATTCACAATGCACAGTTCACAATTCATAATTGTGGATATTCCTCAGCAAAAGCTGAGAAATTTAAAGTTATTTATTTTTGAAGTGATACAGTAGTTTATTATAAAGAGACTAGCAAATGTAGACTCTCCATAGTATTAGTTAAATTTATTAGTATTGCTCCAAGGTGTAAAAAAGTGGCGAACAATGTTCGCCGCTACAATAGATCTATTTAAAGAAATTAATTTATAGAGAGTAATTTCTACCACAATTGTAAATTGAAATACTTAAAGATATGGCTATATTCCGCTTATACATTAATTTTTAGAGTAATTTATCTGTATAATATATACTATACTAAATCACAAGTTTTATTGACTTATTAATCACAATATTGTAATATTTGAATATATAGATATTATAAATTATAAAAATAACCAAAACATGTAATTAGTTTTCAAATTTTCTAATCTAAAATATTCAATTAATATAATCGGAGGTTTGTTAAATGAAAAAAAGAAAGTCCTACCAAAAGTGGTCATGGATATTTATGGTGCTATTCATAACACTATCAATCTATGACATAAGATTTGGCCTTTTAGGTTTTGTTTGTATGGGAATGCCACTCTTTTTTGTTCTTAGAAAGCAGGGGAAAATTCATTGTTCCCATTATTGTCCTAGGGGATCACTACTTCAAACTTTTTTAAGTCATATATCTTTGCAGAACAATTTACCTAATAAATTTAAAACAAAAACTGTAAAAAATATTATTTTAAGCTTTATGTTAATAATGTTTGGTATCACCATGATTAAATCTGGTGGAAATATAGAGGCAATAGGATTTGGATTGTTTAGGCTTATGATGTCTTCATTAATTTTAGGTATTATTTTAGGAATAATATATAAGCCTAGAAGTTGGTGTCAGGTTTGTCCTATGGGATATGGTTCTGGCCTCATAGATAAAATAATAAAGAAACCTACATCTTCTAACCGCAAGTAATACCTATAATATCTAATTCTTTTATTACTTATTGCATATAAACAAAAAAACTTCTCAGTATTTCTGAGAAGTTTTATTCAATAATTTTATTGTAAATTATTGATATATAAAATATGGAAGATAAGCTAAAGAGCATGTGAACGAAAGGATTGATGATTACTCTATAATTATTTTTTGAACAAATGTTATCTCATATCTTCCATATTTATTAACATTTAAACTTATTAATCATTTTATTCTTCTGTAAAAATTCATTTGCCTCATCTATGTTTCTCATTTTAAAAACTATTTTAGAGTTTTTTTTATTTAATATCCCCCTACAAAGTATATATTTATTATTATATACATCATTTTTAAAGCTAATTTCTAAAGGTAATTCTTCACCATTTTCATAATTTAACTCTATAAACATTTGATTACTACCCATTTTTCTCCCCCTAAATTTAACATAGATCCTTTATATAGGTATATAATATGAAAACTTAAAATACACTGTAGAAAATAGCCTAACTCCTTAAAACTGAAGAATTTAGAAAGAAATTCACTTTTAGAGAATTTCTAAAGTAAAATTTATTCTAAAAAACGCCAAAGGCTTTGAGGTTAGAGTTCTAACCACAATTCTTATCTTTCATTCTTAATATCTAATTCATTTAAAAAAATTAAGAATAAAAATATTGCATAAATTAAATTTTCATTGCAAAACCCTATGTATCTATTATATCGAACATTTGTTCGCAGTGCAATATTTTTCTATTTTTTTATTTTTTTATTTTTTATCAAGAAAAACTCCTAAATCCAAGATTTAAGAGTTCTTCAAATGGAATTCTCACCTAATTGTCTATTTCATCCCAATTCCACTTTTTTTTAGGCGAGTTTAGTTTTTTAATTATTTCTTTTTTAATATTCCTTAATAATAAATAACTAAATATTAATCCTAAATATCCTATCATAATAGCTTCTATATTATATTTATTTAACATTTTTATTGTATCATCAATTTCTTCAAGCTTTTCTACTGCTAAAGTCCCAGTCTTAACTCCTTCATTATATATATCCAAATTACTAATACATGCATTGCTGTAAATTACAACCATTATTGAACAGTATAATGATAGTGCTATACATAATATAAGTACCACGTTCTTTATTCCTTTTTCACTGAGGGTGCTATCAATAAATATCTTCTTAATTGCTAAATAACCATTAATTACAGCTAATATTATCCCAGCAATATATATTACTGCAGGATTCATAAATTCTCCCCCTTTTTCAAAATTTTCCAGACACCCTAATTGTACCATTTTATGTAGTTTTTACAACCACTGCTTTTACCATATGTTTTCCAATACATTTTAATATTACTTAATTTTTATATTTATATATTTTTTCAAATCAAAACAAAGATTTTTACTTAAATAATTATATTAATTGTGTTATATTTTATTTTGATAGCATAACTTACTTTAGGAGGAAAAATATGAACAATAAAAATAAAATAATTCCTGTAATCTCTGGAATTATATATTCGACCCTATTTGGACTTACCTTTATATTCAGTTCCATTGCTCTTAGATTCACTTCTCCTTTTGCACTTTTATCTATGAGATTTGGAATTGCTTTTATTGTAATGTCTATACTTGTATTTTTAAAAATTATAAAAATAAATTTTAAGAATAAAGATTTAAAAACCTTATTTTTATTAGGACTTATGCAACCCATTTTATATTTTATTTTTGAAACTTATGCCATAAAAAACACAGCCACTTCAGTAGCTGGTACACTAATCGCACTAATTCCTATATCAGTAGCTATAAGTTCAAATTATTTTTTAAAAGAAAAACCTACTAAGGCTCAATATGGCTTTATATTATCCTCAATAGTGGGAGTTGTTATTATAGTAGTTTTAGGCAGTCAAAATAATACTAGTGGAAATTTTATAGGTATAATTCTTTTATTCGGAGCTGTTATTTCTGCAACTATATTTAACTTATTATCTCGAAAGCTCTCCACCACTTTTACCCCTGCTGAAACCACGTATTTTATGATGGGAATTGCTTTTTTTGCTTTTACTCTAATCGCCTTAATAGAAGGATTATATCAAGGTACATTAAATAAATTTTTCTTACCTTTTTATAATCTAGACTTTCTACTATCGTTATTATTTTTAGGAATAATGGCTTCAATAATTGGCTTCTTTTTGGTTAATTTCACTCTATCTAAAATGGAAGCTACTAAGGCATCGGTCTTTTCTAATTTATCTACTGTAGTATCAATAATTGCAGGAGTTATTTTTCTAGGTGAAAGCTTCAAATTATCTCAAATAATAGGTGCTATTTTAATACTTATAGGAGTATGGGGAACAAATAAATTTGGACAAAACAATAATAATTAAGGGTAAGATTATAATTCTTGTAAAAAAATAAATAAGTCTAAATTCATGAGTAATTTTCATAAAATTATTCACTATCAGAGATCATCAATACAATTATTAATTAAAGCTTTAAGAAAATTAATAGTGATGTTTCATTGTCCCTCTTTAATACTATGATTTTAAATGATAAAATTAGGTAGTAAAGGGGGATCATATTATGATTAATAAGAAAAAAGCAATGCCAATATTTGCTGGTATGGCTTACGCACTATTATTTGGACTAACTTTTATGTTTATATCTATAGCTTTAAGGTATACTTCACCATTTATTCTTTTGTCTATTAGATTCTTTATAGCATTTATTGCAATGTCTATATTGGTACTTTTAAAAATATTAAAAGTAAATTTTAAAAATAAAAATTTATTACCTTTAATATTAGTAGGATTTATGCAGCCAATTTTATATTTTACTCTTGAAACTTATGCATTAAAAAGTATTCCTAGCTCTATAGCAGGAACAATTTCTTCCTTACTCCCTATATCTGTTGCTTTAAGTTCGGCCTATTTCTTAAAAGAAAAACCTACTAAAGCACAGTATGGATTCATAATAACTTCTATACTAGGAGTTATTATAATAGTAATTTTTGGTGCAACAAATAGTGCAAGTGGTAGTTTAGTAGGAATACTACTTTTGATTGGTGCTATATTATCACAAACAGTTTTTACTATACTTTCAAGAAAATTCTCAGTAAGATATACTCCAACAGAAACTACATATTTTATGATGGGGATAGGTGGATTTGTATTCACTATAATTGCTTTTATAGAATGTTTAATTAAAGGGGATTTAACTGCATTTATAACTCCCTTTGTACATAAAGAGTTTATATTTTCGATAATTTTTCTATCCATTTTTGCATCAATAATGGGGTACTTTTTAATAAACTACACACTGTCTAAGATGGAAGCTGCAAGGGTTGCTGTATTTGAAAACCTTTGTACTATAGTATCCATAATAGCTGGAGTAGTTTTCTTAGGAGAAAATTTCAAAGTATATCATGTAATTGGTGCTATATTAATAATTTTAGGTGTATGGGGTACAAATCGTTTTACAGCACCTAACCCTAAGATAATTGAAGAAAAAGCTATAAATAGTACTATGAGAGAGAAAAACTGTGATTAAAAATCGCAGTTTTTTAATTTTTGTAGACGTATAAAAATAACTAAAAAAAGTAGGGCTATTCGCCCTAAAAATTTAACTCTCAACATCCCTAATATTTTGAAAATTTTTTATATTATTTAAAACAAAATTTGGCTATAAATAGTAAATTAATTTTAAAATTATTGCTTTGTTTATACAAAAAGTTTGCTAATTATTATTGGGTATCAAATTGCCAATATGCATACTCTAAATCTACGCCTTCTGCAATTCTATCACAATCATCAATTGCCTTCCTATCATCTCTTTTCTTATTCTTTAATTGCCATATAAGATATTCAGAATTGATTTTCGTTAACATATTAACACACCTCTCCATGTTTAACCAAATGGTTATATTTTTAGATATTTATATAATTGATGAAAATCTGTCATGTGTAAAAAATCTAAATAAAATTCTAACATTATGCATGTATATTACATTCTATGCATCTAGTTAAATAATTAACACTTCATGTTTAAAGTTTAACATACTTTTTGCATTAATGGAAGTGATTTTTTAGAATATTTAAAATTTTCTATCGAGCTTTTTTGTCATAGAAAGTCACAATTTAGTATTTATTATTATTGTTTTATTATTATATTTTAAACATTTTCAAATTTTATAAATAGTTTATAAATTTCGTGAATAAAGCATTGACTTTCAACTCATTATGTTGTATATTATACTATATAAATAGTTAGCTCTTATTATTTTATAAGAATAGTTATATCTATGTATGGATCTAAGTTTGTGAAAATTGACTTGAAAACAAATTTTCATTTCGAAATTTAACAGAAGATTATCACAAAATAATTGAAAATCATATAAAAAAGATTGTAGATTCATTCTAATATTTGCATTTTCTATAAGAAAGCATAGGCTTTCACATCACTTTGAGCTAATTTTTGAAAGAGAACTAAAAAAATTCTAATTAAAATTAAATAGCAATCATACTTAATGTTTGGAAAAGCAGAGAAGCAAAATAGTTAATTTAACATCAACCCCTGATAAGTTATATCAAATTTCTTCGCTGCTTTTTATTTATTATATTTACGCAAATATAATATTTATTTAATTACATACCCTTTTTTTCTAAACATATCTTTTAATCTTTTTATAGCTGCTTCCCTTCTTTTAACTATTGTCATATATTTCATATTTTTATACTCTGAATATTCCTTTAAATTTCCTTTTCTATCTAGATAAACATAGTACATGAGTTCCTTATGTTCAGTTGTAAGCATATCAACAAATTCATAAAGATATCTCCTAGTTTCATCATTGATATAATTGTCAATAAATCTATCTTCATAAGTTAATTTATCTTGAAGAATTATATCTTCTCCTATAGGAGTATTTAGACTAACTTCATAATTTGATTTAATTTTGCTCCTTATTAAATAATTAAAATTATTTTTTATGCTTCTCATAGCATATGGAATAAACTCACCTTTACCTACCTCATATTTATCTATAGCTTTCAATATGCTAATTCTTCCTAGTTGTAACAAATCATCTTTATCATATCCATTAATATATACTGCATTGCAACATTTATGTAGAAATGGATTTAGCTTATCTATTATATATTCAATTTCTTTTGCCTCTCCGCTTTTAGCTCTTAATACCACATCATTTATTTCATTACACATACTTTATCCCACCTTAAAATATTCTCTTCTAATTAATTAGATATGCATTTTAAGATGATATTTATAATATTATTGTAAGTTTTGTAATTATTTTTGTATGCATTTTGCTGTAACATTAATTAAGCTTAAAATATGCTTTTTATAAGCAATAATTAGTGCCTATATTATTTCTTGTATTTTTTTAGTGTTTTTTTGTATATAATTAAAGATAAGAATATTTTATATAGTGAATCTAAATGGAAAACATGTATATTATTCTTATTAGTTAAGAATTAGCAATGAAGAATGAAAAATTGTAGATACTTTTCCTTTATGGGATAAGTTATAAATTTATTTCTTTATTTGAAGTTACATAACCACTTTTATAAAAAGCTATCAATTTTATTGCTAGTAAACAAATCAGTTAAAAAAATTAATTTTATAAAATTAATCTTCACCATAATTCTTCATTCTTCATACTTAATTTTTAATATAGTTTATTTATATATAAAGGGTTGCCTATTAAAATATTTATAATAATCTATAGTATGTATGCATTAATATTAAGGAGTTGTTAATATGTCTTTTGATTTTTTAAGAGATAAAAATAAAAAAATACACTTTATAGGTATAGGTGGAATAAGCATGAGTGGTCTTGCAGAAATACTTATAAAGAATGGATATAGGGTCTCTGGCTCAGATATGAAATGCTCTAATATTACTGAAAAGTTGAAAAAAGATGGAGCAGAAGTGTATATAGAACATAATGAAAATAATATAAAAGATGTAGATTTAGTAGTTTATACTGCTGCTATATCCCCTGAAAACCCTGAGCTTCTGAAAGCAAAACAAGATAAAATTCAAATAATGGATAGGGCAGAATTTTTAGGTTACCTTATGAAAGGTCATAAGTATGGTATAGCGGTCTCAGGTACCCATGGAAAAACTACGACTACATCAATGGTTTCTCATATTATATTGGAGGAAAATTTGGATCCTACTATATTAGTAGGGGGAGAACTTGACGTAATAGGTGGAAATGTGCTTGCAGGAAATAGTGACTATTTCTTAACAGAAGCTTGCGAATATAAAGGTTCATTTTTAAAATTCTTTCCTTATATAGGGATAATATTAAATATTGATGAAGATCATTTAGATTACTATAAAGACTTAAATCACATAAAAGATACTTTTAAAAAATTTGTAAATCTCATTCCGAGTGATGGTTATGCAATAATTAATGCTGATGATACTGATTGTTTAGATGTTACTTTAAATGCTAAGTGTAATATACTTACCTTTGGTATACACAATGGACAGTATAGAGCTAAAAATATTAGTTATAATAATTTAGGCTTTGGCAGCTTTGATTTTTATAAAGATGATAAAATGCTGTTTAAAATTAATTTAAATGTACCTGGTAAGCATAATGTCTTAAATGCATTATCTGTTATATGTACTGGATTAGCGCTTAATATTTCTGAAAAATCTATAGTAGACGGATTATTTAACTTTAAAGGTACTCATAGAAGATTTGAATTTAAGGGTAAAAAAAATAACATAACTGTTATTGATGATTATGCACATCATCCAACAGAAATAAAAGCAACATTAGAGGCATCTAAAAATTATCCCCATAATAAATTATTCGCTATATTTCAGCCTCATACCTACACTAGAACAATTTCACTATTTAATGACTTTGTAGAGTGCTTTGATGGTGTTAATGAATTGCTACTGGCAGATATATATGCTGCTCGTGAAAAAGATACTGGAGTAGTTAGCTCATTGAAGCTCGGAGATGCCATTAGAGATAAAGGTGTCAATGCTAAAAACTTTCATAACTTTGATGAAATAGTTAGTTATTTAGAAAATAATGCACATGATGGAGATCTTATTTTAACTATTGGTGCAGGAGATGTATATAAAATAGGTGAAATGTTTCTTAAGGGATCTTCAATAAAATAACTAGTTATTTTATTGAAGATGTCTAAATGAACTTAGGAGGAATTTAGACATGGGACTATCAGTTTATATAGTAAATGCTTTTACTAAAGATACCAAAGGGGGTAATGGTGCAGGTGTAGTTGTAGATGCTTCTATGCTTACCGCATCAGAAATGCAAATTATTGCAAAGGAAGTAGGGCTATCTGAAACAGCTTTTATAATTCCTAATGCTAATAAGAAAAAACATAATAACTCTAAGAATGTAGAAGATTATGATTTTGAAGTTAGATTCTTTACACCAACTCAGGAAGTTGAGCTTTGTGGTCACGCTACCATCGCTAGTTTCTATACCTTAGCAAATCTAGGAATGATAAGCTGCGATGGTGGAAAAAATCAAAAAATTATAAGACAAAAAACTAAAGCAGGAATATTAGATGTAGAGCTTAATTTTAGTGATGATAACATATCTAACGTTCTAATGACTCAAACAGATCCTAATTTCTTATTTGAAATAGATGATAGTAGTGAACTTTGTAATATTCTAGGTATTTCAAGTGAAGATATTTTTATAGAATCTTTTAAGATAAAGCCTCAAGCAGTATCTACTGGACTTGCAGATATAATGCTTCCTGTTAAAAACCTTAAAGTATTAAAATCAATCAATCCTGACTTTAAAAAATTAGCAGACTATAGTAATTCTTTAGGTGTGATTGGAGTTCATGCTTTTACTTTAGAAACAGAAAATGATACTTCTAATGTTTCTACAAGGAACTTTGGTCCTGCAGCAGGAATTGATGAAGAAAGTGCAACAGGCACTTCTAATGGAGCGTTAGGAGCTTATCTTATAAAGAATGAAATTATAAAAGTTAATAAAGACGAAAGCACAACTATTTATTGCGAACAAGGATACTACATGGATAATCCTAGTGAGATAATAGTTAAAGGCGAAAAGTCTTTTGAAAAAATAGTTATTAAAGTTGGTGGAAAAGCCTCAATAATAGCTAAAAAAGAAATAGAACTAAATGAAATTTAAAGGGCTCTTGCCCTTTTTTTATATAAAAAATTCAATTGGTTTAAGTTATGATGCTTAAACTAATTTTTTAATCTTTAATTTTCTCTATCATGATCTAATTATTTCTTTAAATCATTTAAATTCATTTCAACATAAAATTCCATGGAGTTAATTTCTATAATTAAATCACTATAATCAACCTCAAAATTACAAATTGTTGAATGTATTCCTCTATCTTTTAGCAAATGTATAGTGGCAATATTATTATTATCCTTACATGCCCTTATAAGTACGCCCTGCACCCCTGTAAACTGTATTCTTGACCTTATGTAGCTACTATCTATATTTAAATTTAAAGTTCTATTATCCAATAAAATAAGTAAATCTATATCATTTTCATCTTCTCTAAAAATTTTCATTTCAAAATCACTAGCTATATTTAAGTTGTAATTATTAAAACATCTCATTTATATCACCTCATGTTGTAAATATATTGATTTTAGAATTAATGCTTATTAAAATTTAATTCACAATGCACAATTGTAGTTGAAATTATTTTTAGCAATATAATTGCTAGTTATTATGGCGAACACTGTTCGCCGCTACAGAATTAATTTAAAATTTCTCAGCGTTAACTGAGAAATGTCCAAAATCGTGCATTGCGAATCATTAATTTTGAATTGATAAAGTTCACACCTACAATATTCATTAAATAAATTATTTTGATAAAGCTAATCCGTCCATTATTTATAAATTCCTAATTATTTAAATATCTTCTTTATATATTTAATCTTATCATTATATGGTGGGTATCTTAAAGGTACATCAATTGAAAATCCTTTTTTAACCACTGACTTATGATGAGTAAAAGTATCAAAGCTAGCTCTTCCATGATATTTTCCCATTCCACTATCTCCTACTCCTCCAAAAGGAAGATATAGTGATGCTACATGCATTATAGTTTCATTTATACAAACTCCACCAGATGAAGTATAAGTTAATACCTTTTCGATACTCTTTTCATTTTTTGAAAAGAAATATAGTGCCAATGGCTTAGGACGTCTATTAACCATATCTATTGCTTCATCTAAACTATTAAATTCCAATATAGGCATTATAGGTCCAAAAATTTCGTCCTTCATAATGCTATTATCAAAAGTAATATTACTTAATATTGTAGGAGATATATATAATTCTTCCCTCTCAAATATTCCGCCAATTTCAATGTTTCCCTCATCTAAATATCCTATTAACCTGTCAAATTGTCCAGTATCTATAATTCTTGGATAATCATTTGACTCTTTAGGATTTTCTCCATAAAATTTTTTAATATAGTAGATCATAGAATCAATTAATGCATCCTTTACATCTTTATGAACATATATATAGTCTGGTGCTACACAGGTTTGGCCTGCATTTAAAAATTTTCCCCAAACTATTCTTCTAGCTGTTACTTTTATGTCCACATCATAATCTACTATACAAGGACTTTTCCCACCTAGCTCCAAAGTTGTAGGGGTTAGGTTCTTTGCTGCTGCCTCCATTACTATACGTCCTACAGGTACACTTCCTGTAAAAAAAATATAATCAAATTTTTGATTTAGAAGTTCTGTATTTTCATCTCTACCACCATTTACTACTGCTATATATTCTTCTTTAAAGTTCTGCTCTATTAGTTCTGTTAATATTTTAGATACATGAACACTTTTATTAGATGGTTTTAATATTACTGTATTTCCTCCTGCTATAGCCCCTATCATAGGTGCTATGGATAATTGAAAAGGATAATTCCATGGAGAAATAACAAGTGTTACTCCATATGGCTCAGGACACAAAAAACAACTTGCAGGAAAGTGGGCTATTTGTGATCTAACTTTTGTAGGTTGTGACCATTTTTTTAAATTTTTTATTGTATAATTGATTTCTTCTAATACTATGCCTAGTTCTGTTGCGTATCCTTCAAAATTTGCCTTATTTAAATCCTTATTTAGTGCTTCTAATATCTTTTCTTCATTTTTAGTTATTATATCTTTTAAGAGAGCCAATTGTTTAAATCTAAAATCTATACTTAAAGTTTCTCCGGTATAGAAATATTTCCTTTGAATATCTACAAGGTCTTTTATATCTCTCATAAGTTTCACCTCGAAATCTTTTATATCTATTCATATTGTTAACTAAATAATACCACTTATTACACGTTTTCTATAGTATCTATTAAAAGTTTAAATTGATATTTATCATATAAAATTATAAAAATATAAGATTTATACTCTTTATGAAATTTTTATTTAAAAGTTGTTGACAACCATTCAAGTATGTAATATAATAATTTTTGTCGGCGGGGTGTGGCGCAGATGGGAGCGCGCGTGGTTTGGGACCATGAGGTCGCAGGTTCAATCCCTGTCACCCCGACCAAGAGAGTTGCATAGGCAACTCTCTTTTTTTATTCTAAATTTAGTATGTATATTTTACTAGATCATATTTAAAACAAAAGGTTGTGAAAAGTAGACATTCCTTCTACTTTTCACAACCTTTTTATTTTTTTAAGTTAATTGTTTTGCGTTAAATTCTTTTTTTAGTTCATCTAATTTTTTGTTATCTATAGCTCTTTTTTCTCTTATTTCATCTTGTATTTGTTTAGTTTCAGTTATTCCATTTACAATAGTATGCCATGTTTTTTCAAGAGTTTGTACATCAACAAAGCTACCACTTGCTAATCTAGCAGTCACCTTAGATTGATTTGCTAAATTTTCTGCATTTCTCATAAGTAGTTCATTTGTCTTTTCATCTAATGCTGTTAATGCTTTAGCTTGTACATCTTGCCTTTTTAACATTATTGATTGAATAAGACATTGCTTAAATATTGGTAATGTTATGATGAAGGCTGAGTTTATTTTTCTAATAAGGTTATAGTTGTTGTACTGTAACATTTTTATAGAAGGCATTGTTTGCAATGCAATATTCTCTGCAAGTTTTAAATCATGAACTCTTTGTTCCATCATCTCTCTAACTTGCATTATGTTACTTAGTTCCATCTTCTCTACATTTCCACCTAGTTCAGCTTTTCTCTCTAACTCTGGTATTATGTTAGTACTAAGCTCTTCAACTGCAAATTCTCCAGCATGTATATACTGTTCTAATTTTTCATAATGCTTAAGATTTTCTTCAAACATCTCATTAAGGTTTATGTTTAAGCCATTTATTTCATTTTCATATTCTTTTAAGGATATGTATACCTTCTCTACTTCATCACCCATAGTATGATATTTTTTAAATAATTGCTCTATAGAGTTCTTAGTTTTATTAAATACTTTTTCAAAAAATCCAACTTTCTTTTCGTCAAAATCTTTTATATCAAACTTCTCCATTATTTTATTCAAATTATTTAATAATGTTCCAGTGTCTTCTATCTTAGCCATTTCCATATTGTTAAGTATCCTATCTGAAAATTTAGATATACTTTCCACTGTTTCATTTCCAAATCTCACTACTGTTTGCATATTATCTGTATCTATTTGAGCAAGTATATTGTTTATCTCTGGTGAATTTTCAACTTTTTTTGCTATTTCTTCTTTCTGCTTTTGTAAATTAAACTCTTTAACTTCAATTATATCAGTGTTTTCTGAAGCTGCATTTCCATTTAGTTTCATATTTATATTCCCTCCCTATATGCTTTTCATCCTTTAAAATCGAAATAACTTACTAATAAAGGAATCCCTCTTTTTCTCCAAATTAGGCATAGTTAAATTAAGTCTAACAGAAGGTAAGTTATGACTTTTAAAAATATTTTCTTTTAATAATATTTCTATATTTTTATAATTAGTAGGTGTGAATACTGCTATATCCATCCCTACAATGTTTAAATATGCTAAAGTTATAATATCTTCTTCACTTAAAAAATCCTTAGTATTATCATATATTACCACCTTAGGAATATATGATGTATAGTCAAAGGTTTCTATTAATTTTAGAATATCGTCGCTAATATTGAGAACAGTCATTATTATATTTAATTTGAATTCCTTCTCCATCTCTTTATTAAAAGGATTCAACAATATTAATTCATTTATTTTAGACAAAATTAAATTTTGTAGTTTATCGCTTAAATATTTAAATCTATATAAATCACTATTTTGTACTTTATTAAAATCTAATAATCCATCTCTATCTAAAAAATAAGCAATTGAGTATTTATCTTGCCTTGAATATTTCATTTCTGTAAAAGGCACAGTATTTATTGTTAAAGTATTACTATTGGAAGACAATTCTTTAAAATCTCTCCAATATTCATCTAAATCTTCATGCGTCCCATTTATTTTAGCAAATATATTAGGTATATAAACTATATTATTTTCCACTTTAAAATGAGGTCTTATCTTACCAGTTTCTTTCCACAATATTTTCATTTCATCATAAGTAGTCTTCAATAAAACTGATTTTGTCGAACTTTCGTTTAATTGTCTTGGCTTATAGTAACCAACATCCGTTCCTAATAGCTCCTCAAGTTCCTTAGAAGCCTTATATGCTACTGTTTCCTTTACTATGGCTCTTTCTATTACTGGAAAACTTTCGATTGGAGCAAAGCTACCTAGCTTAGTTAAAAAAGTATATTTTCCCTGCTTGTCCAAAACATCATAAAGTAAATCATCTTCCTCTCTAGGACTGATATAAACAATATCACAGCCTACAAAAGATGCATATATTAAGAAATATATTTCATGAGCTTTTATTTCTCCATAATATATAATTTTTCCATTATGCTCTTCATTAAAACTGTTATGTAAAATAACAGAATATCTATTAATCCAACATATAAGCTTCATTACAAAGTTTTGAAGTTTAGATATATTTAAGCTTTCTTCCACATTAAGATATAGATATAATATCTCTATAAAACCAGTTTTTATCATTAAATTAACTTCTTCTTTATTGCTCCTAGGTAAAATATTAAGAGATATTATTTCTGTAATAACTTTATTCTTATCTTTTATGTCTAGTAAACTTATCTTTTCCTTAATCTTTCCAATATATTTAGCTGCTTCTTCATTAGAGGGTACTGTAATTTTATTTTCAAATTTTAAATAATTGTATTTTCCCTCGTTTAATTTTTTATCTAATTTGTATAGATTATTGTAATACATGTTACTATTTTCATTTTCTATACCAATATATCTTTCAAAATATATTGGATAAACTTGATTCTGCACGTAACCCTCTCTTACTTTTAAAGTAGTAAAAATATCTTTAAATATATCTTTACTTTTCGCTAGTAATATCTTTTGCGATTTCCCTTCATCACATAAATCGCTACTTACATCAGTTCCATATTCTAATATAATTTCCTTTAATTCAACTCTGTTTTTATTATTGATAGCTAATATAAATTCATTATGATAATCTATTGAAGAAAATACATCATCATTATCACTATTAATATATAAAACATCATATCCAATTAAAGAGAGTAATATTAAAAAATATGCTTCATGTTTCTTTATGCTTCCATAATATACAGCTTTAGGATTATGGCCTTTTATATCATAACTGAAACTCTTTGGTATATACTCATAAAGCCAAAAAATAATTTTGCTTATAAAACTAACTATCAAGCTTGAATTAGCCTTGCCTTCATTTTTCACATATAAGTTAATTAACTTTATTAAAGCCTCTTTTAGATCTTTATTTATGAAATTATTGATTTTAAGCATACCTTCTTGGTACAGAGCTTCTACAATATTATCTACAGAAAAGCCATTTAAGTAAGCATTATTTATGCAATCTTTTATCTTATTTATTCTGTCTAAATCATATGGGATATTGATTTTATCCACAAAATGTATATATATATTTCCTAATTTTGAAAGATTATTGTTTAACTTAATAATTTCACTATAATATTCACTCTCATTATTTAAACCAATATATCTATATCCATATATATATTCATTATTATCATTATCAGAAATTTTTCTTTCTTTTCTTGTTAATAGCACATCTCTAAAAATATCGTTTGATTTTTTTAGTAAAAAGCCTTTATCTCCCATATACATTACCTCTCTTAGTTTAACATCCTTAGATAATTTATGTAACTTTATTATAGGTTAAAAAAATCTTTAGTTCAATTAAAGAAAAGAATAAGTAATATATAAAACACTTTAATGATTAAGTTTATAAATATTTAGGTTCAATTTTAAATATAATTCGAAATTAAACCTAAATATTTTTACATTTTACTGTTTTTCTCATTTGTATGTTCCCTTATATAATCGTATAAATATCTTCCTTATGTGGGAAAATATTTACTAAATATTATTTATTTTAGGAAGTGAATTATTTGAAAGCGAAATATAGTGATTTATTTAAAGAACTTATAGAATCATATTCAGAAGGCAGCTTTGAAGAAAAAGTTACTGAGTTATTAAATAATAGCGATACTGAAAAAGAACATATTGCAGCAATAATTTCTAGTCTCTGTGGCGTAGAAATTCCTTTTAGTGATAATTATATAGGTAATATTAAAAACGCAATACTTAAATACACCCCTGATCATAAAGTTGTAGATAAAGTAAAAAAATGCAGAATGGATTGTGCAGATAAAGATGGAAAAACTTACTGCCAAAGATCATGCCCTTTTGATGCTATTTTAGTAGACAAAAAATCCAAGACTACTTATATAGATAATAAAAAATGTACTGATTGTGGATTCTGTGTTGAAGGTTGTCCTACAGGAAGTATATTAGATAGAGTTGAATTTTTACCTTTAGCAAATCTTTTAAACAATAATAGCATAGTAATTGCGGCAGTTGCACCTGCCATTACCAACCAATTTAACAATGCTAATATAAATCAACTTAGAACTTCTTTTATGAAAATGGGCTTTACAGATATGGTAGAAGTAGCATTTTTTGCTGATATGTTGACACTGAAAGAAGCGGTAGAATTTGATGCAAAGGTTAAGACTAAAGATGATTTTATGATAACTTCCTGCTGTTGTCCTATGTGGGTTGCTATGCTTAAAAGAGTATATGAAGATCTAGTAAAACATGTTTCTCCTTCTATATCACCTATGATTGCTGCTGGCAGGATTATAAAAGTTTTAAATCCTAATGCGAAAGTAGTTTTTATAGGCCCTTGTGTTGCCAAAAAGGCAGAAGCTAAGGAAAAAGACTTATTAGGCGACATAGACTTCGTATTAACCTTCTCTGAAATGCAAGAAATATTTGATGTCTTTAATATTAAACCTGAAGAGCTACCTGAAACGCCTTCAATTGAATATACTTCTCGCGTCGGAAGATTATATGCTAGAACTGGTGGAGTATCTATAGCTATAACCGAATGTATAGAAAGGTTATTCCCTAAAAAATTTAAAAATTTAATAGCAGTTCAAGCTAATGGAGTTAAAGAATGTAAAGAATTATTAAATAGTGCTATGAATGGAGAAATTGCAGGAAATTTTATAGAAGGTATGGGATGTATAGGTGGATGTGTTGGAGGGCCTAAAGTCATACTTGATAGAGAGCTCGGTAAAATTAAAGTTAATGAATTTGCAAATAGCTCAGAAATTAAATTACCTGTAGATAGTGAAACAATGAATATGATCTTAGAAAAAATTAATATAAATAATTTAAATGATTTCCTAAACCATGACAAAACCAATATATTTCATAGGGATTTTTATTAAATTATATATTTAGTAGTTTAAATTAAATTTTATATTTATAAAATTACCTTTTAGTTATGATCAAACTTTGATATACTACCCTAAGAGGTGATGATATGCTTAAGGATATAAAAGCTGCAATATTTGACATGGATGGAACAATAGTTGATTCTATGTGGGTTTGGGAAAATATTGACATTGACTACTTAAATAGTAATAATTTGTCCTTACCACCAACTTTAAAGTCAGATATAGCCCATCTTAGCTATGATGAAGTAGCTGCTTACTTTAAAAAAGCCTTTAATCTTCCATATACCATAGAAGAAATAAAAGATCATTGGAATGAGCTAGCTTATAAAGAATATTGCACGAATGTTAAATTAAAGCCCGGTGTTAAAAGATTTTTAGAACTACTAAAATCTATGAATATAAAAATAGCATTAGCAACAAGTAATAATAGATTATTATTAGAAGCTTGCTTAAAATCAAATGGCATTTATAACTATTTTGATGTTATTACTACTACTGATGAAGTAACACGAGGAAAAGATTGTCCTGATGTTTATCTATTAACAGCAGAAAGACTTGGAATCGACCCTAAAAATTGTATAGTCTTTGAAGATATACTTCCTGCAGTAAAAGGTGCTAAATTAGCCAACATGAAAGTAGTTGGTGTCTATGATGACCATGCAATTCATCAACATGAAGAAATGATAAAAATTGCAGATAAATTTATAAAAGAATATGATGAATTACTTAAAGAAATAAATTAAAAAGCCGTAATAAAAAGTTACGGCTTTTTAATTTACTATAAGGTTTCTTCAAACTGTGAAAAAGGTTTATCCTCTAAATATTTTTATATTTATCTATGAATTTTAAGTCTTATTGAAATAAATTTTAATAAGGTATAATTTATAAAATTAAATTATTAGTCAAGTTTTTATATCTTCTGAATAAACTTATAACAATAGTATTTATTTTACTTAGGGGGATATATGAAGACTTTTTTTATGTACACTTTTTTTTTAATAGCTTGTATAGCTTGTGGATATGCTTTTTTTCTTTCTTTAAAATATAATAAACAATATACTCAACTTAGAGTATTGTCAAGACGAAATAGTGAACTGTTATCTAAACTTAAAACACTTAATACTCCGTTAGAAAATTTAATTATATCCTATTTACCAGTATATTCTTACCATGGAGAAATAAAAAATAGCACTTTATTATATATTGCTCCACTTCTTAATTCAGCTATAGTGAGAGATCTTTCTCAAGGAGTTAAAGTTCAAATTATAGATTGTTGTGAAGTTTACAATATAATCTGGTATGAAGTTAAAGTAATTATTCAATCACAAAATAAAAACATAAAAGGCTTTGTTAGGAAAAGTGATGTTAAAGAATTGGAAATTGTGGAAACTAGTTTATACACATATAAAAATATTGAATAATTACTATTAATTTATATAAGATTTTAGCTAATTATCTTTATAAGGTTAAAAATATCTCCCATCTTTTACAGATGGGAGATTTATTATGGTCTTATATTAAAATTTTAATATATTTAATTTTCTTATAAGATTCTTGCTATAGTCAATCTAGCACTTATTCCATTAGCGCCCCCAACTATTACTGAAAGGAATTTGCTAACTCCAGATGTGTTTATTAATCTTATTACATCAAATTGGTTAAGGCTTAATACTACACTACCACTCAATTGATCATTAAACTGATTAGTTGCCATAGCTTGCGCATTAGCATTATTACGTGTAATAGCAAATTGAGCACTTCCTGTGTTATCATTTCCTAAAGCTACATGCCAAGTTATATAATAAATACCTGGAGTTACAATAGTAACAGAAGTTGCGTCAGTAATTATTCCTGTACTACTGCGTAGATTAAAGTTAACTGGTGCATTATTCGCAACTGTTTGAGCCATATTGCTTGATAAAATTGCTATTGCTGTTGGACCTGGTACTCCGGTTGCTCCTGTTGCTCCTGTTGCTCCT
>NZ_DKLM01000027.1:0-5913 GCF_002455975.1 Clostridium sp. UBA6640
AAAATTTATTCTCAAAAAACTTTAAAGGTCTTAACTGTGAAGTTTTAACCATAATTCTTTATCTTTCATTCTTCATTTTTCATTCATAGAAAAGATTTTTTATTATGAAGATTAAAATCATACATAAGTTAAATTTTCATTAAGGAACCCCTTAATCATAAGTTATATAAAAAAATATTAATTAACCAAAAATTTCTTCTTGAATTATTTAGACATTTATAGTATACTCTATTAAAATATTCGTATGAGGAGCAACTTATTATGATTACTATAAAAATATTAAATAAAAATGAATATTATTATAGCTATTATAGATAGGGTTTGCTGAAATGAAAAAAATTCATAGATGCAAACTAGTAAAGTATTTTTTAAATACGATTTGCGTCTATGATGGTTATATAGTTGTACACTAAAACCACGTAGAGCTATGCGTGGTTTATTTTGTTAAGAATTTAAACTACGTAGATAGAATGTCTATGTGGTTTTTTTATATAAGAAATTAATAAGGAGGAGTTAAAATGAAAGAAAGAGATAATTTTTCAAGTAAATTTGGATTTATACTTTCCTGTATAGGTTCAGCGGTAGGGCTTGGAAACATATGGATGTTCTCTTGGAGACTAGGTCAGTATGGAGGAGCCGCCTTTCTTATACCATATTTTATATTTGTATTTATATTAGGAACTACAGGACTTATGGGAGAATTCGCTTTAGGGAGAGCAAAAGGAAAAGGTTCCTTAGGTAGTATAAAAGAAATCTTAGATGAAAAGAATATATTCGGTTCATCTATCATATCTCTAATACCCACTTTAGGTGTTTGGGGAATATTCTTATTTTATAATGTAGTAGTTGGATGGGTTTTAAAATATTTTTCAATAAGCACAACTAGCAATTTTAAAAATATAGATGTCCTAAATTACTTAGATGGTTTTTTAGGAACCAATGAAACTATTTTCTGGCTTGCTTTAGCCTTGTTGATAACAACTATTATTGTAGCCTATGGAGTCAGCAAAGGAATTGAAAAAGCAAATAAAGTTATGATGCCTGCACTATTTATTATATTTATAATATTACTTATTAGGTCTGTAACCCTTCCTGGAGCATCAGAAGGAATACGATACTTATTAATTCCTAAATGGTCTTATTTATTAAATCCTACCACTTGGGTTATGGCTCTTGGTCAGGCATTCTTTACTGTATCTTTAAATGGAGCTGGTATGGTGGTATATGGTAGCTACATAAAGAAGGATGTTGATATACCTTCTTCTGCAATAAATACAGCTTTTTATGATAGTTTATCAGCCATGCTAGCAGCTTTTATAATAATTCCAGCAGCTTTTGCTTTTGGACTAGATCCAGCGTCAGGTCCTACTTTATTATTTATAACAGTTCCAACTATCTTTAAATCAATGCCTGGTGGACATTTATTTGGAGCTATTTTCTTTGGTAGTATTGTATTTGCAGCTGTATCTTCAACTATAAATATGATGGAAGCAACTTCAGAAGCCTTTATGTATAAAACAAAATGGAGTAGAAGAAAAAGCGTACTATTTATTGGAGTAATTTCATTTTTAGCTGCTATACCACTAGCTTTCAATATGGAACTATTTAATAATTTCTCTGATATAATTACTATTTATGTATCTCCTTTTGGTACAGTAATTTCAGCCATAGCTTTCTTTTGGATATATGGAGCAGATAAGGCTTTAAAGGAAATTAATATTGGAGCAAAAAGACCTTTAGGTAATTGGTTTATACCTTTAGCTAAATATATTTTTGTATTTGTATCAATAATAGTTGTTGTTTTAGGAGCAATATACGGAGGAATTGGTTAATACTTTAAATTAAATTTTATTTTCACTTTAAATGAATATAAAATAAAAAGCATTGCAAGATTTCTATGTTTATCAAAGTCTTACAATGCTTTTTGTCTATTCTATTTTTTATATTTAATATAAAAATATTTAGCAACTAATACAATATAATTGTTTTTACTTTACAATATAGTATGTAAAAGAATTTATTTAATAAATTCTTCCCTCAGTATTGAATAATAACAAAGATTTTCAAAATAAGATAAATTTTCAGGTAAATCCTTAATCTTAAAATGATATTTCATTCCTAATTTTTCAACCAATTTAATTGAATGTGTATTTTCGGAGTCTACCAGTCCAATAATTTTTTTCAGCTTAATAACTTTAAAGCCATACTCAATAAGTGCATAGACAGCTTCTGATGCTAGTCCTTGGCTTCTATATTCATTAGACAATCCATAATAAAGTTCAACTTCTTGTAGATTTAAGTCATCAGGACCTAGCCCGCAATACCCAATAACTTTATTATCGTCCTTGTGAATTATAGCTAAATTAAATTTATATATCTTATCCTGCGTATTCTTTTTACAACAATCCATGGACCATTTAATAATATCCTTTACCTCATCTAGCGATGGTACATCTTCAGGAATATATTTATAAAAATTCGCCTCTCCTACAATGTAAAAAATTCTTTCAGCATCTTCTAAAGAATAAGGTCTTACAAGCAATCTGTTAGTTTCTATTCTTGCATCTACAAACACTTCATCTCTCCCCCTTAATCTTATAGTTTATTTTATGTCTTCAATAATAATCTATTTTCTCACCCTAACAATTTGGCCATTATTTATTTGTTGTAGCAATTTAGTTGAAATCTTTGTTAAAGAATAAGGTGATCCTCCACCTGTATAAACAAATTCTCTTTCCATAACTTTAGGATCAATTAAAAATATTGCTTCATACCCAAATGAAGGTACTCCTCCACAAGGGTATCCAGTACTTTCAAGTATTTCTTCTGGCATTGCAGTTCTTGGAACTTCAATATTTAATGCTTTTGCTACCCTTGATGTGCTTGCTCTATGCTCACCCTTAACTATAGCTACAATAAGCTTTCCGCTATTATCAATCATACATATATTTTTTACAAAATCCTCTGGAGATGCATTAGCTGCTGTAGCCGCTTCTTCAACAGAATGACAAGTATCTTCAAAAATATACTGTTCTCCATCTATATTATTTTTTAATAAGTATACTTTTAGCTTATTCTCAAACTCCTTCAAATTTATCCCCTCCAAATATCTTAAGATATAGTTATCATCAGTTTAGTTATACTTGTAGTTTTTATATATTTTATGGTGAGGTTTTTCTTTTGGAAATATTCCAGATATAGCAAATAGTATACACCAAGTTGCCACTGCCCACGTAATCCACTTACATTCATATGGTAACATTGGCGCTATAGCCCGCTTAATTATTACTTGTCCATAAAAAATTACCCACCAGGCTATTCCAATTAATACGGGAATTATAATCCTTATAACCTTACTTAAAACAGATTTATATTGAATTTTTGAAATAAATACTCTTTTACCTTTTCTTATCTTAACTATTATGGATAACATGTATAATGCCAATATGAAAAATAGTCCGATAGATACATAATTAATAATTTTTACAAGACCATTTTCAGGCTTATAGTTTTCAATAGATTCCCCCATACTATATTTTTCCCAATAACTCATTACATCTATAAGCAAATTAGTTCCATTATCACTATTAGTTAGAATTACAATTCCACTATTTTTCTCTGGTATCATTGTAAAATTAGAACGCCATCCTCTATTTGAACCACCATGTCCTATAGTCTTATATCCATTTTCCAATTCTTTTGTTACATATCCTAGTCCATAATTGCTTTTTACTGGAGTGTGTATTAAATGAATATTTTCTTTACTTATTAGGGTTCTAGACTTAGTACTCTCATTGTATCCTTCTAAATTTGCAATCATAAACTTACATAAATCAGTTGTAGTTGTAAATAAACCTGCTGCAGCTTTTTCCGTATACATATATCCAGGAATCTCATTGCCTAAAACACTATAGCTGCTTGAAAGATTCTCTTCTATACTTTTATCTAGCACAAAAGAGCTATTATTTAATGTTAATTTATCAATTATCTCTTTTTTCATATAATCTTCAAAAGTCATTCCTGTAACTTCTTCGAATATCAATTGAAGAATAGTATATCCACCACCAGAATATTTAAACTGTTCTCCTGCTTCTTTTATAATCTTTACTTTATTCTTACTATAACTTTCTCCTGAAAGTGATTCCTCAATTGTAGGTAGCTTTTCTTTTGGAGAATAACCTGCATAATTAACACCAGATAGACCTGAAGTATGACTTAACAATGTTCTAACTGTAATTTTATCAGTATTATATTTAGATTCTGGTAGCTTCCATCTTGTAAGATATTTATCAACTGGCACATCTAAGTCAATTTTACCCTCTTCAACTAGCTTCATTATTCCCCAAGATGTTATACTTTTCGAAATAGATGCAACTTGAAATACTGTGTTATCATCTACCGTCACCTTATCTTTCTTTTTTGCCATGCCATAATTATAAATTCCTTGAATTTTTCCTTCTTCTACTATTCCAATTGAAGCTCCTGGAATATTATATTTATTCATCAATTTAGGCATTTCATTATTTAATTTGTTTATAAACTTTTCTGTATCTTCTAAGTTATATTCTTTACCATAAGCATTAAAACAGGTAGCAAAATAAGTTAAAAGCATAGCTATTATTCCTAGTTTAAATATAGGATTTAATTTTTTCACCCTAATCTCCCCTTTATCATCATTTTATACTATATCTAGAACAGTTCTTTAGCTAAGTAATTATTTAAATTTGAAAACATCTTTAATTAAAGAGTTTTAATTTAATCTGCTTACCTTCCAACGGCCTGTCCACTAGTTTGATGTAACCCCAACTTAATTCAATAATGCAATTCATTTCCCTTATTACTACATTATTAAATATATCTTTTACGAATATATACTTTTTCATTTTTCTCTACTTAATCTATAGTCAACATACTCTTTAAAGAATGCCTTCTAGTTGGAAGAATCCTCATCTTCACCAATTCTATCAATGTTTAATACATCTTTACATATATCTACAAGTACCTTTTCTAAATCAACTCTTGGATATATATTGCACCTCACAATTTAAACTTCTATTTTATCTATTGAAATAGAAGTTCATATTCTGATTATTCACTAATAATTCTACCATATTTTAGAATTATTGGTTGCCTTTATCTATTATTTCTTCAAATTTTATAATTATTTCACTAAGTATATACTTTCTTTTAGAGACTTCTTTAAAAAGCGCAAATAAAGGAGAAATAGTTTTTATAAAGAATAGACTATAATACAAACAATATAAAAATACAATGAGATGTTGGAGGAAAAAATGGTTAATAAGTTACTAGGTGAATTAGAGGAGTTACTTAAGAATATTGGTTATTTAAATTATGAAACATAAGTAGAATCTGCGGAGCCTTTAGAAGATATTTCACTCTTTGGTAGAAGATATATAAAAGAATCTTATGAAATATATGAAAGAAAATAACTAGTCAAATATACAAAGTATATTTCGCATCAAACAGAAAGATATATATCAATAATAATTTAAAATATCGCAGTATGATGAAAAATACACTAGTATACTAGCTAGTTATCTTTGAATATGCTTATTAGTTATTTATATGATTTAGTTAAATTATATTTATCAAGTATTTTATTTCCTATGTCTTCATTAAGATATTTTATATCACTTAAATAAATTAATGTACTTCCTTTATATTTTTGGGCTTCTCCAATAAGAGCTACTTCATAGCAACTTCTTATAACATTTATTATACAATTATCATAATGATTTTCTCTACAGCTTTTACACTG
The DNA here is from genome assembly GCF_002455975.1 of Clostridium sp. UBA6640. Taxonomy (GTDB): domain Bacteria; phylum Bacillota; class Clostridia; order Clostridiales; family Clostridiaceae; genus Clostridium_J. The sequence goes on from NZ_DKLM01000027.1 coordinate 5,780, forward strand.
CTTAAGAATATCAGCTATGGCAATAATTAAATTATCATGATCATATACTTTGGTATCAGCTAATGGAATATTCTCATATCCATTTTCAACATAAGTAACATTATTTCTTAAGCACTTTTTAACGCTTTCTTCTG
>NZ_DKLM01000027.1:5928-10127 GCF_002455975.1 Clostridium sp. UBA6640
CCTATTAAACATTTTTCTTTAGTACAACTTGTACAACTATCTTTCCTTAAACAACAACTTCCTAAATTAGTTATTAAACTATCAAAGTTTACTTCATTTGCAAAAACCCCCATGATAATCCTCCCTTAAATTTAAATTATGCCTACTAATAACTACAAAAAATACTATAGCTAGCCTTTAATCATAATATTAGTGAATCTCTATTCTTATATATACCCTAACAGATAACCATAAAACATTCAAGAATAGTTACTATAAAATAACTATTCTTAAATTATAATTTCTATATAAATATAAATTTTCCTTCAATAATAGAAAAATCTCTTCTATCTTTTCTTGTAATTCGTCCTATGTTTTTATTCCACACAAAAAAATTAATAGTAAAAATTCATTTTAAGTATTTTTTAATAGTATATATGCATACCATATGACTGTGGATATGTATATTTGAATCCAAATTGTTCATATAATTTATTTGCAGGGTCATCAGCAATAAGGCTTACATACCCACCTTTAGGTACTGATGTATCTAAGTAATTCATTATTTCACTCATTATAATTTTTCCAAGTCCATTACCTTGAAAATTAGGGGTAACTGCTATATCCACAACTTGAAAAAAGCACCCTCCATCGCCAATTACTCTTCCCATTCCAATAAGTGAACCTTCATTATATATGGTTACAGAATATAGCGAATTTTTTAATCCTTTTTCTGCAGCTTCTACAGTTTTTTCACCTAGCCCTGATACTTTTCTAAGATTTAAATATCCTTCTATAGATGGTGCATTATGTTTAATCTCAATATCCTTTATAATATTATTCATTCTTATCCCCCTTTTTAAATATTAATATAACTACAATCTATTTAAATCATTTTCTGTATATACTTTAATTCCATTATTAATTAATATCTCTGTAGTTAATCCATTTCCTTTTATTAATTTACCTGAAAAGTTTCCATCATATATAAATCCACATCCGCAAGAAGGGCTTTTAGACTGTAATATTGCTTTCTTAATTCCTATAATATTTGCAATAGCTAAAGTCTTTTCTGCGCCTTCAATAAATTCTTTAGTAAAATCTTGTCCATCTTTCCCAACTACTTTCTTATTACCACTTTCATCTATAATAATTTCACAACATGGTCTTGGTGTTGGTAATCCAGCTAGCTGTTCTGGACATAAGGCTATAGCTTTTCCTTCTTTAACTAGTTGTAATATAAATTTATTTTCACTATTACTTCCATTATATCTACAGTCCACTCCAGCTAAACAGGCACTTACTAAATACATAATTAAATCCCCCCTATAACTTATGCAATGTAATACTATTAATCATTTATTATAAGCTATTAATAGATGCTTCCACGATAAAATCTATACCACCTTATAGACATTATCAAGGTAATCTAACATCTCTTGAACTATAATATTATTTTTATTAAATTCAATAAATTAATGAACCGTCCCCTTATTTGTCTACATATAAACTTCTTAGATATCTTCCTTCTCCATCTATATCTTCCGGCTTATGAACAAAGGATTCTTTTACTAGATATTCATTAGCCGCTCCAAAAATTTGATGCCATAGTTCATTAGCTATTTCTTTTATATCTACTTTGTGTATTACTCCAGTTAAATCTGGAGCATTTCTCTCAAAGTTTTCAAAAGTCTCCTTTACTATTGGAAAAATATTTGAAAGAACAATGTCTGATATTTCATTGATTATAACTTTATCATTAGATTTAAATATAGGTATATTTACAGATATACTTTTGCTTTCATCATTTATAGTTATATAGTTAATTTCGTTAAGAAAGTGCAATAAGTTTTTATCTTCATTTGTGAGTTGATTATAATTAATAGAGTTATTGTATGCATCATAAATCAACTCTCCACATCTTTTTGCAATATCTTTATTAATATCATCTATAACCTTTACATATGATAAATTTAAGTCATAAAAAGGTGATGTATTTTCAAGACCTTTTTGAGCTAATCTAAAAAATCTATATACATCTTTCCTTGATCCATTTGAATCACCAAAACTATTAAAAATGAAATCACCTGCTCTATAATTATTGCTGCTGCATAAAAGTTTATTACTGTATTTATCTACTATACTACTATCTTCATAAGCCACTATAATATAATTTCTATTATCCTTTTGAAGTTTTGATGTACAAAAAACTTTTTTAGCCTCAAAAAAATCAAAGACAGTTCCATCAAAAATTTTATCACAGATGATATGATATAATAGCCTTTCATTAGTAAAAGCCTTATAATTTGTTAAGCATGATAACTTTTCATAAATTACATTCTTCAAAGATATTATTTTATCTCCAACTACTTCACCTATATTATTTAAGTGCTTGTCCATATTAACTATATCCTTTTCTAAAAATGTTGGAAAATTTATTTTATACCCATTTTCATTTTCATCTATAGCATTTATTAATTTAAGGCTGCTAATTACATCATCAAATTTATTTTCTTCAATATTAAATTTTTTCATTATCTCAAATTTACATATTGAAAATGGCTTATGACTTGCAATAATATATAGTATTTCTGGTGCATATTCTTTATTACATGCATATGCTGGATTAAATTTATCATAAGTACCGATATCACCGAAAAAATAAAAGTTTAATTTCTTATTCCCCACTTTTTTCACCCTTTTCTAATATTTTTTAAATTGAAACCCTAAAATATCTACATCTTCATCCTTATTTAATCTCTTATCATAATTTTTTCTAAGCTCTATCATATTCAAATGATCAAAGCCACAATCTCTATAGAGCTTAATTGCAGCTATGTTTCTTGGAATTACACTAACAAACATAGAGGTTATTTTTTTCTCCTCCATAAGATCATCTAAAGCTGACATAGCTTTTTTTCCTATACCTTGTCCTCTAAATTCTTCTGATATATACAAATCCTCTAGCCATGCAACATTTTGTCCTCCAAATCTTATATAAAAAAATCCTACCGCTGTTTCATCTTTAAACACATTATATACTGTTCCTACTCCTTGCCATTCTTTAAGAGTTTCAATAGATTCTTCATCTTTTTGCCAAAACTCCTTTGGTGCATTATTCAATTTTCTATGATAGTTCATAAGTTCTGTTATCATCTTTGCTGTATCCATAAATAATTCTTTTTCTAACTGTCTAATTTTAATGTTCATTTTAAATCTCCCGCTTTTCTAATTAGGTTTATATTTTTAAACTATATTTTTATAAACATATTTCTTTTTAATCTTTATCACAACTAAATTTCTTAAGTATTTTAATCCCTTCCAAATAATATTCAGGAGCTTGTATTTTGGCCCAACTGCAAATACTTAATCCACTATAAATCTCATATAGATCTTTTTTCTTCTCTAAATCTTCACTAAATTTCATATATTTTTCATACCCAACCTTAAAAGCTTCTGCAAATGTTTTGTTCTCATCTATCAATGTATAATAACAACCTATAATTTCACAATCTTTGTCATAAGCTCTGCACTGTTCAAAATCAATTAGCGCTGAAAGTTTCCATTTATCCTTTACTTTCTTAACAAGAATATTTCTCTCTCCAAAATCACCATTATGAAGATATGATAGTTTAACATTATCTAGTAAGTTAAGCATTCCTTTTAAAATTTCTGCACATTCCCTTTGAAGCTTTTCTTCTTCTAAATGTTGATCAAACAATTCTTTAAGGGTAGCATCAACATTTTTTCTAAAGACCACAGAAAAATCTTTTATATTCTCTATACTGTTACCATTTTCGTCCCAATCTCCAAAGAAATCAAAGGTCTTTAAACTGTGTATTTTGCCTAGTTCTTCTCCAATTTCTTCATATATTTCTCTTATGTTATCTTCACTGATGATGTTTTTGACATTTTCGAATATTCTCCCTTCCATATGCTCCATGAAAAGCCACTCAGTTCCATCTTCAAGTTTACCTAAATTTAAAATTTTAGGAGCCTTAATACCACTTCCATCAAGGAATTTTAATGAAGCAACTTCTCTATTCCATCTATGCTTTTTATAATAAATCTTAAATACTCCTATTATCTCATCTTCATTTCTCACGCTATAAACTAAATGTCTTTTAAGCTCATGATTTCCTATAGGTGTTATTTCTACATTTTTATTTAGTAATTTTGAAATTATATATTTGATTTCATTATCTGAATAATTTAATATA
>NZ_DKLM01000123.1 GCF_002455975.1 Clostridium sp. UBA6640
GTTCCCCTGAGGTGCAGCATAGCTCGGAACAACACCAAAAATTTTAATTAATATTAATGGAGATAAGTAATATAACTAAAATATTCTTTAATGATGTAGTTATTGTGCCATACTATACTGCACCCCAGGGGTATATTTTAGAGTTTAGTTTATATGCTAGATTATTCATGTATTTTAATTCTCGTAATGCTTTTTTAATATGTTACATACCCCAGGGGTGGAAGTTAATTTCTTTAACTGATTTTTTTACTAGCAATACAATTACAGTTTTTTTGTAGGGTGAACGTTCTTTGTCAGTTTTTTATATATCTAATTCAACTAAATTCTGCAACTATAATTATATGAATATGATTTTGGCTTTATGGAGAACACTGTTCTCCGCTACAGCCAGTCAATTGCCAATTTTTAATTGTTGAAGGGTTAGAAGATTAATGCTGAGAAATATCCGAAATTGTGGATTGTGAAATGTGAATTTTGAATTTACTAGTTTTAGTGGCAATGCCAATAAGTGTTAGTCACTTTCAGAGGTAGATTAAATTTGGAAGTAGTATATCTACATACTATTATAAACAGGTATAATTAATATATTGGGGGAATGAGAGTGTACACAATTGGACAAGTTGCTAAGTTTTTAGGATTATCAAGAGATACATTAAAATTCTATGAGGAAAAGGGATTAGTAAAACCGGTGCAAGATAAAGAAAATGGATACAGAAGATATTCACTATTTGATATAGATGATGTATTAACAGTAAATTTCTATAGAGAGATAGATGTTGAAATCAAACAAATTCAGAAATTAAAAAAATATGGTAATTTAGAGGAAATAGAGTCTTTATTAGATAAACAAGAAAAGAAAATACAAGAAGAAATAGAGTATAAGAAAATGCTTTTAAATAATATAAAAACTGTGAAGGATAATTATAAAACAATTAAGGAGAATTTATGGAAATATAGCATTAGAGAAATGAAACCAGTAGAAGTAAAAGGTGAATTTCAACTAGAAAACATGTTAGAACAATATGATCTTTTAAAAGAAGGAGAAGAAAACTTAAAGAAAGCTACAACCCTAAAAACATTGACGCGGGTTATCAATTTCGATGATAAAGGAATAATAGGACATAAATATATAGTGGTTAAAAAAATAAATGAAGATGATAAAGAAACAGAGAGAGAAATAATTTCTTATCCAAAGTGTATTTATACTGTTATTGATGATAAGTTAAAAGAAAATGGAGAAGATCTTGATAAAAAAATGGAGAAAGAATTTAGGAATATAGCAATGAAAATGGGATATGAACTGCTTGGAGTAGTATATATTAACATGTTAATAAGTACATATGAAAATGGAGGTAATTATTTCTATTTAGAAATTTATGTTCCAGTAAAGTAACATATTATTGACCTGTGAGTTACTCCTACCTTTAAACTGAACATATAAGCAAGATAATTATTTAGGCACATTAAAAAATAATGAATTAGTATAGAAGGTATATTTAAACCATTATTTTTTCATGTGCCTTATTTTAATGGGGTGGAATTATGAAGACAGTAGTTATAAAAGAGTTCGGAGATTATAACATTAAGTCAATATATGAGCTTGACCTTTCAAAAATAGAAATTAAAGACTGCTGTGGTTGTTGGACCTGTTGGTGGAAAGTACCAGGCAGATGTATAAGTAAAGATTTAGATACCTTTTACTCAAAATATTTAGAAGCAGATAGGGTGATTATTTTTTCTAAAGTTGTAAAAGGTTTCGTAAGTGGCAATTTAAAAACACTTTTTGATAGGATGATACCTTTATTTCTTCCTTATGTAGAATATTCAACTGGTGAGTCGAGGCATGTACCTAGATACGAAAAATATCCTGATATAGAATTTTATTATGAAGGTAATTTTGTAAATCTAGAGGGGAGAAAAATTTTAGAAGAATATATCTATCGTACATTTGACCAGTTTGCTTCAAAAAATGTAGTTGTAAAAGGAATAGAAGAGTGAGGGGAAGTTTGATGAATACAATAATCATTAATGGATCACCAAAAGGGAAAAATGGCAATTCAGAAATATTTATAAAGCAGTTTATAAAAGAAATGAAATCTCCTTATGAAGTTAAATATATTTGCAGTGAAGATCCAAAATCACTTGCTAAATATGTACATTCATTTGAAAATATTATTCTAGTGCTTCCACTTTATATTCATAGTATGCCAGGCATTACAATGCGGTTTATTGAATGCTTAGAACCTGCCAAGGATTCAGAAAAAAAATCTATTGGTTTTATATTGCAATGTGGATTTATGGAAACAGCTCAGTGCAAATATGCAGAAGCGTATTTTAAGTCCATATCCCTAGAACTTAATAGAACTTATTTAGGAACTATAACAAAAGGTGAGTCAGCAGGAACTTATGTAAAACCAGATTTTCTTAATAAAAAGCTCTTTAATATGTTATCTGATTTAGGTAGGATATATGAAGAGACTAATAAATTTGATAGTGGAATTGTTGAAAAGATGAAAATGCCATATGAACTTACAGGCTTTAAGCTTAAGAGTATGCAATTTGTTACTAATATAGGTCTAGGGAATATATGGTGGAATAAAATGTTGAAACAAAACAATGCTTTTGATAAAAGATTAGATCGTCCATTTATTTAAGTTTATTTACAGAGATAAGTGATTCTAAAGATAAACAATAGATATTTGTATGATAACATACATTTTATTGAAATTATGTTATTATACAGATATGATATAACTGTATTTAATAGGGTGATATTGGGGGGAGGGTTAAATGATATTAGAGACTGAAAGGCTTATTATTAGAGGATTTGATCATGAAGATATTGATTTAATCTATGATATTAATAATGATCCAGAATGTATTAGATTTAATAGTTGGGATTCTATGTCCTATGAAGATTGCCAAAAGGATATTAAAAGATGGATAGGTCAATATTCAAATTTTCCTGGAACAGGTGCATTCTGTGTTGAAAACAAAAATGAAAAAACAAAAATAGGCATGGCATTTATAGTTAAAACAAGTGAAAATGGAGAATTTGAAATTGGGTTTAGATTACGTAAAATACATTGGTATAATGGATATGCCAAAGAAATTACTCGTGGTTTTATAAATTATTCTAGAAACAAACTAAATGCCAATGCTGTGATTGCAGAAGTCTATGTTGATAATCTAAAATCAAGAAATGTATTTGAAAAGCTAGGCTTTTTAAAATCTAAGCATCCAGATGGAGAAGATGGACTTATTTATAGATATGATTTAAATACACCTACTAATGTATAATTTCCTTAAAAAGCTATTTAGAGAGTGAATGAAAATTATACCTCTAAAATTTATAGAAAGTTTTACTATTGAATTGACATATAGTTTAAGAATAAAATTTTTTCGATTATTATTTAGATAATTGAACTTGTAAAAATCCAAATAAGAATCCATATATAAAGTCATTTCATATTAATGCAGATATATGCTTATTTTAGTAAAATGCGTTGAATTAAATTGTTGATTTACTATACAAAATAAGGTTGCCCAATTAAAGGGTAACCTTATTTGAATTTTTTAATAGTTTAGCTAAAAATATAAAAAGAATACGAAATAAAACAACATCATGTTATTCTAATAATTAAGCTGAATATTTTTTGTCTTATTACAAGCTTGTAATTTCTTAGCAACAATAAGAAATCTGTGTTCAGTTCCTTCTATATATCCAACTTCATTTATTTCTTTATCTATTTTACATAAGTTTTCAAAACAAGTATCAACAGAAAAGTTAGGAAATTCCCATTCTATTATCTTTGCAAAGTATACCAATGCTCCTGTATCGTAAAAGCGTATTGGAGTGAATGACTCTTCTGATTGAATAATTTCAAATCCATTGCTTTCGAAGGCTTCAACATTATGCTTCAAATCGTTATCAGGGTATAATGACTTATAATTATCGATTACCTTTTCTGATAAATCAGCATTATTTTTTGAACCAACTTGTTGAGTAATAAAATATCCATCTGTCTTTAAGATTCGATTAACTTCACCAATATCAAAAGATTCATGCCTATTAATTATTATATCGAAAGAAGAATCCTTAAATGGCAGTATTGAATCATTAAATACCTGCCTAACTGTTATCCCAAGTGGCTGCAATTTCTCCTGACAAATTGCAACATTAGGTGGATATGACTCTGTTATGGCTGTATTGTAAAATGGATGATTTAAAGCAAGAAGGAATTCTCCTCCTCCTGTTCCCATGTCTAAAAGTTTGTGTTCTGTCTTTAAGTAAGACAATAAAATTTTTTTATAATCCCATGGTATGTGTTCATCATCCCATCTACCATTAAGATATGAGAAATCCCATCCTTGAAACACCTGATTTTCTTCACTTTTTAAATAATTTTTCAATTGTTCTCTGTTCATGTAACTACCCCTTTTCATAATATACTGATTAAATTAGAAAAGCAGTGCAGTTAACTGATAACAAATACGTTATTATCTCGGTACAATCTGCTATCAGATTATATTAACTGCACCGAGTATTTACTTAATTTGTTTCTCATAATGAGTTCCACCTCTTTCAAAGGTTATACAAATAAAATTTTGTTTTATAATGCCTTATAACCATTTTTTATATTATATATTACATTTTAACCAAACCAGTAATAATTTTCAAGTGTATGTAAATTCATTATATAAACTTAATTTTTCTATAAGCATCTTGATGATGTAAGCTAACATCGAATATTAAATAGTTATAAGTATTCTATTCATTGAAACATTATTCATTTAAGAATATAATATTTGTAGTAATGTACTTGGAAAAAATAAACTTAAATGGGAGATAGGATTGAATGATAAAAAATAAATTTCGTATTATTTCTGCATGGGAAAATGTTGATAAATTTATTGAAGAGGCAAATTTAAGAGAAGATGATGATATTAATTCTTTATGGAATAAATATCTCATAGAACCTTATTGGAGCAAAGTCGTTGAATGGGCACCAGATGGCTTTGAAGGAAGAAAACCTATGCCAATAAAAGATTTAACAACTTTAAAAAATCAGTCAAATGTTCTGAATAATTCGAATATTGTCGACTTGCTTGAAAGTGAATTAGTTAGAATATGGGATAGCCTTCCTAAAAATGATGAAGATATTATGACAATAGCTTTATACCCTTTAAGTCATGAAAATGCAATTGTTTCTGAGAGGCAAAATGGAGTTATAGGTAGTTGTGAATTTGGCAATATTCTAATCAATATAAATCCCTTAGCAAAGGATTGGATAAGATGGGTTCCTTATGTTGTAGCTCATGAATATCATCATAGCGTATGGGGACATAACAACATTGTTCTAAAAGGAAACTATCGTGATGATTTCTTAACTTATTTACTAAATGAAGGACAAGCTGATACATTTGCAAAAATGTTATATAAGAATTTGAAACCATCTTGGACTAATACTATATCAAAGCAACAGGAAAGAGAAATGTGGAATATAATGAAAGATCATCTAAAAAGTTGTGACCCTGTAGTAAAAAGCAGACTTATGTTTGGGGATAAGGAGAACGGTATTCCATGGTGTATTGGTTATCTAATAGGCAACAATATCATTGAAAAGTTTTTTGAAAAAAATCCGCGTACTACTTTTATGGAATTAATAAATATGGATTCAGAAGATATATTGTTAGAAAGTGGCTATGATGATTATATATATTCATAGATTATGTTGATACCAAATTAATGTCATATGATGGTCATATGTGTGAGTTTAGCTATCATAAGTTATATAATGGTCATTCTTAATATTTTTAAAAGGTTATGTAGAGGGTGAATGAAAATTCGCCCTCCACATTTAAGATTCTTATTTGGATGGTGATTATAAGTATATGATTATGTTTAAATAAGTGATTATGAAATATAATGGATCAATTAGAGAGGTATAGTATGAGAGATAATTTTATTAAAGCATTAGAAGATAATGATTTATGTGAGATGAGAAAGATACCAAAAAGCGATTTACATAATCATGCTTCAAGAGGTGGTAATAAGAGATACATTGAAGCTTGGAATGGTACAAAAATAGCAAAGGCTCCTATTTTTAAGAATCTTAATGAGATGAATGAATGGAATTCAAAAAATATAAAGCCATTTATTAAAGGAAGAATAGGATATGAAAAAAGAATAGAAGCAGCCTTTGTTCAGGCTAAGACGGATGGAGTTAAATTACTTAATATGAGCTTTAGTATTGATGAAGTTTCTGAATATGGAAATTCTGTAGAGGACATGGTTCATACGCTAAAGCAAATTCATAAGAATTTTGCTCCTAATGTTACTTTCATACCAGAAATCGCATTAAATTCATATACACCTTTTAATGTGCTAAATAAGGGATTAGAGGAATTTTTAGCTCAAGATTACTTTAGATCTATTGATATATATGGAGATGAAAATATTTTACCTGAATTTAAAAAATTATTTAGAGAAGCTAAAGATAAAGGATTAATTTTAAAAGCACATGTTGGAGAATTTGGAAGTGCTGAATTAATACGAGAGGCTGTAGAAGAGTTAGAACTTGATCAAGTCCAACATGGTATTGCTGCAGCAAATTCTCAAAGTATTATGAGATGGCTGTCTGACAACAAAATTCAGCTCAATGTATGTCCAACAAGTAACGTTTGCCTTTCTAGAGTAGAAAGTTATGGAGTACATCCAATTAAGACACTATATGATAATGGTGTTAAAGTAACTGTAAATACAGATGATATGATTATTTTTGATCAAAGTGTATCTGAAGAATTTTTTAATCTTTATAATGCAGGTGTTTTTAGTTGTACAGAACTAAATGAAATAAGAGAAAATGGTTTATCATCAATTTATAATATATAACTTTATTAAAAAGTAACTTATGAGGGTGAATGAAAATTCACCCTTTGCATTTATACGAAATTTTAACATTGAATTAAAACATATTCTAATAGTAAAAGTTTTTCTAATAACTGTTTGGATATTTTTTATTAAGAAGTAAATCAAAGTAACATTATAATAAAATAAGATAGGATTATTAGTATTTATTAATTTTAAATTATTATAAATAAATATAATAATAAATTATAATAAAAAATTATTTTTTTGGACTAACCATTCTAAAGTTATTGGCACTATTTATATGAGAGAACAATTTGACCATGAAATTTAGGAAGAAAGAGATGATGAAATATGGATAGACAGAAAGTCATTTATGAAAAAATTACAGAATGTATGAAAACAATATTTTCATTTTGTGTTTCAAGAACTTCCAGTATACAGGATGCGGAGGATTTGTCTCAGGAAATTATAAAGGAACTTTTAAAAAGTTCTAGCTCACTTAAAGAAATAGATGCATTTTATGGATGGATGTGGGCTATAGCCAATAATGTGTACAAAGGATATCTTAGGAATCGCAAAAAATTAGAACATTATGAGTTAGATGAAAGTCTAGAAGATAGCTTTACTAGAACTCCAGAATTAGAAGTGATTAAAAATGAGGAATTGAACACCTTAAGAAGAGAATTATCCTTCTTAGCAGAGTATCATAGAAAAGCTACTGTAATGTATTATATTGAAAATAAAAGCTGTAAACATATTTCGCAGAAACTTGAAATTTCTTTAGACATGGTCAAATATTTGCTCTTTAAATCAAGAAAAATATTGAAAGAGGGTATAAATATGTCAAGAAATTATGGAGATAAAAGCTATAATCCAGGAATCTTTAATGTAGATGTGTGGATGGAAGAAATGGATTATATGATTTACTATAATCTTTTTGAAAGAAAGCTCCCAGGAAATATCTTATTAACTGCCTATTATAATCCTGTAACTATAGAGGAAATCAGTGTTGAGTTAGGGGTATCTACCCCTTATCTAGAGGATGAGATAAGAATTCTTCAAAAGCATAATTTGATAAGGCAGGTTCAAAATGCTAGATATCAGACTAATATAGTTATTTTTACACAAAGTTGCTATGAAGATATTTATAGAAAAACAAAGGAAATATATAATCTATTAGCAGATAAGCTTTTTAATATTATTAAGACTAAAGAGGATGAAATAAGGAAAATTAATTTGAATGGTGTTCATCATTCAAAGAATAGGTTATATTGGCTAGCAACTCATATAGCTTTATTAGAAGGAAGATTTGAGGCTCAAGAAGAATTTATGAAATCAAAGAGATTCCCAATGCTCTCTAATGGTACTCATGGATATATATGGGGTACTAATAGTGGTAGTGAAAATGGATTTTTTAATGGAATATATGGGGATTATGAACTTGAAGATGGAGGTGATTATATAAATATATGTAATTTTAAGATCATTGAAAAATGTCAAGAGTTCCATCCAAGAGATGAGAAGGTGAAAATACTTTTAGAAGCAGCAAGAAATGAAGTGAAAGATAATAAAAACGAAGAGTTTGTAGAGCTTATAAAAGATTGTTATATTAATAATGATAATGGAAATTACAGTGTTAATTTTCCACTTCTTACAAAGACACAGTATGAAATTTTAGTTAAAATATTGGAACCAGCCATTGATGAGATAAAGAATGATTTAAAGACTATAATCTTAGAAGCTACAAAAGTTGTGCAAAATCATGCTCCAGATAAGCTTAGGGATATTTGTTCTGAAGTTTCAGTTATTAAATGTACTACAAATGCAATGGGCTATATTGTAGAGGCAATGTGTAGTGAAGGATATCTAATAGTGCCATCTTCGCCAGAAAAATTAGGTATGTATGCAGTATTAAGTGATATTTAAAAATAACTGAAATAATAAAGAAGCTGGAGGATTATTTGAAATGGCAATAACATGTAGAAAATATAATCATGTAAATGATTATAAAGGAGTATGTGAATTCTTAGAAGAAACGTATTCAGCTTATGGAACTAGATTCAATAACAATATAACTTTATTTGAATTTCAATGTGCTTTATCACGTGGAAAAGAAGGCAATTTAAAAAATCTTCACGAAATATTTAATAATATTTTTCTTTGTTTTGATGAGGACAAATTAGTTGGAATATTAATGGATGAGAATGTTTGTTTAGCTGCTGATTATAGATATATTTTTAAGGATATTGTTGATGTAAATAATGAAAGTATGGAATATGAAATCTTTGAAGGAGATAATGATTTTGAAAATGTTCTGGAAAGTAAGGGATATTATAAGACAGAAGAATATTATGTACTTAGGGATATGGATTGTAATTCTATAGTAGATGTTCCTAATTTACCAGAAGGATTTTATGTTAAGTTAGTTTCCGATCTTAATCAGCATGATAGAGTGTATAAAGCATATAAATTATGTTATGGGATATTGTTTAATAAAATTATATTTAAAAATTTTTATGAAACTTCAACCTATAGAAAAGAGTTGGACATTGTAATTATGAGCCCAGATGATGAAGTAGTAGCACTATGCAGTGGAAGATATGATGAAAAAAATAAAATGGTAAGTATTGAAGCAGTATCTTGTTATCCAGAGTACAGAAAAAAAGGTATAAGTAAAGCAATGATATTATATGTAATAAATGAAGCTAAAAAATTAGGAGCAGATAAAGTCACTGTACTTACTGCAATGCCAGAAAAGTACCCAGCTCCAAATAGACTATATGAATCAGCAGGATTTAAGATAGTTGGAAAGTTATACACATGGAAAAAGAGAACAGAATAGCTTAAGGATATAGGGATACAATGCGAAAGTTTAATATATACTCTGAAAAATAAATTTTCTATAAAAACAGATTACCCCCTTAGAAATTAAGGATTAATAATGAATAATGAAGAATTTAGGAAAA
>NZ_DKLM01000111.1:0-21915 GCF_002455975.1 Clostridium sp. UBA6640
CTATAGAAAATAATGTGGATATTGATAATATGAAAAATATTCTAGAGAGGATAAAGGAAAACTTTGAGGAAATTAATCTTGATGATTCATTAAAGCAAAATAATGGCTATGAATTGCCTAAAGATATAGTGATAAATATAAACGGTAAAGATGTAAATGGGATTATTAAGTGGGATAATAATAATGTGGATACGAGCACACCAGGTAGTTTCTACTATAAAGGTGCTATTGAACAATATGGAAGAGTTGTTAATTTAGAATTAAATATAAATCCTATAGTTATAGAAAAGAAAATAGGATGGGTTAAAGAGGTAAATGATAGCTATATATTGTTAGATGAAGTAGAATTTTATATGTATGATGAAGCATTAAATGAAGCAATAAAGGACAATAGTAAGAAGGTAATTCGTGATGATGATACTGGAAAGTTATACGTTCCAGATAGTTATTATATAAGAGATAATAGTAAGGAAATAACAACTTATACTATCGATGAGAATACAGTTTTTGAGATATGCAAATATTTGCTTAGAGATGTGTATAATAATGCTTCGGAAGTAGAGCCTGTATCTTATGAAACTTTAAAGAAAGCAGTTGAAGATCATGAAAGAGGACTATTATGTTGGATATATACTGAAGATAATAAAATAACAAAAATAGAACAGCAATATATTCCATAAAAATTTAAAAAAGTTTAAGTGTTATATTATGAGTAAAAGTATAAAATAGTTTGTTTTTACAAGTTATTTTATACTTTTATTTTATTGCAGATATTCTGGCCAAAATAATTTCTTTAATGAATTTTTGTAGCGGCGAACATTGTTCGCCATTTTTTATATGTTCAATATTGGGAAATAGAATTAGTTATAAAATAGTAGACTATTTTGGGTATTAACATATTCAATGTGTATGGTTATTAAATTAGGCTTTGTTAAAGAACAGTGTTGGTATTATAGCATTTTTAAAAGGAACTCCTTATGGAGTTACTTTAGTTGGACTTTTTGAATATTGTTCATTATTACTCTTTATCGCTATTTTCTATTTCAATAATAGTCATGATAGAGTAATTGGCTAAATCTAATAACGTATCTATAATGCTCTCGTCTTTTACTTCAGCATTCTGCTTAATTAATTGCTTATATCTTCGCAATTTATCTTCTAATCTAATTGCAGGCATAATAAGACCATACTCTTGAAATCCCTCGCTAAAACTATCTCCATAATCTTTATTCTTTGCAGTATATATTTCATTTAAATTTTCACATATTTCCTTATGTCGGTCAATTTTTTTCATATAAAATACTCCTTTCGTTTGATTCGTCACTTA
Organism: Clostridium sp. UBA6640; assembly: GCF_002455975.1. GTDB lineage: Bacteria > Bacillota > Clostridia > Clostridiales > Clostridiaceae > Clostridium_J. The sequence continues at coordinate 1,328 of NZ_DKLM01000111.1, forward strand.
CTACAAAGGTTCATTTATTATATTATACAGTACAAAATTACAATATTTCAAATGTTTTACATACTCTATACATAAATTGGTTCTCTTACTCTAAAATCCTTTAATTTTGTATCAGTATGAGAGGTGTGAGATTGTACCAAAAGGTTTTTACTTTTTATAGTATCCTTCTCCATAATAAGATTTCCTGTTCTAATTTCATTATATTTTGAAGGTAAAAAAGCCAATGTTTTCCTGAAGCTTTATTTAAAAACGTTGATATTATCGCAATTTTCTATTATCTTTACATAATAGATAAAGACAACATGTGAAGCTTTAGACCTGATTGGTATTGTATTATCAATATAATATTGTTATAATACAATTAGGTAAAGTCTATGATAAACTTTACTTATTGTTATAATTGTGGGTTAATTTTATTCTTAAACTAAAGAACAGCTAATTCATTCATATCTTGATACTTTTTAAAATAGGAGAAATGTATATGAAAGAATTTAGTATTAGCACAAATGTGTATTTTGGAGAAGGGTCTTTAGATAGGCTAAGTGAAATTAGTAATAAAAGAGTATTAATAGTATGTGATAAATTTATGGAAGTTTCAGGTATGGCTGCAAAGGTACAAGAAAAACTTGTTAATTGTGAAGTAGCTATATATAGCGATATTGTACCTGATCCATCTGTAGAAGTTGTTGCTGCTGGTATTAAAAAATTACAAAGTTGTAATGCTGAGATTATGATAGCCCTTGGTGGTGGTTCATCAATTGATGGAGCTAAGGCAATTAAAGAATATGCAAAAAGAATTACTGGAGGGGTTTCTTCTATAGAAGAGTTTTATGCTATACCTACTACAAGTGGTACAGGCTCTGAAGTAACTGAATATGCAGTAATTACAAATAAACAAGAAGGATTGAAGTATGCACTTACAGATAAATCTCTTCTTCCAACAGTTGCTATTCTTGATCCTGAGCTAGTTAAATCTGTACCTAAAGCTATAACTGCTGATACAGGAATGGATGTAATCACACATGCTATAGAGGCTTATGTTTCAAAAAATGCTACTGATTTTTCAGATGCTCTTGCGGAAAAGGCTATTACTTTAGCCTTCAGATTTTTACCACAAGCTTACGCTGATGGAAATGATATAGTAGCAAGAGAGAAGCTTCACAATGCATCATGCCTTGCTGGTATGGCATTTAACGCAGCTGGACTTGGAATTACTCATAGCTTAGCTCATGCTGTAGGTGGAAAGTTACATATTTCTCATGGAAGAAGCAATGCAATTATACTTCCTCATGTAATTGAGTATAATGCTAATTTAAGTAAAGAAACCTTCCGTGCTGAACATAGCATAGCAGCTAAAAAATATCAAAGACTTGCCAAATTATTAAAATTACATGCGCCGAATGTAAATATTGGTGTTAATAATTTAATTAAAAGCATTGTAGAACTTCAAAAAACATTGATGATTCCAACGACATTAAAAGAACAAGGTGCAGATATGGAGTTGGCTCAAGCATCAAGAGAAGAAATTATTAATGCAGCTCTTAAGGATGTATGCACAACAGTAAATCCTAGAGAAGCTTCAAGTGAAGATCTATCAAAAATTTTAGATAAATTTTTTGAATAAAATATTACGCTATATACCACCCATTATATGGGTGGTTTTTTTATGGTTAATTTCCCAGGAAAGTTGATAAAATATACATGATAAAATATAATTTAAAGCATAATTAAAATTATTAAAAAACAGGGGGCTAAAATATGAAAGAAGAACTATACTCGATAGGTAAAGTTGGGGAAATATGTAAGATAACTAAAAAGGCGCTGAGATTTTATGATGAAAAGAAGATATTATCTCCTGATAAAGTATCTGATGAAAATGGCTATAGATATTATAGTAAGAAAACTTTATTATCTGTACCAGTAATAAAATATTATAAGCAAAGTGGATTTACCCTTGATGAAATGAGGACTTATTTAAAAGGAACTACCTATGATTCTATGCATAAAAGCTTTGGAAGAAAAATTAATGAATTAGAAGAGCTTCAGAGTGAAATAAATCTAAAATTAAGATCTGTTAAAGATTGGGATGATCTTATAGTTGAGGCGCAGATGGTAATTGAAAACGATGTATCTGATGTGGCTATAAAATATATAGATAATCAAAGAGTAGTTTTTTTTAACCAAGATTTTAAATATGATTATATGGACTCTATAATTAATATAGAGTTTAACAATTACATAGATAGTATAAATAATGCAATAACAGGACCTGTAATTATATGTTTTCCATCCTTCGAGGATAAAATTAATGGAAAGTGCAATAAGATAACGATAATGCAGGAGGCAATTTTAAAGTCTAGGGAAGAAGAAAGTGTTGAGTTTGGTGGGTGGATGGCAGCAGCTTGTTATCATATAGGAGCTCATGAAACAATTGACGAAACATATAAAAAAATAAAGAAGTGGACTGAGGAACATGGGTATGTATGTGCTGAAGAATCTTACGAAAGATATGTAACAGATTACTGGACTACTAAAAACTCTGATAAATTTGTAACAGAAGTTTTGATTAAGGTCAAAAGAAAAAAATAGTCTTATTATGTTGAAAACATTAACCATAGGGTAAGGTCTAAAAGCTTGATAATACTAGGTTTGTGAATAATGAATATTAACAAATAAAGATTATCCATTGAAATTAAAAGCGAATTTATAAATTTATATTAATTGCAATTCAAGCCTAATTGTGTTTATTACTTAACAAATGCATACTTTGAAATCGACATATTATTCTCGATGATTGATCAATTTTTAAGTGAAAGCATGATTATAAGGTTTTAAATTTTGGCAAAGTATTCTTATAAAATATTTATTGACTCTGCCCCAAAGGGAACGGGATATAATCTAAATAAAGAATAAATACCTACAAGATACAGGTGAAAAGGTGTTCAGTAGTTTCAAAGTAGAATACACCAAATTATAACAATTTTAAAATCATGTTACTTAAATCACATTAAAGTATACTCGTCGTAAATTTTTATTTAATATTTAATAATATAAATTTAGAAATTATTAATCGCATAAGCGAAAGGAGTTTTAATTTATGAATGGAGTTTCAAACGCAGCAAATTTAGAAGCAATAGCTGCAAAAAAGAAATTAACAAGTAGTTTCTTTAAAAGAGGTATATCGTTAGCTTTATTTTCAGGACTTGCCTATGGATTATATACGGCATTTCTAACTATGGGAATGACTAAAGGAGTTTGGGGAGACTGGTATGGTGCTAATACTGCTGGTTTATCTGCATTTGTGGTAGCATATTTACTTGCTGCAATTGGTAATGCAATAAACGATACATGTAGTGCTATTTGGGCTCTTTTATACTCAGGAGTTAAAGGAAAGTTTGGAGATTTTATAAGATGTATTAATACGAAACCAGGACGTATTATGATAGTAGCAGCTCTTATAGGGGGACCGATAGCTGGTACTGCTTATGTTATAGCTATTCAAATGGCTGGTTCAATAGTAGTTCCAATATCAGCACTTTGCCCTGCTATTGCTGCTATACTAGGTAAGATTTTATATAAACAAGAATTAAATAAACGTATGGCTTTTGGTATTGCTATATGTGTATTTGCTAGTTTCTTAATCGGTAGTACAGGAATTAGTGGTGGTGCTTCAGCAAATACTATAATTGGAATTTTAATAGCTACTATTGCTGCTCTTGGATGGGGTTTTGAAGGTTGTGTAGCTGGATATGCTTCAGCAATGATTGACCCTGAAATTGGTATTTGTATTCGTCAAGTAACATCAGGTATAGCAAATTTATTCATTTTAGTTCCGGTTTTTGGAATGATGGCTGGTGGAATTAATATATCTACTGACCTTGTTGTACAAGCATTTACAAGTACTCCTGCAATGGCTTGGTTTGCTTTAAGTGGTCTATTATCATTCGTTACATTTATGGCATGGTATGCTGGAAACAGTATGTGTGGAGCAGGACTTGGTACTTCATGTAATGCTACATATTCATTCTTTGGACCGCTATTCTGCTTACTAGTATTAGGTGTATATGGTGGAATGGACGGATGGGCATTACCTTCTGTAGCTTGGATTGGAGCTGCAGTAATGATGCTTGGTATCGTTACAATATCTATGAATCCACTTAATTTATTTAGAAAGAAAAAGATGGAGGTAGAATAGATGAAACCGCTTAACTATGCAATTTTAAAATATTTTACTAGAGTTAAAGAAGCTTGCGCTGATGATGTTATAAAAGAACTAAAAGGCGAATATGGAAATTTTAAGGCTCTAAAAAAGAACGCTGTAGTTAATGCTTTAATGACAGCAGAAGCAAATGGCCTTATTGAAGAAACAAGACTTGAATTAGATAAGAATAAAGAATTGAAGGTTTATTATCATGCTCATGAAGAAGGAGCAGCAACAATTAATAAATATATCAATGATTAATTAGATAGAGTAAATACCATAAAGAGTTATTTTTAGTGTATATTTTATGAATTAACTTTACTTGAAACAATATGTAAGAGAGTGAAATTAATTGAAAATTTTTAAAGTAAGAAGTATTTTTACTTTTCTGAAAAAGGAAAAATATAATAAATTAAATTAAAATCATATAAAAGTTATGTAATTGAGAAAAAGTATACTGAGCTAAGAATAGGAAGGAGAAATTATCAATGAGATATTACGGGGAAGAGGCTTTAGGTCTTGTAGAAACAATTGGATTAGTTCCCGCACTTGAAGCTGCTGATAAAATGCTTAAGGCAGCTAACGTTGAATTAATTTCATATGAAAATATTGGTTCAACTCTTGTAACAATTATGATAAAAGGCGATGTTGGAGCAGTAACAGCTGCTGTAGAAGCAGGTGCTGAAGCAGCTGCTGCAATTGGTAAATTAACAGCACACAATGTTATGCCACGTCCTATTAGAGAAGTTGGAGATATTGTGTCAGTACACGATATTGATGAATAGAAGGGGAAGGATATATATGGCAAGATATGAAGCTTTAGGATTAATCGAAACTTTTGGTCTGGTTTTTGCTTTAGAAGCAGCAGACGCTATGTGCAAATCAGCAAATGTTGAACTTATAGGATATGAAAATGTTGCATCAGGTTATATATCTGTATTAGTTCGTGGTGATGTTGGTGCTTGCAGAACAGCAGTAGAAGCTGGTGTTGCAGCTGTTGAAAATATGGAAGGTGGAAACCTTTATAGTTCAGTAGTTATACCAAGACCACACCAAGATCTTGAAAAGATAATAAAACGTTATGCAATTCAAATGCCTATAACAGAATAGAAAATAAAGATTTTTTTCTTAGTATAAATAAAAGGAGAGAGAAGAATGAATATTATTGATAATGATTTACTCTCCATGCAGGAAGCTAGGATTCTTGTTGAAAACGCTCGTGAAGCACAAAGAAAATTAGCAACTTTCCCACAAGAAAAGCTTGATGAAATAGTTGCATGTATGNNAAAGAACTTGCAAAGATATCTAATGAAGAGTCTGAATATGGAAAGTGGGAAGATAAATATATCAAGAATCAAATTGTATGTAAGCATCTAAAAGATAGACTTAAAGGGATGAAGTGTGTAGGTGTAATTGATGAAGATAAAGTAAATAGGACAAGGGATGTTGGTGTACCAATGGGAGTTATTATAGCTTTTCCACCATCAACAAGTCCTGTATCTACAACAATATACAAGGCACTAATTGCAATTAAATCAGGAAATGCAATTATATTTTCACCTCATCCAAGAGCTAAAAAATCAATTTGTAAAACACTTGATATTTTAATTAAGACTGCAGAAAGAGTAGGACTTCCAGAAGGTGCACTTGCATATTTGCATATAGTAACAAGAGGTGGTTCATTAGAACTTATGAATCATAGAGATACGTCTCTTATAATGAACACAGGAGTTCCAGAAATGCTTGACTCAGCTTATAAGTCTGGCAAGCCAGTAATCTATGGGGGTAATGGAAATGGTCCAGCTTTCATAGAACGTACAGCTGATATACCTCAGGCAGTTAAAGACATTATTTATAGTAAAAACTTTGATTATGGAGTTGTATCTGCAGCTGAACAATCAGTTGTTGTTGATAGCTGTGTTGCAGCAGAAGTAAAACAAGAGTTTATTAAAAATGGTGGATACTTTATGACAAAAGAGGAAGCTGAAAAGCTGGGATCTATCTTTTTCAATAAAGATGGAAGTCTTGAAGAAGAACTGATTGGTAAATCGCCACAATTCTTAGCTAAATATGCTGGATTTAATGTTTCAGAAGATGTGAAAGTTCTTATTTCAGAGCAAGAGTTTGTTTCTAAAAATAACCCTTATTCAAGAGAAAAGCTTTGCCCTGTTTTAGCCTTTTATATAGAAGAAGATTGGATGCATGCTTGTGAGAAATGTATAGAATTGTTACTTAGCGAGCGATATGGACATACACTTATTATACATTCAAAAGATGAAGAAGTTATTAATCAATTTGCGCTTAAGAAGCCAGTTGGAAGAATACTTGTCAATACTCCAGGAACTTTTGGAAGTATGGGAGCAACTACGAATTTATTTCCTTCAATGACTTTAGGTAGTGGTTCTGCCGGTGAAGGAATGACTTCAGATAATGTCTCACCTAAAAATTTAATATATATCCGTAAAGTTGGATATGGAGTTCGTACAGTAGATGAAATTGTTAAAGTAGTAGATAATGAAGAAAATTCTACTTTTACAACTTTAAATAACAAATTAAATGCAGATGAAATAGATAACTATAAGTTACTAGAGAGTGTTTTAAAAAAAGTTCTAGATAACTTAAAATAAGAAAATCATATTTAAGATATGAAATACATTTAAGATTGAGAGGTAATCAATTTGGATATTCGTGAATTTTCAAATATATTTATGGAAGCTACTAAAAACATGTCTGATGAAGAACGCGCTAGTTTAATGAAAATGTTTGAGAGTGTTTCTAAAGAAATAACAAAAGATGAGCCAGCTACTGTAAAGGTTGCATATGATAATAATGGACAAATTCCTGATGGAATAACAGAGCGTTTAGTTAAATTAAAAGAGAACTATATGAAACATGTTCCAACAATAACAACACATAGAGCAAGAGCTATTACTGAGATAGCAAAGGCGAACCCTGGTATTCCTAAATCAGTTTTACGTGGAAAATGTTTTAAACACTGTTGTGAAACTGCACCACTAGTAATTCAAGATCATGAGCTTATAGTTGGAGCGCCAAATGGACAACCTCGTGCAGGTGCATTTTCTCCTGATATAGCATGGAGATGGATGGTTGATGAAATAGATACAATAGGAACTCGTGCACAAGATCCATTCTACATCTCAGAAGAAGATAAGAGAGTTATGCGTGAAGAGTTATTCCCATTCTGGCAAGGTAAATCAGTTGATGAATTCTGTGAAGATCAGTATCGTGAAGCTGGAGTATGGGAACTTTCAGGAGAATCTTTCGTTTCTGACTGTTCATACCACGCAGTAAATGGTGGAGGAGACTCTAACCCAGGATATGACGTTATATTAATGAAAAAAGGTATGCTTGACATAAAGAGAGAAGCAGAAGAAAAATTAACTGAACTTAGCTATGACAGACCAGAAGATATAGATAAAATATACTTCTATAGATCATTAATTGATACTGCTGAAGGTGTTATGATATATGCTAAACGTATGTCAGATTATGCTGCAGAACTTGCTGCAAAAGAAACTAACCCTAAGCGTAAAGCAGAATTATTAAAGATTTCTGAAATAAATGCTAGAGTTCCAGCTCATAAGCCAAGCACTTACTGGGAGGCAGTTCAAGCAGTTTGGACTATAGAATCATTACTTGTAGTTGAAGAAAACCAAACAGGTATGTCTATAGGACGTGTTGACCAATACATGTATCCATTCTACAAAGCTGATATTGAATCAGGACGTATGACTGATTTTGAAGCATTTGAATTATCAGGTTGTATGCTTGTAAAAATGTCTGAAATGATGTGGATAACAAGTGAAGGTGGTTCTAAATTCTTCGCAGGTTACCAGCCATTCGTTAACATGTGTTTAGGTGGGGTTACTAGAGAAGGTCGTGACGCTACAAACGAATTAACATATCTTTTAATGGATGCAGTTCGTCACGTTAAGATATACCAACCATCTTTAGCTTGTCGTATACACAAAGGATCACCACAAAAATATCTTAAGAAGATAGTTGATGTTATCCGTGCAGGTATGGGATTCCCAGCATGTCACTTTGACGATGTTCATATAAAAATGATGTTAGCTAAAGGCGTTTCTATAGAAGATGCTAGAGATTACTGCTTAATGGGATGCGTTGAGCCACAAAAATCAGGAAGATTATATCAATGGACTTCTACAGGATACACTCAATGGCCTATATGTATAGAACTTGTTCTTAACAATGGTGCACCATTATGGTATGGTAAGCAAGTATGCCCAGATATGGGAGAGTTAAGCGAATTTAAAACTTATGAGCAATTCGAAGCTGCTGTTAAAGAGCAAATTAAATTTATTACTAAATGGACAAGTGTTGCTACAGTAATTTCTCAACGTATTCACAGAGATCTTGCCCCAAAACCACTTATGTCTATGATGTATGAAGGCTGTATGGAAAATGGTAGAGGAGTAGAAGCAGGCGGAGCTATGTATAACTTCGGACCAGGAGTAATCTGGAGTGGTCTTGCTACTTATACAGATTCTATGGCAGCTATAAAGAAATTAGTATTTGATGAGAAAAAATATACTCTACAAGAGTTAAACGAAGCTTTAAAAGCTGATTTCGTTGGATATGAAAAATTAAGAAAAGATTGTTTAGAAGCTCCTAAGTATGGTAACGATGATGATTATGCAGATTTAATTGCTGCTGATTTAATTAACTTTACTGAGCAAGAGCATCGTAAATATAAAACATTATATTCAGTACTTAGCCATGGTACACTATCAATTTCTAATAACACTCCATTTGGACAATTAACTGGAGCAACAGCAAATGGACGTAAAGCATGGTTACCTTTATCAGATGGTATAAGTCCATCACAAGGAGCAGACTTTAAAGGACCTACTGCTATAATAAAATCTGTTTCTAAAATGTCTTGTGAAGACATGAATATAGGTATGGTTCATAACTTTAAGCTAATATCTGGTCTTCTTGATACACCAGAAGGTGAACAAGGAATCATTACATTATTACGTAGTGCATGTGCTCTTCAACTTGGAGAAATACAGTTTAACTACTTAGATAATGAGACTTTAATAGAAGCTCAAAAACATCCAGAGCAATATCGTGATTTAATAGTTCGTGTTGCTGGATACAGTGCATTCTTTGTTGAGTTATGTAAAGATGTTCAAGATGAGATCATCAGTAGAACTATGCTTACACATTTTTAATTAAAGTAATATGTAACTTGAGAATTTTTTAAAATTCTTTAATGTCTGTAATCTACAGAGATGTTCTGTAGATTACAGATTAAAGTTAAATATATATTAAAAATAAAAGTAAATGAAACTGGAGAATGAAGAATATGACTAATGGAAATTTAGGTATGATCGAAAGAAAAGCGACGATTTTTAATATACAAAAATATAATATGTATGATGGAGAAGGAATAAGAACTTTGGTATTTTTCCAAGGTTGCCCACTTCGCTGTAAATGGTGTGCGAATCCTGAAGGAATGATGAAAAGACATAGAGTTATGTTAAAGAGTAATTTATGTGTTAATTGTGGCGCTTGTGTTTCTGTTTGTCCTGTTTCCATACATACCATCTCTAAGGAAACTCTAAAACATGAAGTTAATCATGATATAGAATGTATTGGATGCGGTAAGTGCAAGGAAGCTTGTCTTAAATCTGCTATATCAATAGTTGGAGAAACAAAAACGATTTCTGAACTATTGGAAATCATAGAAGAAGATAGAACTTTCTATGAAATGTCTGGCGGAGGAGTTACATTAGGTGGTGGTGAAGTTTTAATGCAGCCTGAAGCAGCTTGCAACCTTTTAATGGCTTGTAAGCAAGAAGGGATAAATACTGCAATTGAAACTTGTGGTTATGCAAAACTAGAAACAATACTTAAGGTTGCGGAGTTCACAGATTTATTCCTGTTTGATGTTAAGCATATTAATTCTGATAAACATTTTCAGCTAACAGGAGTGAGAAATGAGCAGATTTTAGAAAATCTTCAAGAATTACTTCGCAAAAAATACAATGTTAAGATTCGTATGCCTTTACTTAAAGGTATAAACGATTCTCAAGATGAAATAGAAAAGACTATGGAGTTTTTAACACCATATAAAGATTATAAAAACTTTAAAGGAATTGATTTGCTTCCATATCATAAGATGGGAGTAAACAAATACAGCCAACTAGGAATGGAATATCCTATAGAAGGCGACCCAAGTTTGAAAAGTGATGATTTAGATAAAATAGAAGGATGGATTAAAAAATACGATTTAACTGTAAAAGTAATCCGTCACTAAATGATTTTCAAATAGATAATAAGATGGAAGGTAAAGCTTATGGGAGATTTTTTCGATAAAAATATACAGCGTGTTATACAAGAATCAGTTCCAGGGAAGCAGATTACTATAGCTCATGTTATTGCATCTCCAATGTCTGATATATATGATCGCCTTGGAATTGATGATAAAGGAGCAATAGGTATTTTAACTCTTTCACCATATGAAACTGCTATTATCGCCGCAGACATTGCAACAAAAGCTTCAGATGTTACAATTGGATTTCTTGATCGTTTTACAGGCTCTGTTGTAATAAATGGTGATGTTCAAAGTGTTGAAACGGCGCTTAATGCAGTAAATGATACGCTAAAGAATATGCTTGGATTTACGACCGCTCCCATTACAAGAACATGAGAAAAAAGCGCATAATGATAATTGGCCCTTCAAGATCTGGCAAAACTACAATAGTTAATGCATTAAATGATTATGATGGTCCATTAAGACGAACACCAGATTTGATTTACGGTAAGAATACTATTGATGTTCCAAGCGCTTATATAGAAAATGCATGGATGTATAAACATGTAATTGCATTATCTCAGGATGCATCCCATGTGCTTATATTGGTTGACCAGTCTAAATGCACTGAAATATACTCCCCTGGGTTTGCAAAGTCTTTTAGATGCCCGGTAATCGGGGTTGTAACAAAATGTGACTTAACACCTGAAAATGAAGAGAAATGTTTAAGGCAGCTAAAAATCGTAGGAGTATCAGAGCCATATTTTCATACTAGCTTTCCGATGGGAACAGGAATTGATGCTTTAAAGAAGTATTTATTTGAAAAAGGTGAGGAGTAAATGTCAATGATGAAATTTATTACTGAAGAGTATTTAAGAGATTTATACAGAAAAGAACCTTTTGATACCTACAAGTTACAACAAGGACAGCGCCTTACACCTGGAGCAACTCAGTATTTGTCTGATAGAAGAATAAAAATGAATGATGATGCTTTAAAATCAAATAAGAATGTTTCTAAAAGCAACCAGACGGAAACGGTAAAAGAAGCAGCAGAAGAAACAGTAAATAATAATTCAAATTTGAATAAAAAGCTTTGTTATAAATTGAAATCTATGGAGGCAGTATTTCTTGTTACTGGTAGTGAGATACTAAAAGATGATATTATTTTGGCTCAAAATGTTATAAATTTGGGAAAGAAAATATCAAATATCAGAAATGTTGTGAATGGAGAAGGTGTTCTTGAAACTATTCATTGTAAAGAATGTACGTTTATGAATTCATCAAACTTCACAACTGAGCTTGAGGATTGTTTTGAAATAACAGAATTTCATATGCAGCTTGAAAAAAGCAATGCAATTTTAAAAATGCACACTCTTCGTTGTGCCTTAGGAGAATTGCAATTTGAAATAATTGAGAGTTTCAAAAGTGATGATGAGATTTTAAAAAATAGAATTATAGAAAACGTTAATTCAATAATCAATTCATTATCTCAATTAATTTGTTTAGCGGTAGGAGGAAAAGAATGTCAGAGAAAAAAATAACTTTTGAATACTGCGATACAATGGTTCAAAAGTTTGAAGAAGTTATAGAAAAACCAATTACTAATAATTCCTCTGTTTATTATACAGGTGTGGATTTAGGTACTGCCTGCGTAGTATTGGCTGTTTTAGATGAAAATTATAAACCAGTTGCTGGAGCATATAGATATGCAGATGTAGTTCGTGATGGTATGGTTGTGGACTATATCGGAGCAGTAGGCATTGTAAGAGAGCTTAAAAAAGAAATCGAAGAAAAACTTAATACAGAGCTTCTTTATGCAGCCGCTGCAATTCCACCAGGGACAGATGCACTAGATTCTGGAGCAATTAAGAACGTAGTTCAAGCAGCAGGATTTGAACTTACATGTCTTTTAGATGAACCTACTGCTGCAAATAATCTACTTAAGATTGAAAATGGTGCAGTTGTAGATATCGGTGGAGGAACAACAGGAATATCAATTCTAAAGGATGGAAAAGTTGTTCATGTTGTTGATGAACCTACAGGGGGTACACACTTTTCATTAGTTATTTCAGGTGCCTATGGAATGCCTTTTAAAGAGGCAGATAAATTCAAAAGGGACAATGAGAATCACAAAGAAATTTTACCAATACTAAGACCAGTAGTTGAAAAGGTATCATCAATTATTAATAACCAGATTAAGAATTATGATGTTAATGAACTTTCTTTAGTAGGTGGTACTTGTTGTTTAACAGGAATTGAAGAAATCATTCAAAAACAGACAAAAATATATACTCATAAACCTAAGAATCCTATGTTTGTTACACCACTTGGAATAGCGTTAAGTTGTACACAAGATATCATAGAATAAAGGCACATTCAAATAAATTAAAAGTCAGTATAACAGTCTATTTTGGGTCATACTGCGTCAGCAGAACCCGCCGATAGCGCTACTAGCAACGGAACCTGCTTCCTTGTCTGACACAAAATATACTGCCATCTTTGACTTGTTATTTATTTTCATATGCCCAGTAAGGAGTGTTTAAAGTGGATTTTAGAATTATAAAATCACCTTCTGATAGCACTAAAGAGATTCTTAAAAGACGAATGGGTGGAAATTGTAAGACAGATTTAGAAAATGCTGATGCAATAGGACTCGTTCAAGGTAAATTTATCGATATGATTTATGCAGCAGATGTTGCTGAAAAGGCTGTTGGAGTTACCGTTGAGGATATCAGGGGATTATGTCCACAGCACATGGTTCTAATTGGAATCTTAGGCGATACAGCATCAGTTGAAGCTGCATTAAATGAGATTAAATTGAAAATGAAAGAGGAAAAATAATATGATAGCAGCAAGACTTATTGATAATATATGGGCCACTAGAAAAGCAGAATCCCTTAGCGGACTTAAATTTATGCTTGCTGAGGAAATTGGCGGAACAAATGACGGACGTAGATTTATTGTTGTTGATATTATAGGCGCAGGGATTGGCGACAAAGTTGTCGTTAGTACCGGATCATCTGCTCGCAGAATGTTAGGCGATGATAATATTCCTGTAGATGCAGTTGTTATTGGAATAATTGATCAAGATTGTAAGTTTGATTAGACCACATTCGAAAAGATCATAGTATTTTATGGTTTTTACAAATATCAAATACTGCATTGAAAGGATGTGAAAACATGAAAAAATTAATCTGTGCAAAAGATATTGAAGCAGTAATATTAAAGGGTGAAAAGACACTTTATGTAGATGGCAGTGAAATAATTACACCATCAGCTCAAGATCTTGCAAAAAATAATGGAATAGTGTTTACAGCAGAAGCTCCTGCACCTAAAGTACAGGATTTAGGAGTTAACAAAACTCCAAGCATAGATGGTATGGACAGTGAAATGTTACTTGATTTCTTTAGAAAAATGATGGACAAAGGTCTTTTAGAAGAAATGCTACAATGCTTAAAGCAAAAGAATCTTCCATTTGAAGCAGAATGTGACCCTAACGGACTTAAAGTTGTTAGAGGAAACACAGTAAAAATGGATGTATTTGATACTGGTAATCCAAATGCAAAAGCTTATTTCCAAGAATTAGTAAGTAAAAAAGAATCAAAAATGAGTGCTGGATTTTTAGTTATTGAGAATTCAAAATTTGATTGGGAATTAACTTACGAAGAGATTGATTATGTTATTGAGGGAACCTTAACAGTTGAAATCAATGGAAAGACATATACAGCTTATCCTGGAGATGTGCTATTTGTACCATCAGGTTCTAAAGTGGTTTGGGGTTCACCAGATAAAGCTAGGGTATTTTACACTACATATCCAGCAAACTGGGCAGATCTTTTATAAAAGTTTAGGAGGATTAGCCTATGAAAGCACTTGGTTTAATAGAAACAAAAGGATTACTTGCAGCTGTTGAAGCAGCTGATACAATGGTGAAATCTGCAGATGTAAGTATTATTGAAAAAACTTATGTAGGTGGAGGGCTTGTTACAATTTTAGTTACAGGTGATGTAGGTGCAGTAACAGCATCTATAGAAGCTGGAGTAGCAGCTGTTAAAAAACTTGATGAAGAATTTTTAGTTTCGAATCATGTAATTCCGCGTCCTCATGAGGAAGTGGAAAGCATAATTGGACCTAATACTCCACCAGAAGTTTTAGAAGTTCCATCATCTAATGAAGAATTAGAAGAAGTAGAACAAGCCAAAGAAATAGAAAAAGAAGTAGAAGTAGAAGAACAAACTGAAAAATTAGAAGAAACAGAAGATGTAAAAGACGCAGAACAAGTTGAAGAAGTGAAAGAAGTAGAAGATGCAAAAAAGAAAGAAGAAGTATATGTAGTAGAAGCTGAAGATGAGATCAGAGAAGATCAAGATGTTTTGGAAATGGATTTAGATAAACTGCATAAGCTAGACTTAGAGAATTTGCATAAAGATGATGTAGATAATCTAGTAAATAAAAATGGTATAGAACAAACCCTTTTGATACTAGGTAAGTTAAAAGTTGTTAAGCTTAGAAATTTAGCTCGTGAATATAAAGATTTTGGAATTACAGGTAGAGCTACCTCAAAGGCAGGTAAGAATACACTAATTACTAAATTTAAATTATATTACGAGAAAAACTAGCTAATACGGTTGATGAAAGGAAGTAATGAATAATGGAAAACTTTGATAAAGATTTACGTTCAATACAAGAAGCAAGAAATCTTGCTAGACTTGGAAAAATAGCAGCTGATAAAATTGCTGATTATACCGAGGAGCAAATTGATAAAATTTTGGGTAATATGGTTAGAGTAGCAGAAGAAAATGCAGTTTGCTTAGCACAAATGGCAGTTGAAGAGACAGGTTTTGGTAAAGCTGAAGATAAAACTTTCAAAAACCATTTAGCATCTACTATATTATATGATTCAATTAAAGACATGAAAACTATAGGTATAATTAGAGAAGATGAGGTAAACAAGACTATAGAGATTGCTGAGCCAGTTGGCTTAGTTATGGGTATAGTACCTTCAACAAACCCAACTTCTACTGCAATATTTAAATCTATGATTTCAATTAAATCTCGTAATGCTATAGTGTTCTCACCACATCCATCTGCTGCAAAATGTACAATTAAAGCAGTTGAATTAATGAGAGATGCAGCTATTGAAGCTGGAGCACCAGAAAACATTATAAGTGCTGTAACTATTCCAACAATTGGAGCTACAAATGAATTAATGAAAAGCAAAGACGTTGCTATAATAATAGCTACAGGTGGTCCAGGAATGGTTAAAGCTGCTTACAGCTCAGGAAAGCCAGCTCTTGGAGTTGGAGCAGGAAACTCTCCAGCATACATTGAAAGAACTGCTAACGTAGAGAAAGCTGTTAGAAACATTATTGCAAGTAAGACATTTGACTTTGGTACAATTTGTGCTTCAGAACAATCAATAATCTGCGAAGAATGCAATTATGATGTAGTTGTTCAAGAGTTCAAAAAGCAAGGCGGATATTTCATGACAGAAGAAGAAACTAATAAAGTTTGTGAGCTGTTATTTAAGAATGGACATGCTATGAATGCTAAATTCGTTGGAAGAAGTCCACAAGTTATTGCAAATGCTGCAGGATTTACAGTTCCATCAGAAACTAAAGTACTTATAGGAAAACAAAATGGAGTAGGTCAAGGTAACCCATTATCTTTTGAAAAACTTACAACAGTTCTTGCATTCTATACAGTAAAAGATGCTCATGAAGCATGCGAATTAAGTATTGAATTACTTCAAAACGGAATTGGTCATACAATGAGCATACATACAGAAGATAGAGATGTAGTTATGAAGTTTGCTAAAAAACCAGCTTCTCGTATTCTTGTTAATACTGGTGGATCTCAAGGTGGAACAGGTGCAAGTACAGGTCTTAATCCTTCATTTACTTTAGGTTGTGGTACATGGGGAGGAAGCTCAGTATCTGAGAACGTTACTCCAGAGCACCTTATAAACATAAAAAGAGTTGCTTATGGTATAAAAGATTGTGCAACATTAGCATCTAATGATCCAACTTTCAACCGTATAAAAACTGCTGAAAATTGCCATGCAGTACAAAATCAATTTATGAATATGAGCCCAGCTCAAATTGCAGCGGCAGCAGAAGTTTTAAATAAAGTTAATGATACTGCTAAATGCACTGACACTTGTACTGAAGGTGCAAAAAATGAAGAACTTTTAGATTTAGTTAACCAAATAGTTGCTGCTATGAAGGGGGCAAACTAATGCAAAATTGCGAAGAGATATTAAGAGTTTTACTAGAAGCCATTAAAAGCAACGAGGCCAATAATGGAGTTCAGAAAAATTCATCTGAGATTCCAGTAGGAATTTCTAATAGACATGTACATCTTTCACAAAAGGATTTAGAGAGCCTTTTCGGTAAAGGTTATGAGCTTACTAAGCTTAAAGACCTATCTCAACCTGGACAATATGCTTGTAAGGAAGTTGTAACAATTTGCGGACCAAAAGGTGCAATTGAAAAAGTTAGAATACTTGGTCCTGTAAGAAGCAATACTCAAATTGAAGTTTTAGCTGGAGATTGCGTTAAACTTGGAGTAGCATCACATGTAAAATTATCTGGAGATTTAAATGGAACACCTGGAATCACAGTAGTTGGACCAAAAGGTTCTGTTCAAATTGAAGAAGGATTAATGGCTGCACAAAGACACATTCACATGTCACTTGAAGATGCTAAAAATCTAGGAGTACATGACGGCGAAATAGTATCAATAAAAGTTGAAGGTTTAAGAGGCGGAGTATATAGCAACGTGGCTATTAGAGCTAACAATTCTTCACAACTTGAGTGTCACCTTGATATTGAAGAAGCTAATGCAATGAGCATTAACTCAAAATCAAAAGTAACAATAGTTAAATAATAGTTTGTAAATAAAAAAACATTTAGGAGGATTTTAATATGAAACAAGATGCATTAGGAATGATAGAAACAAAAGGATTAATAGGAGCAATAGAAGCTGCAGACGCTATGGTTAAAGCTGCAAATGTATATTTAATAGGTAAAGAATATGTTGGAGGCGGACTTGTAACTGTTATGGTTAGAGGTGATGTTGGAGCTGTTAAAGCTGCTACAGACGCTGGTGCTGCTGCTGCACAACGTGTTGGAGAATTAATATCAGTTCACGTAATTCCAAGACCACATACTGAGGTTGAAGTAATTCTTCCAGCATCTAAATAAGCTGTAAAATAAGACTTTAGGTATCTGAAATAAAATAACTAGTCAAAGATGCGACGGCTATTTTATGTCAGACAAGGAAACAGGTTTCGCTCATAGTTTAAGCTATGAGTGAGTTCTGTTGACGCAGTATGATGGAAAATAGACTAGTATACTGACAAGTCATTTTTTTGAAGATGCCTCAATTAAGGCATAACATAATAAAAAACACTAATTAGGAGGATTTTAATATGAAACAAGATGCATTAGGAATGATAGAAACAAAAGGATTAATCGGAGCAATAGAAGCTGCAGATGCAATGGTTAAAGCTGCAAATGTATATTTAATAGGTAAAGAATATGTTGGAGGCGGACTTGTAACTGTTATGGTTAGAGGTGACGTTGGAGCTGTTAAAGCTGCTACAGACGCTGGTGCTGCCGCTGCACAACGTGTTGGAGAATTAATATCAGTTCACGTAATTCCAAGACCACACGGTGAAGTTGAAGTAATTCTTCCAGCATCTAAAGAAGCTGTAAAATAGATTCGTGATTAGAGAATAACATAATAAAAAACGCCGCTAAAGATAATTTAGCGGTGTTTTTACTTATGAAAAAGTTTGTTTTAGTTAAAGTAAATATGTTAAAGAATAAATTTTATTTTTATATTATTTTTTAAATTATATTGACATTATTAGAGTGGCATGATATCATAACATAAAATTAACAAGAGGAGGATTATTATGAATATTAAAATAAATATATCTGTTTCAAAATTGAATAATCTACTCTTATTAGCTAACTTAAGATAGCGGTTGCATATATAGATACGTTACATACTACTATAGATGCAATCGCCAAAACAGGCGTTTTGCATCTATGGTGGCTAATTATTTGTGTTGAAATAAATGGAGTCCCATAGATAAACTATGGGACTTTTTTGATATCCTAGGTAAAAAAGTCTCATAGTATAAACTGTGGGGCTTTTTTATTTATAAATATCAATGTTTGGAACATTCAGATAAAGTGTTTAGGAGGAATAGAAATGAAAAAATCCAGAGAACAATGGGGGACAAAAGCAGGGTTCCTACTTGCAGCTATTGGTTCTGCTGTAGGACTAGGTAATATATGGAGATTTCCTTATATAGCTTATTCAAATGGAGGGGGAGCCTTTTTAATACCATATTTTTTCGCTATATTCACAGCAGGAATACCACTATTAATTCTTGAATATGGAATGGGGCATAAATTTAGAGGTTCAACACCGCTAGCAATAGCGAGAGCAAATAAGAAATGGGAATGGCTTGGTTGGTGGCCTATAATTAGTGCAGTTATAATTTTATGCTATTATTCAATGATTTTGAGTTTGGCTATAAAGTACTTAACATTAAGCTTTAATAAACTATGGGGAAATGACACTAATAGTTATTTTTATAATGAGGTACTAAAATTATCATCATCACCTTTCGAATTTGGCGGTATAATTGTTCCAATACTAATAGGAATAATCTTAGTTTGGTTAATTAACTGGTTTATATGTTATAAAGGAATAAAGGGTGGGATTGAAAAACTAAGCAAAATATTATTACCAACTCTATTAATAATAATGATAATTATAGTAATAAAGGGAGTAACTTTAGAAGGAGCTTCTTTAGGGTTAAACACACTGTTTACACCTGATTGGCAAAAAGTTAAAGATCCTAAAGTTTGGATTGCAGCATATGGACAAGTATTCTTTTCATTAAGTATAGCTACAGGAATTATGATGACTTATTCTAGTTATCTTCCTAAAAAAACAGATATAAATAACAGTGCATTCATGACAGCTTTTGCTAATTGTGGATTTGAATTTTTATCTGCAATAGGGGTTTTTGCAATACTTGGCTTTATGGCAACCAATCAAGGAGTATCTGTTGATAAAGTTGCATCTGATGGTATAGGACTTGCATTTATAGCATTTCCTAAAGTATTTTCAGTGATGGGTACATGGGGAAATATACTATCTGTATTGTTTTTTACTTGCTTAATATTTGCAGGATTAACGTCAGCAGTATCCTTAGTTGAGGCAATCTCCTCAGCCATAATAGATAAAACAGGATGGCAACGTGAAAAAGTAGTAACAGGAATATTGGTAATTGGATTTATTATAAGTATCTCCTTTGCAACCAAAGCAGGATTATACCTATTAGATATTATGGATAACTTTATTAATAATTATGGAGTAGTTGTAGTTGGATTATTGGAAACTATCTTAGTAGGGTGGATTGTAAAACCTGAAACTATTCGTGATCATACAAATTCAGTATCTTATTATGGAATAGGAAAATGGTGGGATATAATTATTAAATATGTAAACCCAATTGTTTTAACTTTCATTTTAGTTCAAAGTTTTATTACAGAAATGCGTACACCTTATGGTGGATACAATTTATCAGCATTGCTTGTTTATGGATGGGGAGTTATTTTAATAGGAATTACCGGGGCAATTTTAATAAGTAGACAACCTTGGAAAGATAATATTAATTTAGAAAATGAATAAAGGTGTGGTGATGAAAATGACATTAAATGCAATAATATTCTTCGGTATAGGTGCAACAGTGCTTTGGGGAGGATTATTTACTACTATAATAATTTCAATGAAAAAAGATAACTGTTCAGAAAATAGTGAAATACAAAATTAAGGATTTGAAGCATTAAATGAAAGCATAAGCTGTTTTATTGCAAAAGAATTTAATGATAGGACTTCTGTAATTTGCGTGAAATTGTGCTTTTTAATAATTTTCATTAAATTGTAAATTGTTCATTATTTTAGGTTGTGAATTGAAATATTTAATAGTATAATTGTTGGTTATAGATTAACTTTTTAGTAGCTTATTTTTATAGGGTTCCACAATGAAAATTTAAC
>NZ_DKLM01000111.1:21925-49846 GCF_002455975.1 Clostridium sp. UBA6640
TTTTTATAGAAAACTTATTTTCCAGAGTATATATTAAGTTTTCACATTGTATCCCTATAGTTATTACAAGAAAAACAATGATCAAAGCAAGAATATTTATATGGGGTAATAGGGGGCATTTGGGATGGAAAAATTAGAAAAAAATCAATATTATAAGGTTACCGAGTTATTAAATAGTTTTGGTGAAGAATGCAAATTTGCACTTTCTGTAATTGATAATAATATTCCAGGAGAGGTGTATGTAAATTCTATTAATAACCCTGAAAGCTGTTTAATAGCAAGTGTTTCTGGTAAATACTTAGTGTTAGGAAATGAAGCAAATGAAGCTTTCAATAAAGATATTATAGATTTTTTAAAGAAAGCAGAAAATCATCATATATTTTATGATTTGTATGCATCATCAAATAAGTGGATTGATATATTAGAGGAGGCACTAAGGGGAAGTGTAGTAAGATTAAAACGTTCAATTTATATTTATGAAGGTGAAAATATAGATGATGTAGACTTAAGTAGTGACTATGAAATGAAAAAGATGGATGAGGTACTTTTTCACAAATATGCAGATGAAATAGATAGTACTTTCAAAGTACATTGGGGAACACCAAGCAATTTTTGCTCAAATGGAATTGGCTATTGTATTATGAAAGATAAGGAAATGGTTAGTGTTTGCAATACATTCTATATAGGCGGAGGTTATTCAGAAATAAGCATTGATACAACAGAGAAGTTTAGAAAAAATGGCTTTGCAACTAAAGCATGCCAAATGTTTATAAATAGCAGCCTAGATAAAAAACTTATTCCATTGTGGGATGCTGATTATGGAAATGAACCTTCAAATCAATTAGCTGCAAAACTAGGGTTTACCAAAGTAAAAGATTGTGAAATACTATGGTGGCACGAAAATCAGAAAGCAGTTGCTAATTATTTAAAAAAGTATAACTACGAAAATAAGTAGTAGAATAATACTGATATATTAAAAAAGATCCCTTATTATCAAGTGTTACATTTGATAATAAGGGATCTTTTTACTTTTTATATATGACTTTAAAGATTATCCTATAGAGTTAGTTTTTGCAGGTCACAGTCGTGGTGGACAAATTAAAATATAGGCAATTTTAAGAGTAGACAATCCTATAATAAAAGACAGTAAGAATACCATCTTTTATTATTAATCCACAATTATCTCTGTAACATTTCTTTTCCAATCTTCAATGTAAATTTTATCAAACTCATTAATTTCATCAGGTAGATTATTACGATTATAGAACATATGCCCTAAAGTCTCATCTGTTTCTTGTAATAGTTCACCTTTATATCCAGTGGCTTTAAATATTATGCTTGTAACACAACAAATATCATTATTGGGATATACTATAACTCTGTCTTCACCAGAATATATTCCGAAAAGGGTTAGATTTTCTATTTCAATACCAGCTTCTTCAAATACTTCTCTTTTAGCAGTATCGATGTACTTTTCTCCCATTTCCATAGCACCACCAGGAATGCCCCATTTTCCGTTGTCTCGTCTTTGCTGTAACAAAATTTCACCTTTTAAATTTTCAATTATTACTCCACAAGCAGTAGTCATCACTGGAGCATGTCCTATACTTTTTCTAATTTCCTTAATATAGTTATCTTTATATGGCTTAATTATATTTTTTATTTCTTCCTTCATATTCTCATCCCCATACTATATAAAAAATATTATTTTGAAATATTTTACTATTATATTTTTATTTGATTATACTAAAAATTATCATAATATTCAAACGACTAATTGCTAATTTTAGAGATGAATGAAAAATGCATAATGTAGAGAAAGTTAAGTACCATTTTATAATTTGTAGTAAAGTAACTTACTTAATATAATAAAGGTTTGCCTGAGGTGCATATAGTTAGGAATAACATTTAGAATAGATATAATTTACATTTAACACATTGACAATAAATTTGATAATATGTTATCATATGTAAAATAGTAATGTATATATAAAATTTGGAAGGAAGATTATTATGTAGTTCTGTATGTTCTAAGATTGGCTCTTTTAGAAAAGAGTTTATCTATTATGCCAATATAATTTGGTATAAATAATGAGGGTTTATCAAAATAGATAATATTAATTATAGTATTCCCATTTTAAAATTAGAAGAATGGGAGTGTTTTTGATGTACTCTTTTTATTAGCGGAACATACTTTTTATAACATAATAATTTTCTAAAAAGAATACCTTCTTTTTAGTTTATTTGTGTTGTGAAAAGTAATATTCACAACTTTTTTTATTTTAATAATTAACTAAGAAAAGAGGGGTTTTTTTATGGAAAGAATATATAAATATCCTAGAACACGTCATATTGAAGGGTCAAGACTTCAAAACGGAGATGAGGATTTAAAAGTTATTAATTTTGATTATATAAAAGATAAATATATAGTAGTTGAGGAAAAAGTAGATGGGGCTAATTGTGGAATTAGTTTTGATGAAGATGGAGAGATGCTTTTACAAAGCAGAGGACATTTTTTAAATGGAGGTTATGGAGAAAAGCAATTTTCGCTATTTAAAACTTGGGCAAGTTGTCATACTCATGATTTATATAAACTTTTGGGAAATAGATATGTTATGTATGGTGAATGGCTTTATGCAAAGCACACAGTATTTTATGATCAATTAACTCATTATTTTATGGAATTTGATATTTTTGATAAAGAAGAAGAAAAATTTTTAAGTACAAAACGAAGAAAAGAAATACTTAAAGATTATAAGTTTATTATCTCTGTATTAGTACTTCATGAGGGTAAATTAAACAGCTTCAAAGAATTAACTTCATTTTTATCAAAATCTAATTTTAAATCGTCAAATAGTGAAGAAACTTTAAGACAAAGCTGTAAGGCGTTAGATTTATCCTTTGATATTGCTAGAAAACAAACAGATTGCTCGGATTTAATGGAAGGATTATATATAAAGGTAGAAAGTGAAGGTTATGTTATAGATAGATTTAAGTATGTGAGATCTTCTTTTCTTAATACAATTTCAGATTCAGAAACTCACTGGGTAAATAGACCTATAATTCCGAATAAATTAAAACTTGGAATAGATATATTTTCTTAAAGGTGGGTGAAGAGTTATGGATAATAAACTAATAAAAAATATTGTAGATAAAAATTTTGATTTTGATGAAATAACAAAAGATTTTCCTATTATTTATAAGCTTAAAAATATAGATCAAAATCCTAAATATCATAAGGAAGGAAATGTTTATGTTCACACTAAAAAAGTCTGCCAAGAATTAATTAAATTACAGGAGTGGAAGGAACTTGATAATGTTGAAAGAGCTACAGTGTATCTCGGAGCTTTCTTTCATGATATAGGAAAGTTGATTTGTACTAGATTAGAAGATGATGAAATAATATCCCCTAAACATGGAGTGAAAGGTTCAAAACTTTTTAGAGAGATTTTTTATAAAGAATATGATATATGTTTTAGATTAAGAGAAGAGATAGCTTCATTAATTAAATATCATGGACTTCCACTATTTTTTATGGATAGGGAAGATATGGATTATGATTTAATTAAAGCTAGCCAATCTGTTAATATGAAATTATTATATCTCATTGCAAAAGCTGATTTATTAGGAAGAGAATGTGATGATCAAGAGGATATTCTTGATAATATAGAATGCTTTAAAGATTATGTAAAAGAGCTAGGCTGCTTTTATTCGCCAAAAAAGTTTACCAATAAATATACTAAATTTTTATATTTAAATAAGCGAAACATATGGCATGGTGATGAGGTCTTTGATACAACAACTTGTGAAGTAACGGTAATGGTTGGATTTCCTCTCGCTGGAAAGGATACATATATAGAAAACCATTTAAAATCCATACCTATGATTTCTCTAGATGATATTAGGAAGGAATTTAATATTTCACCAAGAAAGGACTCTGCAAAAGTAGTTGCTATTGCTAAAGAGAGAGCAAAAGAATTTCTAAAGAAAAAAATTTCTTTTGTATGGAATGCTACTAATATATCAAAAGAAATTAGAAGAAGTTTATGTAGCCTATTTTCAGCGTATGGTGCTAGAGTGAGATTTATATACGTTGAAGTACCTTATAGAGAACTACTTTCAAGAAACAAAATTAGAGATAGAGTTGTTCCTGAGAAGGTTATAAACAATATGATAAAGAAATTTGATATGATAGAAAACTGGGAAGGATATGAAATAGAATATATAGTTAGTAACAATTAGACTTAAATCATTATATGAATTTAACTTTATATTAAGATATATAATTATTAATTCTTCATGAAACAGATTTAATAGATAATTTTAAAGATTATCCTATAGGCTTAGTTTTGCAGGTCGCAGTCGTGGCGGACAAATTAAAATACAGGCAAATTTAAGAGCAGGTGATTATATAATAAAAGGCGGTATTCTTGCCGTCTTTTAATCTTAAAAATCGAAATCATCATCTTTCTGTAATAAAGTAGGCGTATATTAAGGCAAGGTATTAATTAAAAATTTCATATTCTAGTGTAATGCATTGTTATATAGAGTATGGAGAAGGTTTTAGGATTAGAAAGGGCGAACCGTACCATAAGTAAATGAGGTTTTTACTAAAATTGAATAATTCAAAATAAGAGACAATGTGTGGAATATAAAGTTCCTCTACCATAAGTTATAATGTGGTTGAGGAATTTTTATATTTGAATGATTCACCAAATAATTCATGTGAGATATAATTAGATATAATAATTACTAATCAATTCATAGAAAATGTAAATTAATAGTGGTAAAATTAACTGTTAAATAGTAATTTATGGGGGTACTGTATTGTATGGAAATGATTGATATTTATGACGAATTAGGTCAAAAATGTGGTAAGACCGAGGAAAAATACGAGACTCATAGAAAAGGACTTATTCATAAAGGTGTCTGTGTATGGATTGTTAATTCTAATGATGAGATACTACTACAAACTCGAAATAGTCAAGTTATGTTCCCAAATATGATGGATATTTCGTTTTCAGGGCATATCCAAGCTGGTGAAACATCTTTAGAAGCAGCTATACGAGAAGGAAAAGAAGAACTTGGCATTGATTTAGAAATAGATAAACTCCAATATCTCTTTTCGTGTCGAGAGTATGGAGAGGTTGATGGATATTTTGAAAATGAAATAGATGATGTGTTCCTTTATAGAACGGATATTCTTTTAGAGGAGTACTCTTTCTACGATAATGAAGTGAAAGAGGTATCGTATGTTTCACTTGAGAAATTCAAGATAATGGTAGAAACACATTCCACTATGCTTATGCCTTACAAAACACATTATATTTTTTTACTAACAGCCTTGGGTAGGTGGTAAATTTAGTCTATTACATGGGTTTAATTTCCTACTTACCCCGACAAATTCCAATTTATTGGGCAGATTAAAAAATAATTTAAATATATATTATTAATTTAGAAAAGCAGAACTCTTACTTGTATTAAATGTACAGGTAGGAGTTTTTATTATAAAGGAGGGCAATATCAATGATAGAAATAGCTTATTTAAGAGAAAAAGAAGTTTTAAAAACTATGCCATAGGAGATACAAGAAAATATAAAGGAAATATTACAAATACTAGATACAGAATACAGAGCTAATAGAAACAAATATGAAGATGATGGAGGTTATATAGTAGTTATAGAGAAAAAAGAAGATTTTAAAGAAATAAAGAATAAAGCTCACATAGATTGTGATGATGTTATAGCTGAATATGTAGATAAGATAGTCTATGATGATTGTGGTATTTTTACTAATTCATTGATACTATGTAATAATGATTTTAGTATTTCACTAATTATGCCATCAGAAATCACACCAGAAAACCTAAAAAGTTATATGCTAGACTAAAAAGCCTTAATTATCAATACAATGATGATTAAGGTTTTTATTATTTATACATATTTTTAAGGAGGTTAATTAATGGATATACTAAAAATAATTAAGATAATTTGAATTATTCTTCAACTCATAGCAAGTGGTTTATCTGAATCGGAAGCAATTGAAAGTGCATCAGCTAAATTCGGAGTATCTGAAAGCTTAATAAGAAGGTTCATGAAGGAAAACTAAATATTTATTGATTTTTCAATAAGTATTTAGTGGATTTAATGGAGTTTAGTAAAGAGTGATAGCTTATTTTTTAGAAAATATCGTCACAATAGATGTGTCAATAGTGTCAATATTTTCATGTTTAAATTTAAATTATAATATAACTGGAGATTTATGCTTTATTATTATGCTAGAGTTATTTAATAAATAATTGAATCAAATTATGGGGGTAGTAGATGGAAATTAAAGCAATTACATCACTTGATAGTGAATGGGGAAAAGTTATAAGTTATGCTGAAAATTGTTCTTGGAGAGTGGAAAAAGCTTATCCACATTAATGAAAAAAGAAATGTTTACAGAATGGAAAGAGTGCTTGCTGCAATTAAAAATAGTGAAATTGCAGGTTATTGTATTATTTGAAAAACAGATTGTATCCCAAATGTAGAATATACACCATATATTGGTTTTATATTTGTGGGAGAGGTGTATAGAGGTAACAGGCTAAGTGAAAAACTTATCCAAAAGGCTATGGAATATCTCAAAGACTTGGGATTTGACAAGATATATTTAGTAAGTGACCATATCAATCTATATGAAAAATATGGTTTTTGTGTAATTGATAGAAAAATGGCTCCTTGGGGAGAAGAAGAAAAAATATATATGCAGAAGTTATAGATAAAATTGAATTTATCTCAATGATAAATCCAATTTATATGTTAGTAATGTAGAAGTTTTTAAATATAACAATTATTTAGGTTTATTTTTTATACAAATTTGATATAATATAAGTAAGAAAAGCTTAGTGCTGGTAACACTAAGCAATCCTTAGAACATTTATTTTGTTTTAGGGCTATTGGATAAAATTTATTATATGAATTTAAGAGCTTAAAGCACTATTCTTCGTCGGATGGGTGCTTTTTCTCTTTGCCATTAAGTTCTATATGAATACCAAGAAATTTAATCTTGATAATTAACTTAGAAATAAAAAGATTGTGTTTTAAAACTAATCTAATAATATAGATAGTAGCAAAACTTTTTATCATTAATTCTAGCATATCCAATACCACCCCCTAGCTATAAGTGAAATAGTTCACCAATAGCCCAGGAGGATAAAATGCTCAAAACCTCCGTAGCCATCCACTACGGATTTTAAAATATCACTTTAGAATTATACCATATTTATGTAAAAAAATATATAAGAATAAAATAGAAAAACCTCATTTAGAGTAGTTATGGGCAACTGTATCGCAAGTAAGGGAGAATGTTTTTAATCATTTAATCTAACAACTTTTCTATAGGTACTTTTACCTTCACTATAGTGCTCTATTTTAAATGTTCTTGGTGCAGTTAAAAAGTTATTTATAAAGGCCAAAGATTTATTAGTTAACAAAAATACAACATTTATTATAGATATGCATCATATATTTTACTTTAAATAAAATGGATTTATAGTTTTAGCTATTGGCTTTATTTGGGTAAGGCTATTTTTTTTAGGTGGGAGAATCGTATCACAAGTAATAAAAAACAATAGGTTTAGTGGAAAATAATTTACAAAATATGTTATAATTGAAAGAACTTAAATAAATGTTAATCAACCTTTAAGTATAAGGTAAGTAGGAATTTGTAAGTGAGATTATTTTTATAACAGGAAAATAAATTATATTTTAAGGAAGTTGAATAATATGAAGATTACTGTGATAAATGGAACTGAAATAAAAGGTTGTACCTATAATATAAAAGAAAATTTTTTAGAGATTTTGCGTGATGGAAATGAGATAATAGAATTTTATTTACCAAAGGATTTGCCTAACTTTTGCTGTGGATGTAAAAACTGTTTCTTTAAAGGTGAGCAGTTTTGCCCTCATGCAGAGTATGTTATGCCTATCTGGAACACTATTTTGAATGCTGATTTGCTTATATTTACTTCTCCTGTGTATGCGTTAAGAACTACTTCACAGATGAAAAATTTGCTTGATCATTTGTGTGTGCATTGGATGGTACATAGGCCTGATGAAAGAATGTTTAACAAAAGGGCTGTGATTTTAACAAATGCTGTAGGTATATTTAACGGTGGAGCACAAAAAGATATTGCAACAAGTCTATCTTGGCTTGGCATCTCTGACATTAAAAAGTTGGGCATAGGATTGCTTGAAGGTGTTATTTGGAATGAACTATCCAATAAGCGTAAAAATATTATTATCAGACAAACGAAAAAGATTGCTGGAAAATATAAAAAAACCCGTATAGGACATAAGGGAATAAAAGTAAGGATTAAATTCGCCATCACTAAAATGATGCATCAGGCTGTTGCCAAAAAAGAAAAAACATTATCGGTTGATAATCAGTATTGGGTAGATAAAGGGTGGATTAAGGTATAAATGATTATTTTTATATTTATCCGATGACTACCCGCTCTAATACTCCCATCTTCTTCAAAGTAGGAGCAAAGAGTGGCTAAAACCCTGGGATTTCCCCTAAAGGACAACGACTTCTAAGTATCAAAAATACTGATACTTAGAAATCTGCTAGTAAGCTTCAGTGGGAGTAAAACCCCCTCTGAAGCAAAGGACTCTGTTTATAGAATGGTTAACAAATTAATATTAAGTTTAATATAATGTAATATTAATTTAAGGAGAAAATTATAATGTATAATAGTGTAAAAAAAAATTATAAGCCAACGGGGCCGACTAATCTATACGCTTACTTTGTTGGAGAAAACCCAGCTACTTCATTTAATCCTATAAGTGTATATCCTCAAATAAGTGAAAGTGCATTTATAGGACCATTTTCAAGTGTAATAGGTGATGTAGTAATAAAAAATAACGTATTTTTAGGTGCTAATGTAGTGATAAGAGCAGATGAGGGAACACCATTTTATATAGGTTATAATTCTAATATACAAGATGGAGTAATACTTCATGGACTAAAAGATGCTAAATACTATGTAAATGGTATAGGGTATTCAATATATATCGGTAATAAAGTAAGTATAACTCATGGAGCATTAATTCATGGACCAGCTATTGTAGGAGATAATACCTTTGTTGGATTTAATTCAATTGTATTTAACGCTATAGTAGAGGACAATTGCTATATTGATACTGGAGCGATAGTAACAGGGGGAATTAGGGTAGCTGCAAATAGATATGTTCCAATTGGTGCAATTATAAATACACAAGCTAAGGCAGATAATCTTTTAGAAGTACCAAAGGAACAGTCAGATTTTGCAGAAAAGGTTATTAAAGTAAATGTAGAGCTTTCAGAAGTATATGACTTAAAATTTGGCGATACACGTTGTAGTTGCGGTCTTTGTTGTAATCATAATACTTTAATTCACAATTAGACAAAAATCAGAGTTAATAACTTGTTTTATTATAAATGCAAGCAATATTCTAGACGATGAAAATATAGAATTAAGTAAGAATGATCAGTTAAAAGATATAAAACCAATAAAACCTTAAATAAATGATATTTTAGTAGGCTATTTAAGGCTACATGTTAATTTGTTAGTTATGAAAGGTAGGATATATATATATCCTATCTTTTTTCATGGTAAAAAACCTAACTTGCTACGAAATGGAGAACCGTACCATAAGTAGTGGAGACTTTCTTTATAAACGTTGAAATCATTAATCAAGTAGAAAACAAACAGCTTCTATCTCTTAAATCCATTGACGAAACGATAATAATGAATTATGAAGTAATGGAGAAAATTGGAAGAGGTATCTTTAGAAATAAAGAAACTACTTATAGATTATTAAATAACTCTACAGATGAGCTGGCTTTTAATCATTATAAAATATTAAATTATGGAATAGATAGATTGAGAAGTAAAGTAGAGTATACACCAATTGCCTTTAATTTTTTACCAAGTGTATTTACTGTAAAGGAACTGCAGAATGTCTATAAAGCAATAATGGGAAGAGAAATTTTAAACTTCAGAAGAAAGATGGGAGAAATGATTATAGAAACTGATGAAAAAATAGAGGGTAAACCCTTTAGACCAGCTAAGGTATTTAAATTTAATGAAAATTGGGGCAACGGAAATATACCTAGTAGTTACCCATTGTGAAAATACAGTTTTTCAATGTGAATTATTAACTAGTGATTTAAAATATTGAAATAGGGGTATTATTCTTGCTTCCTTACATAGTTGCTGTAGTGCACTTTGCCTTTGCTATAAGTGCATTAAAATATAGTTTAGGCATTGAAATAACAGTCCCAGCATTGCAGGTGATAGGAATTATGTTAATCGCTCAAATTATATATTTCTTCATTATTAGAAAAAACTATTTGTTAGAGATGAAAAAAAGTTTGATATAATAAATAAGATATACAGAGAATTATTGAGTTATACTTAAACAAGAATGAAAGGAATTTGCACAATAATCATTAGAAAATAGCCTGAAAACACTCTGATTACATAGTTGCAACTTGAAGTTGACAATGTGCATCTCCAGAAATATAGAAGAAAACAGTGTACTTTGATAGTATTTGAGTATCAAAACACAGGAGGTAATCGCATATGAATTTTGGCGAAAAATTATTCAAATTAAGAAAAGAAAAAGGATTGTCACAAGAAGCACTTGCAGAGCAAATAGGTACAACAAGGCAGGCTGTCAGCAAGTGGGAAAACAATCAGGGATTCCCCGAAACAGAAAAGCTTATGATGATTTCTAATATCTTTGAAGTATCAGTAGATTTTCTATTAAAGGAAAGCAGTATAACAACAGAATCTAACGATAAAGAATTTTATGTAAGCAGAGAAATGGTAGGTGGCTATTTCGCCAATGAGAAAAGGGTGAATAAATATATAGGTATTGGATTTATGTTTTTGCTGTTAAGTGGTATTCCCTATGTAATGTTTGCAAATGAAAACAGTTGGCGTATTTTAGGTATTGCAATCTGTGTGGCCTTAGGTATTGGAACATTTATTATGGGTGCTTTTAAAGAAAACGAAGAGTACAAAATTTTAAGACAAGAGCCTTTGCTATTTGATTATGATTACTTAAAAGAACTTAAGACTGAATATAATACTATTAAGAAAAAATATCAAGTAATTGCCATACCTTGTATGTTTTTGCTTGTTTTATGTATGGCTATCATTTTCGTAACGGCAAAGGAGTTGATTAGTTGGACTGAGTATCATTCCGTTGCTTTTTTAGGAAGTGCTGTTGGACTTTTTGGTTTTATTCAATCTATTGGAATTATAGAAATGTATGAGCTGTTGGTGAGAAATGAGCAATATTGCAATCGCTTTTGGTTTAGAATTCGACGAAAAATCAAAGTTAAAATAGATAATTTCTAAAACGACCAATCCAGTTTAACTAATAGATACTTATAGTATAAAAGAAATATAAGTCCTTATATACTATAAAAATGCATATAAGGACTTTATCTATTAAAGGGCAAATGAAAATGCAGTTTTATCATGGTTAGGATACTATAAGATTCAAAATCATCATAATGAAAATATACGCTGGTAAATATCAAGTTCCCGAGGAATTTCCTGCTAAAGATGAAAATTTAGAGATATTTTTTGAAGATAACTTATTAGTTTTAAAGGGCACATATTGGAGAGATTATAAACTTAGTCCAATGTCTGAAACTAAGTTTTTGATTAAAGGGATTCCGATGGAACTTAATTTTAGGTTGACAGAAGGAAGGGTAACAGGATTTGACTACACTTTTATTGATGGGAATACTTATTTTTGTTCGAAAATAGAATAACGTAAATAGTGCATATAATTTATAATTGATGTTATAAGCAGATAATATACAGAAAAGATAGAAATATGATAAATGGACAATCTTTAAAAGAAATGTTAAAGGGTCTTGTTTTTATAGAAAATGTGATATATATGAAAAACTGCACTTATTATTGATACGGAGAAGCGTATCTATTCAGAACCAAAATTAAAAGAAATTTATAAAATATTAAAATTAAGCCAATGATATAAAAAGGTATCATTACTTCTGTTATAATTATTTTAGTAAGTTATTGGGAGATGTAGCTAGATAAATAGGAAGCTGTAACATAGATTATTTATATAATACATTTTGGGTAGGAGGTAAAACGGATGGGATTCAATGAAACAATGTACAAGGATTTTAATAAAGAATGTATTAATAAATTTGGTAATATAATGGGAAATACTATTATTTTGGATGCCGAACAAAGGCTAGAAAAAATGATAAGTGAAATTGATGATAGAAATAGTGAAACAATAAGATGGCATTTAGAAAAATGCTTATTACCTACAATTGCAATGTATTTATCCTTTAAAAAAAGGGACGATACATGCAATGTGGCATATAGTATTACTCTTAATATTTGTCAGGAGGTAGCAGTAAAGCAGAAGAAACGTATGCAGTTTATAGGGAGCATACCATTTGGTTATTCTATTTTTAAATTTTTAGCAAAAAGACAGATTTTGAAGATGTATCCAGAAGTGGGTTGGTGTACGAAATGGATTAGATATGATAAAGAGGAAATACATTTTAACTACCACAGTTGTTTATATAAAGAAACTGCTGACAAATATAAATGTGCTGAAATGTGTTCAATTTTTTGTGCAAATGATGTTACAATATTTTCGGGATTTGCTCCTAATATTCTATTTGAACGAAGTGATACCTTGGCAAATGGAAATGAAAAATGTGATTTTCATTTTAAGAATAGTAAGTACATAAAATGAGTATAATGCGGAGATTGACATATTTTAGACTACTAAATTCCAGTTTGTGTAGGTGAATATATTGAAAGCGGTAGGATAGAAATGATGATGATATAGAAAACTATTATATGTATAGGGAATTAAGAAATGCAAACAACAGGATAGGTTTAAAAGCCTATCTTATTTTTTGAAAAAAATATAATCAAAATTTGAAATGAAAATTAAAATGGTTATATTGTAAGAGGAGAAGTGTTTGCATTACGGTGCGGTGAACCGTACCATAAGTAAATGAGGTTTTACCAAATTTAGGAGCTTATTATAAATTATTGATATCATCTAAAAAACCATGATATTTAATATAGGATTAAAGTGATTCAAGGTGAACTGTACTATAGAATTACATAGGCTTTTTATCAACGGTATATGACTTGTAATTTATATTAACGTGGTTATAGTGAATAATGGCTATTTAGATTCATAAATAGCAGGACTTACTGTGATAAAGTAAGTCCTTGTCACATATTTAAAGAAGAATGAGAAAAATATTATACAAGAATTAAGCTTAATCTGTGTTAATCAATTCTAAGCTGCCTAATGCGCAAAACACATATACAAGTACAAATGATAATAATAATCAAAAGAGGCATTAGGAGGTTAAAGTTCATGTTACTCTCTTTCATCATTTCAAAACTCCATGTTGCTGGGAATATCTTGCCTACAGCTGCAAAATGTTTTGGCAGCATTTTAGCAGGAAACATTATACCAGAAAGCATAAGGGACGGTAGAAATATGAGCTGAGATACCATTGTAAGTTTTGATGTAGTTTTTATTGTAAGACCTAAAATACATCCAATGCTTAAACTGGTAACAATGAAAATAGCCAACATGATAAAGTACATAGTCGTATTTTTAGGAATAGATGCATTAAAAGCAATAGGTGCAACAAAATATATTATAGTGCTCATGATAAAGAGATGCACAAATGCTGAAATAAAATTATTTATGATAGGTATAAACATTGGAATATTGCCAATTTGGTATGATTTTTTTAGTTCAATTCCGTAAGTCTCAGATATAGGAGTAGGTGTACCTATAATTGCTCCCATTGTAACACCAAAAATAGACATGGATTGTATCAATGTACTCTTTGTGTCAGGTGTTATTGAGGTAAATATTCCACCCATAAAGCCGAAGAATACAAGCGGCACCACATAGTATGTGAGCAGAATACCCTTATTTCTTAAATCAAGCTTCCACTGAAGCAATATACCATATAAAAACGCTCCCATTATTTGCCCTCCTTTGCAATACCCAAAAAACTCTCTTCTAAAGATTGATGTGAAATCCTGATATCAAGTATAGGATTGGATGAACTTTTAAGAAAGGTCAATAGTTCGATTAGACCATCGCTTATATTCGTAGTTGTAAAGGTGTAATAATCATTTTCAGTTTCAACATATGTGGAATGGATGAAATCTGCCTTTCTTAAAGGATTATCCGTTTTGATTTGTAGTTTGATTATTGGATGTAGCTGTGTAGTAAGCTCTATCACAGTGCCGATAAAAGCGATTCTGCCGTCCTTTAATATGGCTAATCTGTCACATAAACTTTCTATTTCAGCCATATCATGACTTGATAGAACGATTGTCTTGCCGCTGCATTTAAGCTTTCTGATTTGCTCATGAAGTGCTGCTCTGCCCTCTACGTCAAGTCCAGCGGTCGGTTCATCAAGAAAGATGATATCTGGGCTGCCTAGCAGTCCAAGTGCAAGATGCAAACGCCTTTTTTGTCCTGTAGACAATTGACAATACTGCTTACTTTTTATTTCTGATAGTCCAAGACTTTCAAAAAGGGATAGGTCTATATTTGATTTATTCCATTTGCAAAATAGCGTAAATGCTTCAATCACTTTTATATTAGATGGCAGGGAAGATGACTGAAGTTGTACCCCAAAGCTGCCATTAATTGAAATTTTACCTCCTTCATATTTCCTAAGACCCTCGATACATTCGAGCGTGGTAGTTTTACCTGCACCATTTGTGCCCAAAAGTGCAAAGACTTCACCTTTTTTCACATCAAAGGATATTCCTTTAATAACTGTATTTTGTCCATAGCTTTTTATCAGATTTTTAACCTTTATTGCTAATGTCATTATACTCCTCCTCTTTAAATGGATTTTGTATATCACTGGTTTGAAAATATATCTCCAGTGCCTTTCCTATAAACTCATCAGATATTTGCTGTTTTTTTCGCATTTCTTCGCTCCATTCTTGCTTGGTTTCATTA
Organism: Clostridium sp. UBA6640; assembly: GCF_002455975.1. Classification (GTDB taxonomy): domain Bacteria; phylum Bacillota; class Clostridia; order Clostridiales; family Clostridiaceae; genus Clostridium_J. The sequence goes on from NZ_DKLM01000111.1 coordinate 36,976, forward strand.
AACTCTATAAGCTTTGGGAGCATACTCATATCCCCGCCTGTGAACTCAATTACTAATGACCACCACTGTTTTGCAATCTCTTGGCCTTTGTTACTTTCAGGAGTTACCTGCTGTTCACTAAGCATTACTATCTCATCACACATGCTTTTCCATTTTTTAAAGAGTACACGATCCAAATCAGGTTGCTCTGTGAATCTGTCCTTAAGGTGAGTCATGAGAGTATCATCAAAAAATTTAAGTACCCAATATCCCTCATTATTTTGACGAATCAGTGTAATTATATCAGCATATTTATTGAAATCTACTTCACGAATAAGTGATACCTCATCTCTTAAGGACTGTACTGCAGATACAGCTTCCTTTAACTTTTTAATTTGAGATTTCAATGCCTGTTCCTGAGAATTCAGCATTTTTACAACATCATCAGGGTTATCTAGGGAAATCAGCTTGTGCTTAATATCCTCCAAAGAGAAACCTAAATATTTAAAAGATAATATTTGATGAAGCTTCACCACATCTTTTTTTGTATAAAGTCGCCTGCCACCCTCGCTTTTGCATGATGGAGTAAGCAATTCCTCTTTGTCGTAATATTGTAGCGTACGAACAGTTATATTCATTAGCTTTGCAAGCTCGCCTACTGTTAATAAATCTTTGTTTTTCATTTACTTTACCTCCATAGTCACATTATACAATATGACGTAACGTCACGAGCAAGAGTAAAAAATAAATTTTTCGCTAGGTCGAGTAAGATAGAATATTTAACAAGTGAAGGATTTCCAGAACCTATAATAGCTTGTGGTGGTAATGGATACCATGCACTATATAAGCTAGACTTACCTAGTACTAAGGAAGTAACTCAAATGATAAAGGATTTTCTCATTGTGTTAGATAAGAAATTTAGTACTGATGAAGCTCAAATAGATAAGACAACCTATAACCCTTCTAGAATAACTAAGTTATATGGAACTATAGCTTGTAAAGGTGATAGTACTGAAACAAGGCCACATAGAAGGTCAAGAATAATAGATGTTCCAAAAGAGTTTAACGTTGTAGAAGAAAGCCTAATTAATAAAGTAGCAGAACTTATACCAAAGAAAGAAGTTAAAGTTAAAAGGCAAAGTAATAAGACTAATATAATAAGTAGCTTCGATGCTAAGGAATGGCTAGAAAAGCATGAAATAGAAATAAGTCATACAGAGGAAAAGGGCAAGTAATATACACAATGAAGAGAATACATTTGTTATGTATAATGAGAAAAATGAATTAATAGGTAATTGCAGTTTTAATTATGATTATGATGATAAGCTATTTATGTTTGGAGTACAAATGAGGCCAAGTTTAACGGGTAAAGGTTTAGGGACCAAAGTGGTAGAAACTATACTTAATTTTGGCAAGGAAATCTATAAGTTTAATGAGTTAGATTTGCTTGTTGCAAAGTTTAATAGAAGGGCAATAACAATATACGAAAGATTAGGATTTAAAACTATGGATGAGTTTATATGGAATGTAAATGATGAAGAAAAAGAATTTATTGCAATGAGAAAAACTTGGTAAAAAGCTTACGTTATAACTATTACGGTGAAACATATCTGTGGAGAACCAAAATTAAAAGGGATTTATAAAATATTTGAATTAAGTAAGCCAATGATATTAAAAGTGTCATTGGCTTGTGTTATAATTATTGCAATCTATTGGAAAATTAAGTGTATAAATGGAATTTGTAGTGAGGTTTATTTATATAATAGAAAGGAGAAAAAAGTGGAAGAGATGAAGGATAAAAAGGCAGTAGGTGTATTTTTAATAATCACATTAGTGCTAAGCGGTATATGCTATTACATAAGAATAAGAGGTGGTGATGCTGCAGCTGGGATGACATCTATACTGATGTGGTGTCCTGCAGTAGCAGCATTTATAGTTAAAGGTAAGTTTTATCGTAAGGAAAAGGTATTAGGATGGAATAGTTGCCAAATAAAATATATTATGGCAGGTATATTCGTTCCAATTATTTATTTGGGATTTTCATATGGACTTTACTGGATTGTAAATCAAACAGCATTTACTGGAGAAATCTATACAAACTCTATTGGATTACTACTGTTACTAATATCTTCTTCTTTATTGACCGCAGCTGGTGAAGAAATTGGGTGGAGAGGATTTTTATTACCCAAATTGGCTGAAATTTGGAATGTTAAGATTGCTATTTTGATAAGTGGATTGATATGGGCAGTATGGCATTTCCCTCTTATGATAGCAGGTTTGTATCAAACAGGGACAAGTATTTGGTATCAGCTTCCAATGTTTACTATTGAAATTATTGCTATTACAACGATAATGGCTTATTTACGTTTGAAATCAAAAAGTGTATGGCCTGCTATTATACTCCATGCAAGTCATAATTATATTGATCAAGTGATATGTGGACCATTAACCCGTGCTAATAAACAAGCGTATTTTGTAGGAGAAACCGGTTTGATAACTGCATTTATGCTTATTATAGTAGCAATAATTGTAATTAGAAAAATAATACACGAAGCTTTATAAGTGCGTAATGATTGTGAGAATAATGGGAAGTTCAAACAAATTCCAATTTGTTCAGATGAATGTGTGAAACTATTGTATAGAAATGATGATGCTATAAAACATTATGTGTATAGGTAATTTGAAAATGCAAACAGCATTATAGGTTTTAAAAGCCTATACTTTCTTTATAAAAATATGTAGTTAAAACTTGGATTCGAAATAATCTTAATTATATTGTATATGGGAAAATCTAAGCTTTCTTATATATGGTAAGGTGAAGTGTATCTGTGGAGAAGCAAAATAAAAAGAAGTCTTTAAGATATTAAAAACAAGCCAATTATTAATAAGTATAATTGACTTGTGTTATAATATTTAGTAAGTTTTTGGGAAGTGTAGCTATATAAGAAGAAATTTATTGAGGAGAAGGTAATTATGAAAGACATAGAAAAATCAGAGAATAGTATAAGTTGTGATGATATAATTGATTGGAGCAAACAGTATGAGGTAGTAGAGAAAATAGGAGTACGAGGCTATTTACAAATGCATTTTGAAGAGTGTAAATATATATGGAGAAACATGGTACCTAAATCAGGACAGGCTAATAATCTACAAGGTGAAATGCTTAGAGTGATTGTAAAATTAAGAAATGAAGCGATTAATAATGGAAATATAAATTGGGATGATAATTTTGAATGGTTTTGCAATTTTTTAAAAGAAAATTTAGTAACTTGCAATTTGTTTGATGAAGAAAAAAACATTAAGATAAAAATGATTTTAGATTATATAAAAGATAATGGTAATTATGCTCGTAAATATGCTAATGGCGAAATTAATGATGATCAAGTTGATATCTGTAAATTAGCATATACAGATGACGATATTTATGAGTATTTAGAAGATGCCATTGCAGAGTATTATTTAAATTATAAGATTCCAATATTATATGAGCACAAAGATTTTATTTATAGATAAACAATTAATATAAATTCAAATTTGAAGGTGATTAAGTGATTGAAAGGGTAATAGCATACTTAATTTTATGGAGTGTTGGTTTTATAGAATATGAAATATACAGTAAGGAAATTGATAATCTTTTCTTGAAAGAAGAAAATAGTGATTTGTTATTAGAGCTAGAATATTGTTTCAATGATTCGCAAAAAAGCATAAGTGCATTAAATAAATATATGCATGCTGGGGATATTATTTATGATTGTAAAAAATTTGGTGTAGTATTCTTTGAATTACTAGAGAATATATATGAAAGTGAAAATATGGATATAAATGAATTTGCTAAAAAGGCTTATAAAGTGTGGAATTTACTTCCTAGTGATATTGCTGGAGAGGAACCATTCCGGACACTTTCATATGCAGACGATTGTTTATCATATGGAGATGAAATGCAAACTAGAGAATTTTACAAAAAATCATTTAAATTCTATAAAAAGAATGATGAATTCCAATTTGTGTAGGTGAATATATAGAAAGCAATAGAATAACAATGATAATGCTATAGAAAATAACACCACAAGAGTTTTTAGATGATGAAACAATAGCTATAAAGACAGGCTTGAATCTAGAAGAAATTAAGTCATTAAGAAAGAATAGTTAGTAGGATAGGTGAGAGCTTATTCTATTTTTAATGTCTAGGAAATTATATAAGTTCCTTACCTTTAGATAGTGTGGATAGGATATTTGTATTGTGGTAATTTGGAGCGTAGTGAGGTGAGAAATAAAATAAGTAGCCTATCCACTTTCTTGGTATAATAATTATAGGACAAAAGAAAGCTTAAAAAGTCGGGATGTCAATCTTTCATGATGGTAAGATTAGATTAACGAATTGTAAGGGGGGTAAAAATTATGGAATGGATTGAAAGTATTAGAGAAGCTATTTCTTATATTGAAGAGAATATTACCAAGGATTTATCCATGAAAGAAATTGCAGATAGGGTAAATATTTCTCCTTTTTATTTTCAAAAAGGATTTGGAATGTTATGTGGCTATTCCTTAAGTGAGTACATTAAGAGAAGAAGACTTGCACTTGCCGGCAGTGAGGTTTTATCTACTAATGGAAAAATAATAGATATTGCAATAAAGTATGGATATGATTCTCCAGACAGCTTTACTAAAGCTTTTACAAGATTTCATGGAGTTACACCATCTGCAGTTCGTAAAGAGGGTGCAATGATAAAGTCTTTTGTTGCCCTTAAAATCAAATTTTCGTTGGAAGGTGGATATATTATGGATTATAAAATACTTGAGAAGGATGAATTTAAGGTTATAGGAGCGTATAAGAAATTTAAATATGATTCAGCATTTATGGAGGTACCCTCATTCTGGAATGAGCATATTTCACAAGGAAAGTTAAAGGATATATGCGGAATGTATGGTATTAACATTGATGAGGAAATGGATGGCAATGAATTTGAGTACCTTATTGCAGATGACTATTCTAAAGAGAAAGAGGGTATGGAAGGATATATAGTTAAAACAATTCCTAAGTTTACTTGGGCTGTTTTCCCTTGCTATGGACCAGGCCCAGAATCAATTCAAGAAACTAATAAGAAAATATTTTCAGAGTGGTTACCAAACTGTAGAGATTATGAGATTGCTGCAGGTTATAATATAGAAATGTATAGTGATCCAAGCGAGTATGAAAACGGGGTTTTAGATAAAAATTACTATAGCGAAGTTTGGATTCCAGTAAAGAAAAAATAGGGCTTAATTAAGATATTAGGATATGAAAGCTCTTTTTAGATATGACGAAAAAAGATGGAGGCAATATTTCAATGTTATTTAGTTAACCAAATGATATTGGCTAGCCTAAAAAGTAAGATATGAAAATATGAGGGTACTGAAAAAGTTTAAGTTTTCAGTACCTGCGTTTTTAAACAGGTGGGGTTTTAAACAAACTGCTATTTTTTTGTAAAAATATATAATTAAAAAAAGTACCTTATGAATTTCTTGAGCCAGGAAAAAGCTTCGAGAAGTTTTTTATTGTATATTTAGTTGCACCAGATAAGTTAAAGGTTACAACAACTTGGAATAATAAAGAAGGAGCAACTCATTGTAAGGAGTAAATTATATCAATATAGTTTTAAAATAAAAAACCTTACTTGAAAGCGATACGGAGAAAGGTATCTATAAAGAACCAAAATAAATAAAAATAATAATTAAATATAGTGCATGAATTAGGAAGAATCAGCTGAACTTGTATCATAGGAGAGCTGAGGAAAGGTGAAGCAAATATTGTAGGAATTTCACTAGGAGGACGGTTAGCTTTAAGATTTGGAATCGATTATCCTAAAATGGTAGAAAAATTAGTATAGTGAGAAGCAATGATAAAAAGTGAGAAACTTCATATAAATGGAGCTTCTCACTTTTTACTATTTTTAAGCTAAGAAGTTTTAATATACTGTCTCTACACCTTAATTATATCATATATAACAAAAAAGTTATAGACTGGTAATTTGAGGTGTATATGCTAAAATAGCAATATTAAATTAAAAATGCTAATGCTCATTGCAAGGAGGAGATATTTTGTCAATAAATAAATCTGAATGGCTAGTAGAAATGGAATGGTTAGAAAATGTACTTAGGGAGGTAAAAAGGCAATTAGAAGAAAAGAGAAATTCCAAAGATAATTTTAAAAAAGAGGCTATTGAGACACAAAGAGAATTATGGGAAAATGTTGGAGCTGTTTCAGTAGAGAATGGTTTACAGCATGTTGTAGATTTCATGCAATTTATTAATACTATGAAAATTCAAAAGACGAACCATGAGTTTGAAAGAAAACTAGTTGATAAATATGAGAATATGATTTCATCTCCTTACTTTGCAAGAATGGACTTTAAGGAAGAGGGAGAGGAAAAAGCTGAAAAGTGTTATATTGGAATTTCTAACTTAATTAATGAAGATTTCGATTTTTTTATATATGATTGGAGGGCTCCAATTTCTAGTATGTTTTATGATTATGAAATTGGAAATGCTTATTATAAATGTCCTGAAGGGATTGTAAATGGAAAAATATCAATGAAAAGGCAATATAAAATTAGTGATGGTAAAATCGATTATATGTTTGACAGTAATATAAAAATAGATGATGAAGTGTTGCAAGATATATTAAGTAAAAGTAGTGATAATAAAATGAAGACTATTATAACTACAATTCAAAAAGAGCAAAACAAGGCAATTCGTAATGAAAAATATAAAAATTTAATTGTTCAGGGGCCAGCTGGAAGTGGGAAAACTTCTGTTGCTCTTCATAGAATTGCCTATTTATTATATAAGCATCGTGATATTATAACAGCTAAAAACATAGTGATATTTTCTCCAAATAATATTTTTAATGATTATATTTCTAACGTTTTACCTCAGCTTGGGGAAGATAATATGTTGCAAACTACATTTAAAGAATATATGCATAAAGTTCTGGAGGATGTAGATGGTAAGGAAGATTATTGTGAAATGATGGAGAAGATTTTTGGTGATAAGAGTGATCCATTTTATGATGTTAGGATTAAAAGTTTAAAATTTAAGTCTTCTGTGAAGTTTGTTAATCTATTAAAAGTATATATAGAACACTTAGAAAAAATGAGTAGGGATTTTAGGGATATTACTTTAAGGGGGGAAGCTATAATTTCAGCAGTGGAAATACAGGAATTGTTTTATAAGGACTATAAGAGTTTACCTCTTAAGAGAAAATTAGAAAAGCTAAGGCAAAGAATTTTATATCTTATAGAACCTTATGAAAAAAGATTAGTTGATAAAGCAGTGAAAGAAGCAGAAGAATCTGGTAAATATTTAGAGAAGAGTGAAATAGTTAAAGTAAGTAAATCCTTAGTAGGTGGAGAAATTAAAGCTATAGTTAATGAAGTGGAAAAAAAAACCAAATTTGATTTGATGAATTGCTATAAAACCTTTTATGAAGATTTAGAGAGCTTCTTAAAAATGGCAAATATTAAATATGATAATGAAAGTATTAGAGAAATTAAAAGATATACCCTAGAAAATTTAAAGACTAAAAAGATAAATTATGAAGATCAAATAGCTTTATTATTTATAAAAGGAGCTGTAGGTGGTATTCCAAAAACAGAAGAAGTAAAGTATGTAATTATTGATGAAGCTCAAGATTATGCACCATTACAGTATGAAATTTTCAATCAATTATTTAGCAAAGCAAATAAAACAATCCTTGGTGATATATCTCAATCTATTAACCCTTATATGAATGTTGGAAGTTATAACAATGTTGTAAATATACTTAAAGCTGAGGATACTTCTATAATAAATTTAACTAAAAGTTATAGGTCAACAATGGAAATAACTAAATTTTCACGAAAAATATTAAGTGAGGAAATTCATGATGAATACGTGGAAAGAAGTGGAGATTGGCCTAGATTAACTGGTCTTTTAGATGAAAAAGATATAAATGAAAGAATAATAGAAGAGGTAAAAGTCCATAAGGGTTATGGGCATAACTCCATAGGAATAATAACAAAAAATATTGATGAGGCACAGAGGGTTTACAATTATTTGAGTGATAGAATTAGTGTTAAAATGATTGTAAGTGAGGATGATGAGTATGTTGATGATATTTTAGTTATTCCTGCATATCTTGCTAAGGGGTTGGAATTTGATGTGGTTATGATATATAATGCCAGTGATTTAAGGTATAAGGATGAAGAGGATAGGCTGCTACTTTATACAGCTTGCACAAGAGCCCTCCATGTTTTGGATATATTTTATTTAGGGAATGTATCATCATTATTAAAGTGAAAATAAATAAGGAATACAGAAAAAGTCTATCTTACAATTTGTTTAAGAGGTTATGTAATAATACAGTAAAATAAAAGCACATAATGGATTTATTGAGGCTAAATTAATCGAAGGAAGAATTGGATTTGTTGTAATGTTTAAGATAATATGATTTATAACTAAAATTTTATTATTCATCAAATTGATAAAAATAATATAGAAAATAATGTTGACTTTGACGTCGTGACGTACTTTATACTTCATATTAAGGAGGGGGTATAGTATGGAGCTTACAACGATTAGTGAAGTTTCAAAAAACTTTAGAGTATCTACTAGAACACTTCGGTATTATGAACAAATAGGGCTTTTGAAAAGTAGCAAAAAAGAAGGATATGCTTATAGAGCATATGATGAAGGGGCAATTTTACGTCTACAACAAATAATTATTTTAAGAAAATTACAAATTCCATTGAAACAAATTAGCAATATACTAGAGGATGAAGATGTTGTTATAGCTATTGAAATATTTAAGAAAAATGTACATGAGCTTACAAACAAAATAGATGCACTATCAACGATAAAAGCAATATTGATTAGCCTTATTGAGAAATTGGAAAAAAAGAAGGATATTCAAATACATCTTAAATTATTAAATAATGATTCCATACTTAATATGGTTGATACCCTATCCTTATCAAATTTCGATTTTAAGGAGGAAAAATCAATGGAAGATTTAAACAAAGCAACACAAAACTTAGAAATTCTTAAAAATGTTAGGATCATTCATTTGCCACCAAGTACAGTTGCTGCAAGTCATTACTTTGGCGAGAATCCAGAGCATAATGCTGGGGAACAGTTAGAAAAGTTTTTAAAGGAAAGTCACTTGTATGAAATAAAACCAGATGCTCGTGTTTTGGGTTTTAATCATCCATGCCCATCTAATGATAGACCTAATTATGGATATGAAGTATGGGTTACGATTCCTGAGGATATGGATGTTCCTAAACCTCTTGAAAAGAAACATTTTAATGGTGGATTATACGCAGCACATACGATGAGCTTAGGAAATTTTCACGAGTGGAAATGGCTAGCTAATTGGGTTAATATTGATAATCCGAAATATGAAGCTAATACTATTGATGACAATGGTGAAGTTATGGGAGGATTACTAGAGGAACATCTAAATTATGTTTATCATTCGCATCTTAACTGGCCAGAAAGTGATGAACATCAATTAGATTTACTCTTTCCAATAAAATTAAAAGATTAAATAAAATATTGGGTTAGAGGAAAATGCACCTCTAACCCAATACATTTGAATAATTTATATATTTAGTTTAATGTACTAATTCTAACTTATTAATTCCCAAGGTGTATCCCATGAATTTTGCACTTTTGTATCTGGGGCAAAGCCTCGTGACCACCATTTTGCACTATAAATCTTTCCTTTATGGCTAACCTTATCTCCAGCATAATAGCTTATATCAGGTTTCCACTGATCTTCAAGTGGTAATTTAGGAATTTCATCCTCAGAGGACTCTTCAAGCCCAGTATCAGTAATCTTATAAGTTATACTAGCAGCTTTTTTTAATTCTAATTTATTTTCTGCATTTGTAATTAACAATCTATTATCTGGCTCGCTGTGTTTTAGTGTAATATAGTATCCAGATTTAATAGCAATATTTTTAATTAGTGATTCATTTAATTCAGTACCAATGAAGTCTTTTGTGTAAACATCATTTCCTTCAGCATCTCTAATTAAAATTGAAGCATAACTGTCTGTAATGTAAGGATGTGGTTCAACGTTTTTTATATTAATTTCAGCTTGTTTAGAGAATAAATCTAAATTTAATTCTGCAAAAATCCAATCTCCTAAGCCTTTAAAAGTTATATTAAAGTTTTTACCTAAGTAAGGATTATTATTAGGTTTTGGTATATCATTTTCACTAATTTCTTTTAATTCATTTTTAGTAATTTGATATGAATTAGTGGAAGCTTTATTAAGTTCTAAATTCTTATCCTTATTAGTTATAAAAAGTCTATTAGAATATTCTCTGTGTTTAACTGTTAGATAATATCCTTCATTTAAAGGAATGTCTTTTACTAAAGCATCATTTACTTCATTACCAATAAAATCTTTATAGAAAACAGTTTCTCCAAAATTGTCTTGAATTAAAATTGAAGCATAGCTGTCATTAAAGTAATAATGAGTTTCAATATTTTCGATAGTAAGCTTACTAGTTAAGTTTGAAAGATCAAGGTCAAGTTTTGCAAATTGCTCATCATTATATCCTTTAAAATCAAATGTAAAGAATGAACCTTCATTTGGATTCTCTTCATTTGGATTTCCTCCATTTATTGTGGAATTCGGTAAAAGGTCGTTGTATTTTGCTAACATTTCACTTTTTAAAGGTTCTGTCAAAGCATCTATTGCCAGTTTTAGCTCTATTTTTGACTCTGCACAATCACTTTTAGCCATCAGTTGTTCAGCGTTAATTTTTCCTGCAAGACTATCAATTCTTCCAGCCAATTCTTGATTTAGGTTTTGGTTTAAGCTTTGGTTTTTTAGTCCTTGGCTAGTAACAATTAGTGTATTAGTCTGATTATTAGTAAGAGAAGTTTTATTGTCTCTAATTTTTAAACGTGATGGTTCACGATGATATAATCTAATCTTATATCCTTCTTTTAAAGTTTGGCTACTGCTTCCTAATACTGCATTTGTACCAGTAATTGATTTTGCATAAGTAACATTATTATTTTGATCTAAAATCTCAATTTTACCATACTGCTCATTTGGAAAATAATCATGTGGTGTCTTATTAAGAACTTTCACATTCAACTTTTGATTTTCTAAATCCACAGTAGCTGTAGCAAATAAATTATCAGATATTCCTAAAAAGTCTATTTCTTGATTTAGTAAAGTACTTTTTGTTCGTAACTTATAATTTAAAGTTACATTATTATTAGTTTCATTAACCTTTAAATAATGATTATCAAGTGTATATAATTTATCTGAACCATTTGTATTATAAATAGTATAAATACCTACTGGCAGTTGACCTAAAGAAAGTGTTGGGCTTGTGATAGCAACCGTTTTAACTTCTTTATCCCCATTCATTATATAAAGAGTTTGATTTTTAATTTGATTAAAATCATCAATTTTTAAATTTAAGGTTACATTTCCTTTTAAACCAGTAATAGCTAAATCATCTGTAGTCACTAAAGATAAAGGAGTTTCAAGTTTAAGTGATTGCTGTATTTGAGAAACTTGGCTAGTAGGAACAACCTCATTTAATGGTGCAACCGGTTTATAACCTTTATATCTGTTTTCTTCCTTTTGCCAAGAGGTCATATCTCCTCCAAAGGATTCTATAACTGGCGTAAAATCTAGTTTACTTATTTCTCCATAAGCTTTACTGAGTAAATCAAACTGTTTATAGTCAGATGTATTAAAGCCAGAAGTATTTGCTAATTTACGATATTCTTGATTAAAATGAGTAAAGCTATCATCTCCAGCTTTATCCTTCATAAGTACATGTGCATATAGTTGTTCTCTTAATCCCCAGGTATTAAAAGCTGCTTTATCTTGATGCCAAAGCTTATTTACATTATAGTCAACAGTATTTTTTCTACCATAATCATATAGCCATCCATTTGTAAGAATATCTACGTCTGGATCTTTTTTCTGAAGACTATGAGCATATATGTTATTCCAAACTTCTCCTCTAGTGAAATCGTCTTGATAACCGTGACCAATTTCATGTAAGGCTCCCCAACCTTTGGATAGCCAAAAGCTAGCTACTGAATCTAAAGTTTCTGCAGTATGATTGCCACCATAATATCCGCCACCAGGACCACTCTTATCAGCTTTTATAAAATATTTATTAGGAACATTTTTATCGGTTTGAACATTTGTATTAAAACTGATTCCAGCTAATTTATTGTAATACTCAAATACTTCACGATAATAAAGAATTAACTTATCAATAGAAGCAAAATCGTTCATATTTTTCATGTAAGCTTTATTTTTTTGTGGAACTAATAATTGAAAATAATCATCTAGTACTAAAGCAAAGGGAGCTGATGCTCTGTCCCACTCATTAAAAAACGATTGCTCATTTTGTCCTCTTTTATAAATAGGCAAAGTCTGCATACTGCCAGTTACCCTATATTCAATTTTAGGTTTCTCACTACCACCATAAACCGTATCTACAAATGGAACGGAGCTATATGGAGTTGATATAGTAATCGATGTTTGATTAAATGTTTTAGATACCTCATGTTGATTATTATCATTTAATAATCTTACAGTTAAATTTGCTCTAAAATTAGGATTTACCTGTCTAATTGTTAACTGTACATTTGCAGGTAAAATTATCCCTAAATCTTGTTTATCATGACCAAGTCCTTTAGAAAAACCAGTCTTTCTAAGCCAAGCAGGATCTTCTAAGGTATAAAGTTCTTTTTGTTTTACTTCATCAGCATAAACATTTGTTGCAGTTCCAAATATAGTGCAAATTAGTAATACTTGAAACATTAAAAATTTTGTAAAAGTTTTCATTGGTTTCTCCCCCTTTTATTATAAATTAAGTCTGTT
>NZ_DKLM01000112.1:0-31556 GCF_002455975.1 Clostridium sp. UBA6640
TTATGCAGTTAGATCTGCAGAGTATGTCACTTGATTTTTTGCGCATTTTATGGTAAGATGCGAATCAGTGATAATTATATAAATCACCATCAGTAAGCATTAATAACTTCTTTGGTCGGGAGCGTTAATGCTTATTTTCGTATAAATGTTCTATTGGTTTTTTAATATCATATCAGTATTATCTGAATATTTCAAGTTTTTCACAATATAAATCTAAATGTAGATGTGTACAATTTAATAACTTTAATATATTCAAGTGAATCGAGGGGATATTTTATGTCTAAAACAGAAGAAGCAATAAGATTATATGAACTATGTAAAGATATGGATATTGAAGAAACACTGGACTTAGTGTTAAATGCAGNNAAGAGCAACAGGATTTCTTTTCTATGCTAAGTGATTTTATTTTGCAAAAAAAACAAATAGAAGTTATTGCTCAGAAAAAGTATTGAAAATTTTTATACTATTGAATTTATAAACACTGTTATGAAGTTTTTAATTAAAACGCTTGGATAAAACACTAAGATGTGTTACTAAAAAACATGCTTACAGCAGATAAAATGCAAATGGTACAAGGAGGATAAAACCATGGGATTATTAGAAACTACAAATAATATTATAGAGTTAATATCAAAAGGCACTGACATAAGAAACGCATTACGTGAAGATAAAGAAAAACGAAAAGAATTGATCAGACCTGTATATCAAAAATTTAATGATATATTAAGTTTGTTTGAAAGTATTGAATACTGGCCCGCTGAAGCTGTGCCCGAATCAGTACGAATTGATTCAGGGGACGGCTTCGCTGAGACTAGAATCATAATTCTCACTTATGTTCTTGAGGATAGAAAAAAATATAGAAACAAACAATTAAATATCTATAATAATCTGGAAGTTGAAATATCTAATTTAGAATATGCTATAAAACACTTAACTAAATTTCAACTTCAATTTACTTCAGCAAAACAACAGTTAGATGCCTTTCTGAATGAGACTATTCCTCGGNNTTAGTGGAATTTACTGTATTTCTTCATAATGTGGAAATGGGCTGTGGTCCTATGGTAAATGCAGACAAATCAATGTATGGATATTACAAGTATAGATTCCTAGAAGTAATTAAAAAAGACCTTTCATAACTCTAACGTGTGTCGATTAGAAACTTTTAGCAATTTTGGCCTTTTTATCTCGGGAACCACAGTCAGGCCAGGTCCTGTTGGTTCCCAGTCTAAGCTATAACATTAATCAGTGCTTTGGAAAGTATCTTTAGAATCTGATTTATTTTTAGAGAGCATTCTGTGGCCATTTAGGCAATAATGCTTTTATAGAGTTTCCAAAGCTGGTAGTAAAGTTCATACAATTGACCTTACTATTACATTTTTCATTTCGTTACTTTTCGCTGTGTGCTCTACACTAAGTCTGTTAATCCATTCTTCGGAATGCAAAGTTACATTTCTTTTATAATCTCTATAAGAATATTCCTTTTGAAAAGCACTTTTAATCCAAAAGTTTTCTATTCTTTATTTAAAAAACTTTCCAAATTTCTAAGATATCTTTTATTAATTGCAAACCCCATTTTACCATTTTTAAAAATCCCTAACAACAGATACTGATCTAACATGAATAACATTTTTGCTGCTGGTCTAGTCTCATCTCCAAATTCATTATGAAATGAAGAAATGATTCTTCCATTTGGATTAATCTGATCTATTATTCCTTGTCTCTTAATTTCCGTAAGCATTGTATTTTTATCTTCATTTATTATTTCATAATACAAATCTAGCTCATTATTATCAAAATGAATCCCAGGATGTTCAGCTATATCTTGTTTACGTTGTTTCCAATATTTAAAAATATCCTTTTTGCTTATTTTTGCATCAAACATCATTGCAAATAAATGTTCTAAGGATATGGTTAAAATAGGAGAATCTACACCTTCCAAATACTCCGGGAAAAGAGTATGTACATTAGAAGATATAAAATCCATAGGATACATAGACACGTGGATACATATAGGATTTTTCACATAACCAGTGATTGTTTTTTCATTACATTCGAAACGATATTCATTAGAGTTCAACAAATACTCTGAAACTTTTTTTAATGATTTATATGCCTTTTTCGTTTTGTTATGAATCTGCAATTTTAAAAATTCGTCCTGATCTACACCGGAAGCGTCAAATGATCCTGATTTACATTCAAGTACTACAAGATTTTCGGAATCTTTCAGCAGAATATCTATTTCGATTTCTTGTTTATTATTTGGGTAGTAAAATAAAGTATGATAACTTTCCTGAACAAAATTCTTTGTTATTCCATATACCATTTCTTCAAAGGCATAACCTCTCTTTTCTGTATAATACGAATTTTCTTTATCTAAATGATTTTCTTTGAAAATATTTTCAAGTTTGAAAATCATATAATCAAGAAATTCATTTATACAAATAATGAATAATTCGCCTCCATCCAAAAATAGACCCATTTTATCTTCTTCTTTTATCTCATAGATATTTTTTGCAAAGAGATTTATAAATGTTTCAAATTCTTCCGAAGTTGATTTACCTCTAACCTTCTGTATGTCCGAAAGACCAATATAAAAATCCACTCTGCCGAATAGGTTATTCTTTTCTGTGCCTGTTATTTCTACCTCAGAGAACCTGTATGTTTGTAAACCCAAATAATATAACGTTATTGCCAAAGACATTTCCACGATCGTTGAACCATTTATATTCATTCTCTGAAAAAAACTCTCTGGAATAGCTGAAGCAATAAGTTTTAAATAATAAACTCTAATAAAAATTGATTTAGGTTGAATATTCTCACTATCTATAATCAACTCCTGAAAGTTTTTATTTTTCTCCAGCAGCTTATCAATTTCATATTCCTTTATCTGCTTATCTATATCTATTCGCTGCTTTTTACTATCTTTTAAAATACGAATCATGGTGTATGGATTTTTTACAGTATAAGCGCTATAGTACTCGCAATGTTGATTATATCTTTTATAAAGCTTCTCTAGAATGTTATTCATTTATTTGTCATCACAGTCCAATCTTTTTATTTGTATTAAAATATTTTTAGTTATATATCACACATCTTATCTTATCCGAAGCTAATTATGTAAAAAGATTTATTTCATATGGCTAGAGGTTGGATTCGCCACTAAAGTATTACATCTTTTATTCAAAAATTAATGTTACTAACTGAATGGGCCTCTGGCCATAATAAATATAATAGGAAGTCACAACACCTTATAAAAAATGAAATTTTTCTATGAAAATAGGTCAATTTCACCACGTTTACTATAGTCGAATTCCGGCTTGCTCTTTGCAGCGTTTCGTATGCCCATGCCTATACATTTTCCATACACAACAGCATTCGGCCCGTTCAAATTTGAGTAGAAGGTATAAGCTGTCTGAGTTTCTTCATTCCAACTATTCCACAGTCCTGAACTCAAAACCATATTTTCCGAGTACAGCGGCAATACCATTGACATATAGAATTTTATCTTATCCACTGATGCTGTTTTTAACTGGTCAAACAATTGTTGATAAACGGGTCTTTCTGTTTCCATGCAACTTAACAGAATATATGACTGAGTTGATTCTGGAAATGCTGTCACAGCAATACGGTGCATTATGCCTTTTACTGTATGTTTTATTTTATTTCCATTCAAATTTAAAAAATAATCATATGTTCTATAAAAATCATCTTTAGAAAGAGAAATATTATATTGCATTACATAAGCTTCATCTTTCCCTATGTTTGACTTAACTATTTTATAATCATCAATACCTATGCCCTTTATATGCTTTTCATTTTCCTTGATTATAGACTGTATGTCCTCATTTTCATCCCAAAGTTCTATATATCCTTTAATTATATTATCATCAGAAATAAAATCACTATGATATTTAATTTTCTTATTACTTACTTTGGTCTCACTACTAATCCAAGATTCAGGCAATCCATAAGTAATCTTTTCTTCTATTTTATATGTTTTGAAAGATCCTATATTATTTTGTGTCAATGTAGCAATTTTTAATTTTTCTTCAAAGTAATTTCCAAGACCAATTATTAAAATCATAAGACCAACCATTATAATCGCTAATCCAGTTTTTCTCTTATTTATCGTTAATACCTTCATCAAATTTTCCTCCATAAATTATTATTAATATAATATATGAATGCTAATATTAAATTATTAGAAAAAATTGTAACTTTATTAAATTTTACCTATATCTTAAGACTTATAAATTGAAAATTTATTGATAATAAGCAATAATAAAAAATGAAGGGAATTTTTCCCCTCATTTTATTTTTTATATTATCTTCTAACTGGTACTACTACTGTAGAATTTTTGAAATCATAGAACATTAACCAATATCCCATTTCAGCATCATGTCTATGTGGCATCCATGCTACAAATCCTGTCTTTCCTCCATATGGCTGATCGGATTCAGATTTTCTGCCAGGTAAGGCATATACGATATATTTTAAATTTCCATTAATATCATACTTATGACCTATCATAAAATGTTTATGCTTTGCAATGTAAGGATAATAACAAATCATTGGATAATAAATTACCGTATATTTTTTATAATCATGCATACAATACATTTCTTCCATTTTTTCAACAGGTACTTTATACCATTGACAATTTTTAATATCATTATAACCATCCATTTTTTCAAACTCTTTAACTATACCCTTAAAGAATTTAGCCATCATACTCTTAGTATCTTTTTCCTCGTACATTTTTTCATGCTCTTCATGATGAGGATGACACTCATGTTTCATTGGATGATTATACTCTTTTTTCATATGATCGCAATGCATTTTCATTTCATGATCACACTCTTTATTCATATGTTCATAATCCTTTTTCATTTCATGGCCATACTCTTTTTTCATGTGATCACAACCTTTTTTCATGTGATCGTAATATTTATTCATATGATCATAATCCTCTTTCATATGACTACAATCTTCTTTCATATATTCATATTCTTTTTCCATGTACTCACAATCTTTTTTCATTTTATAATCATGAGGCTTGTTCATATGATCATAATCTTTCTTCATGTGACTACAATCTTCTTTCATATACTCGTATTCTTTTTCCATATAATCGCAGTCTTTCTTCATCTCATGATCGTGATGTTCTTTTATGTGCTCACAATCCTTTTTCATTTCATGATGATGATCTTCTTTCATGTGCTCACAATCCTTTTTCATCTCATGATGGTGATCTTCTTTCATGTGCTCACAATCCTTTTTCATTTCATGATGGTGATCTTCTTTCATGTGCTCACAATCCTTTTTTATTTCATGATGGTGATCTTCTTTCATGTGCTCATAATCCTTTTTCATTTTGTGATCATCGCAATGTTCTTTTTTCTCTTTATGATCATGCTTATCATGTTCATGATCTTTGCATTCATTCATTTTTTCTTCTTTCTTCTCTTCTTTTTTACATTCTTTCTTTTCCTCTTTCTTCTTATCCTCTTTTTCTTTACAGCTACAATCAGACTTATGTTTTTTCTTTCTCATTTCTTCGTCTAGCTCAGAGTTCTCCATATCATTCTTAGCAGTAACTATATTTTCTTCTATATCACTTTCTACTGCATCAGTCTTTGCTACATCATTTTTTGCTATATTAATTTCTTCTATATCATTTTTTACTGTATTACTTTCTTCTAAATTATTTTCTTTTACAGCTTCTATTCGTTGTTCATATTCATCAAATATAACTTCTCTTGGCATAGGCTTCATATCTTCTTCTGAAACAACCTCATAGTCTTTCCAATCCTTAGATACATCTGAGGTAATAAATCCATGCATTATACATCCAATTTTGCTACCATCTAACTTAACGATAGCTGCTCCTGCTATTCTATCAGCACTTATACCACTATTCGCTATATTATTCATGTCATATTCATAAGTAACATCGGCTCTGCCATAATCATCTATGTTCATTTTAGCTATTTTTATTATTTTTTTAGTGTCTTTCTTATCGCAAATAAGTATCATATGACAAGGTCCTTTTTGTTTATTTACGTTTTGAACATAATATGACAATTTACATTTATTATTTTTCATTTCTAATTTGGCATAACCTGATGGAGCTTTATCTTGCTCTAAAGAATAACCTTTTTCATCTTCTTGCAATATAATAAAGAATCTACTATAACTTTTTTTAGGTGTCACTTCACGTTACCTCCATTTAAATTTATACAATATAAATATATGAGAGGGAACTTTAAAAAATGATAAAAACCTATACAAGATAAAGTTTAAACTCCTCCCATTTTGTCTTATAGTAGATTATATTTACACTTATTAAATAATATTCTATTTAGTGTTAAAAATATTCTATTCTTAACTAGATATTAATTATAAAAAACGCCTTTTAATCTTCTTAAAATATTTTTACTCTGATACAAAATGTATTTACAAGCTCTAACTAATTATTTTCTTTCAAATATCTACAAATTATTTTTAGAAATAAAAAAATCATTTTTGCCAACTAAATTTTAATTAGCAAAAATGATTCTTCAAATTAATTTTTAATTATTTTTCTCTTCTAATATATTATTACTTAATGTAGCAAACTCTTGTATTGATAAAGTTTCTCCCCTTCTATTAGGATCTATACCTGATTTTTCAAAAGCCTTTTGTAGTTTTTCTTTATCCATACCTAAATTTTTCATTCCGTTCCATAATGTCTTTCTTCTCATATTAAATGATTGACGTATTATATTAAAGAATAATTTCTCATCTTCTACCTCTACAGCAGGTTTATCTAATTTATCTAATCTTATAACTATCGAATCAACCTTAGGTGATGGTATAAAGCATGATGGTGGTACTCTTCTTATTATTTTCGTGCTACAATAATATTGAACTAATAATGAAAAAGCTCCATATTCTTTAGTACTATGCTCTGCATCTATTCTTTCTGCAACTTCCTTTTGAATCATTATAGTCAAAGATTTAAAATTATAATCACCGTTTAATAGATTAATTATGATAGGAGTCGTCACATAGTATGGAAGATTCGCAACAACTTTTACGCTCTGCTCATCACCTATAAGCTCGTTATAATTTACCTTTAAAGCATCTTTATGTATAAGCTCAAAATTATCATATTCTTTAAGTTCTTCTTGTAATATAGGTATTAATTTATCATCTAATTCAATACTAGTTACTTTTTTAGCTTTTTTTAAAAGCTCTTTAGTTAAAGTTCCTACACCTGGTCCTATTTCTATAACATAATCTTCCTCTGAAACCTCTGCTCCATAAACAATATCCTTCAAAACATTATCATCAGTTAAAAAATTTTGCCCTAAACTTTTAGTAAACTTAAATCCATACTTATTTACTATATCTTTAGTCGTTAAGTTCTCCATAATTCATCTCCTTATCTATTTTTTTAAGTGCTTCTACGAACTCTTCTTTAGATATACCATAATTATTTAATCTAGTTACAAATTGGGATGCATTACAATATCCTATCCCTAAAACTCTACCTAAAGCATCTCTTCTTTCTTTAGATTTGCTATCTCCTGTAAGCTTAAAAAAGTACATATCTTGAATATCGAATTCTTTCCTAACTTCTTTCATTTCACACTTAGCATTTTGTAATGCTTTTATTATAGTCTCCGGTGATGCATTTTCAACTCCTATATCTCCGTTTTTAGTACCTTCTTTTTGACTTATATATGCATGCTTAACATTGGGTACTCTTTTGGCTATTATCTTTCTTATTTTTTCTCCAGCAAAATCGGGATCTGTGAGTACTATAACCCCTTGCCTTTTTTGTGCTTCTTTTATCTTATTTATTATACTTTGATTTATACCAAATCCACTTACTGCTATAAGTTCTGCATCCACAGCTCTTTTCACCGCAGTAATATCATCTCTTCCTTCTACAACAATAACTTCTTTAATCATCTGCTCCTCCAATATATTTCCATATTCCCTTATGTCATTTATAATTTTCTTCTATATATTTATTAATGTCAACTGAAAGTTATATACAAATTTAATTTATACAAAAACTATATGTAGTCATTAGATGAGTATTATCCTTATTATATGTTGAAAATAATTTTTTAATTAAGATAAAAACAAGTTCCTAATCTTCATATAAGTTAAAATTTTATAATTATATATTTTTTAATAATTCTATTATTGAATCCTTTAAATTTTTACTTTATACAATTGAAAATAAAAAATTATTGATACTTCTCTTTTTTAATAGAAATTCTGGATCTATCTCTTTTTAAAGTGATAAATTCACTTTAATTGAAAATCCTATTTGAAGAAATTAATTTGATAAAATTAATTTTCACCATAATTCTTCATACTTAATTCTTAATTTTCAAAAGCTGTTCATAGGCAATTTGTTATTGACTAAGTTATATATCAATTTTTTAGGCAGTTTATATGCATTCTAATTCTATATAATATTCTTATAAGAAAAAAATAGGAGCATTGCTCCTATTTAAGAATATAAACATTTACTGTTCTTCTACCCCAATTGATCATTTCATTATAAGTATTAAAATATAAATCAACTATATGCCCTTTTATAGCTCCTCCAGTGTCTTGCGCTATAGCATATCCATAACCCTCAACGTATACCTTTGTTCCAAGAGGAATAACTCTTGGATCTACAGCAATTGTACTGTAACCATCTGGATTACGAACACAACTTACGCCCATAGCAGTAATACCATTGTCGTCTCCTCTATCAGCTGTATACGCTGTAGATGACATAGTTAACATTTCTGTATAATAATCCTCGCCGCCACGAGAAAGCCTTAAGACCCCTAATGTTCCTACATCAACTACTTGGCTAACAGGTTGCTTTCTAACCTTTTCATTTAAAACTTTACGAGAAGTTTCTTTACCATCTTCATACACAATCTCTGTTGTGATTAATTTCTCGCCTTTTTCTCCTTTTTGGACCCAATTCTGAGTTCCTTGAGGCAAGTCTCCATTCTTTCTAACTTCTGTCGTAAAATCTAAATGTTTAACCTCATTTTTAACTTCCTTATTTACTCTTGTGATTTGAACTTTCAATCCATTTTGTAGAAGTTCTGACTTACCAGGTGTTATTTTATCAAGCTTACTTAAAGCTATATTCTCTGCCTGTAGCATTTTTTCTACAGTATCCTCTGCAGATTTAACATTTAACACCTTTCCATCAACATTTACTTCAACATCTATAGCTTTATTTATATATATATTGTCTCTATCTTTCACTTCACTGTCCAATGCCACAGATACCTTATCAAATTCACTTACTACAATACCCTCATTTTTTAGTATTGTATCCAATTTTTTTGATAATGTTGTAATTTGTACTTCCTGACCATCAATAACTATTGATATGGTTTTTCTCATGTTTATTATAGTAATAGTTACCCCTAACAATACTAGCATTACTATAAATAGTGCTTTCTGCCAAGTTGAAAAATAAGTATTCAACTTTGGTTTTGCATTCATAATCATAAAATTACCTCCCTTTGACAAGAGTACTTCGAAATTATAACCTAAGTTTTACAATCGTGTCAAATTTCAAGTATCTTTACATTGAATTGATTCTGTGAATATACCTAGTGTACATACCTACAATAATGTGGTCAACACTTATAATTGCAGAAAAATCAATCCTAAAGGGTAGATTTGTAGAAGACCATATTGAATATTTTTTGATGATGTTATGATTAAATATATTTAATAAATTATATAAATATTACTTGAAAATAAGCTTTGTTCATAATTTATTAACATTTTCACTGCTGTTTTTTTCATGGAAGTCATAGAATTAAATATATTCATAACCATTTTAAGCCATAAATTCCATTAGATTTCCTTATTCTTCTGTAATTTTTAGGAGCTTTTTTCAACAAAATGGATTTTATATATTGGTATTATACCTTATTATTTTATATTAAACAACCTTTTAGTGTTATTTATGGTATTATTTTCCACAGTTTCTTTATTTAAATTTTTAATTTCCATTATCTTTTCTATTATATATTCTATATAATCAGACTGATTTCTTTTTCCCCTATAGGGTGTAGGTGCCATATAAGGACAATCCGTTTCAACAAGTAATCTATCTATAGGAATCTCTTTAACAACCTCTTTTATTACTTTTGCGTTTTTAAATGTAACCACACCTGTTACACCTATATAATATCCTAATTCCAAGCACTCTCTTGCAAATTCTACACTACCTGAAAAGCAGTGGATAACCCCTTTAACCTCAGGATATTCTTTTAGTATATCTAAAGTATCCTTATGTGCATCCCTATCATGAATAACCACAGGCAAATTTAATTCTTTTGCAAGTTCCATTTGCATTCTAAATGCTTTTTTCTGAACTTCTTTTTCAGGATTTTCTTCCCAATAATAATCTAGCCCTATCTCCCCTATAGCTTTAACTTTAGAATTTTTAGATATCTTCTTAAACTCCTCAATTAATTCTTCATTTACAATGTCTGCATAGGAGGGATGTATGCCTATAGCAGCATACATAAATTCATATCTATTAGAAAGATCAACAGAAGTTTTAACCCCTCCTAGATCTGAACCGCAGTTTAAAACCCCTATAACTCCTTTTTCTTGTATATCTCTTATAACACTTTCTCTATCTTTATTAAAAGCTTCATCATCATAATGTGCATGTGAATCAAATATCATTTTTTCTACCTCTTTTCTTTGTTAATAGTCTAAAGATGTTAGTATATTTTAGGCATATGAAATAAAATAGCTAGTTACAGATGCGAAATATATTTTGCATCAGACAAAGAGATAGGTTTTTATGATAGTCTAACTATCATAAAAACCTAACGACGAAGTATGATACAAAATAGATAAGCATACTGATTATCTATTTTGTGAATATGCCTCATATCAGACAAGGTGTCAGGTTCTGCTCATAGTAGTACTATGTGCTGGTTCTGACAACGTAGTATGATGGAAAATAAGCTAATATGCTGGTCTATTATTTTTTGAAGATACCTTATAATGATGCAAGTAGTGGTGATAATATTCCCATTATTCCGCCTAATAGTGCACCTAACCATGTAATGGCCTTAAGCTCTTTACTTGCAATATCCAATATTAATTTTTCTACGAACATCACATCAAAACTATTTATTTTATCCTCTATAATTCTAGCTATATTAAAGCGTTCAATGAGTTGTGGTGCTTTATTATCTATAAATTTCTTATATAGGTTTATTAATACTTTGGAAAGTTTATTTACTGTTTCTCCATTAGTGCTTACCAATAAACTTCTTGATGATTTCTTGACCACGCTATTAAGTCCATATTCAACTATAGCCTTAATTTTTTCCTCAAATTCTTCTTTATATACAATGTTGTCTACAATCTTTATTATCATATTATTGATAACTTCATCATAAGAAAAATTCATATTCTCTAGTGCTTCTTCTAGCGTTCCCATACTGCAAAATTTTTCTTCTAATTTATTTAATAAATTTTCTACTATACTATTTTCCTTTAATTGTTCTATGAAAAGATTAGATATAGCCTCAGCAGCGGAATCTTTGCCTTCTTTAGATGTATTATTAGCTACCTCACTTAATTTCGTTTCCAAAATTTTGTCTATAATATCGTTTATTATCATCACTATATCAGTAATATTTTGCTCCTGTGAAAGTAATTCGTCTGCCCCATTAACTATTTTTTCATATATGCTATCTGATTTAATAAACATAGCAATCATAGGACTCATTCCACTTATAACTTCAGTTATTATATCTTTTATCTTAGCTTCTGCTTTCTCACTTTTTATTCCTGTCTTAATATAAGATGAAATCTCATATCTTTTATTGTATGTATAGATTTTTAAATTGCTTGTCAATCCTTTGGGCATAATGTCATTTAATGACTTATCACAATTATCTAAGCTTCTCATCTTATCATTTAATATCTTTTCAATGCTTATCTTTAATTCATCACTATCTACATAACTCTTACTCTTATCTACTAAACTTCCTTTTACAGCATTATAAACATTATTGCCTAAAAGCTCCTTAGGATTATTTTTAAGTTTATTTTTAATTTCCATAGTTATAGCTTCACAAATTGCTTTTTTAAATTGCGTATCTCTAATACTTTCTATTAAAGATTTAGATAAGCTATCTCTCATTCCATAATAAATTTTATTATAGTTTTCATTTAATAGTTCTTTTCCTTTATCTTCAATTGTGATATCACTAATCTGTAACTCTTTAAACTTCTCTCCTACATAATTAGAAATTCCCTCATTTATATTATCGTTACAAAGAGCTTCTAATATTGTTTCTTTAGTTAGTAAATGACTTCCTACTGTTTCTCCTACACTTTTTGATATTCTTTCCTTCTCTTTAGGAATAAGCCCTGGGGTAAAAGGTATTTTAAATCTACCTATTCTCAATTCCTTATGAGGTCTAAATAACATCTTTATAGCTAACCAATTAGTTAAGTATCCTATTACTGCACCTACCATTGATCCAATAATATACTTCATTTCTTCACTCCCTTTTAATATATAAAATCATAATTCAATATACAAAATATAATAACATAACTCTTAAGATATAGGCACTTAATATGATAAATTTTCTGAATAATTTTAAACAGTGTTGGAAAAACATGGTTGCCGTCGATATATGTATGATGGCTATGTTTAAAAAAAATTTATTTGACTAAATTTTAAGTATTATTATATAATTCAAAATATGAAGATATATATATAAATAATTAATTACTAGGAGGAATTTATTATGACATTGAAATTGGACATGATTCAAACTTTAGCCTTAGCAATAGTTGTCTACTACATAGGTGGATGGATAAAAACTAAGGTAACTATTCTAGAAAAATTTTGTATACCTTCCCCAGTGGTAGGCGGTCTTATTTTTGCCATCTTAAATTTAATACTTACTGAAAGCAATATAATGACCATAACTTTAGATTCAACCTTAAAAAATCCCTTTATGCTTGCTTTCTTCACTACTATAGGTCTTGGAGCAAGTTTTAAACTTATAAAACAAGGTGGAATTCAAGTTGGATTATTTTTTATTGCAGCTTTATCATTAGTAATATTCCAGGATATACTAGGTGTTCTTATTTCTAAGGCTATAGGAGTAAGTCCGCTATTAGGACTTATAGCTGGTTCAATAACAATGACTGGTGGACATGGTACTGGTGCAACCTGGGGCAAATTGTTTGAATCTGAATATGGTCTAGCTGGTGCAACAACTACGGCTATGGCTGCTGCTACTTTTGGACTTATATGTGGTAGTTTAATTGGTGGACCAATTGCTAAAAATTTAATTAATAAATATAAGCTAAAAAACAATGCTTATGATTTTGTAGCAGCAGATACAGTGCTTGAAGAAAAAGTAAATTATGAAGGATTATTTAATACTACTTCTATTATCTTTATATCCATGGGTCTTGGAACTATTTTAGAAATGATTTTCACTAAAATAGGTATTACTTTACCTGCCTACATTGATGCTATGATTATAGCAGCAATAATATTAAATATAGGAGAAGGTACCGGTAAATGGAAAATTAATTCAAAGTGTGCAGATATTATTGGTAATATAAGTTTAAATGTATTTTTATCAATGGCTCTTATAGAATTACAACTATGGCAATTAAAAGATACAGCAGGTCCACTATTAATTTTACTTATTGGACAAGCAATATTAATGGCTATATTTGCTTACTTTATAACCTTTAGGCTTATGGGAAAAGATTATGATGCAGCTGTTATATCAGCAGGTCATTGTGGATTTGGAATGGGTGCTACACCAAATGGAGTGGCAAATATGGAAGCTATAACTTCAAAGTATGGAGCTTCACCAAAAGCATTTTTTATACTCCCAGTAGTAGGTGCTTTTCTTGTAGACTTTTCAAATTCATTGGTAATAACTCTCTTTGTAAACCTTTTTAGGTAATCAATCCCAGTACATGCTTACTTTTTAAATTTTCTTAATTTTTTACTTTTTTAAATTTTTGAATATATCTTATAAAAGACATGATTTTTATCATGTCTTTTTAACTAGCAATACAATTGCTAATTATTATTGGCGTACACTGCTTACCACTACGGTTAATCAATTTAAAATTTCTCAGTGATAACTGAGAAATATCCACAATTGTGAATTGTGCATTGTGAATTGTGAATTGAATTTTAGTCCATATACTAATAAGCATGGATTATTTTCAGGGACAGATTAAGCTTAAAAGTGGTACATCTATATATATTCTTCTTATACTTTTACTGATATAATGTAATTAATATATTTTAAGGGTGGTGCAAATATGTTTGATACTCATATTCATACTGACTTTTCTAGTGATTCAAAGATGAATATAAGGGATGTTATTAATTCAGCTAAAAATTTAAACTTAGGAATAGTTATAACAGATCATATAGATTTAAATTATCCTGATAAGACAAAATTTAAAGTTGATTTAAAAGAATATTTTGAATGCTATAATTCTTATAGAAGTAATAATATATTAATAGGCATAGAATTAGGAATGGATATGAAATATAAGAAAGAAAATGAATTAATTTCCTGTCATCCCTTTGACCAAATAATAGGTTCTCAACATTTCGTAAATGGAATAGATGCTTTCGATCAGTCATTGTATAAAGAAAAAAGTAAAAAAGAAGTATTCTCACTTTATTTTGAGGATATGATAAACTCTATAAAAACTCATAGTTATATAGATACCTTAGGTCATATAGACTTTATATCAAGATATTGTCCTTATGAAGATCAAGAGCTATATTATAGTGAATATAGTGATTATATAGATGAAGTTATAAAATTATGTTTATCTTATGAAATTTCTTTAGAGGTAAACACAAGACGGCTAGATAATTCACTAAGTACTAAAAATCTTATAGATATTTATAAGAGATATCGTGAGCTTGGAGGTAAATATGTAACCATAGGTTCTGATTCTCATATTCCATCATCTATTGGGTTAAATTTTAAACAAGCTCTGCAGATTTGTGAGCATGTAGGATTATCTCCTATATATTATAAGGAAAGAAAAGCTGAATACATAAAAAGGTGTGATTAATAATCACACCTTTTATAAGTCATTTTATATTATTAGAAATACCTATCTTATCTATGCTTTAGTATCATACATAATTTCAAAATATCCCTGTGGATGTTTGCAAGCAGGACAAACTTTAGGTGCTTCATCCCCTTCATGTATATATCCACAATTTCTACACTTCCAATATTGTTTTTCTTCTCTTTTATATAATCTACCTTTTCTTAAGGCATTCATTAAATCTAAATATCTTTGTTCATGAGCTTTTTCAACTTCTATTATATGATTAAAAGCAAATTCAACTTCAGGATATCCTTCCTCTTTAGCAATTTTAGCAAACTCAGGATATGCTGTACCCCACTCTTCTTTTTCGCCTTCTGCTGCATATTCAAGGTTTTGCAATGTATTTCCTAATCCTATAGGATAATCCGCATCAACCTTTATATGAGCTTTTCCTAATCCCTCTATTAATAGATTAAAGAAAACCTTAGCATGAGCTCTTTCATTATCTGCTGTTTCTTCAAATATTGCAGCAATATGCATATGTCCTTCTTTACGTGCTATACCAGCATAATAAGTATACCTGTTTCTAGCTTGAGATTCACCAGCAAAAGCTTTAGCTAAATTATCGGCCGTTCTGCTTCCAACTAAACTTTTCATAAAACAACACTCCTTCAAAATTCATCATTTCATATTTTTACCTAAAAACGCAAAATTAATTCATTTTGAATTAACTTGGTAACAAAACTTTTACAGGATAAGCATATTAAATTGATGTATAATTTTGCACATATTCCAACTATTTTAAATCTTTGTTGCATTTTTAACAATATTTATACTATAAATTAACATAAAAAGAGAGCATAAATTATTATGCTCTCTAAAAATTTAAAATTTATTAATTATAAAGGCGGACACTGTTCCTCCACTATAAAAATATATTAAAGAAATTATTTTATCTTACTATACTACCTGTTGGTAAATCACCTGGATCTACTGTAAATAACTTACTATCATCATCAGTTGCTGCACATAATATCATACCTTGAGATAATTCTCCCCTCAAAGTTACTGGTTTTAAATTAGCAACTAATACTACATTTTTACCTATTAATTCTTCTGGTTTATAGTTCATTGCTATTCCTGATATAACTTGACGAATTTCTCCACCTAAATCTACCTTTAGTTTAAGTAATTTTTTAGCTTTTTTAACAGGTTCACACTCTATAACCTTAACAACTCTTAAATCTATTTTATCAAAGTCATCAATTGTAATTTCCTCTTTTATCGGCTCCATTACTGGTACTTCAGCTGCTTTTTTAGCCTCTTCAGATATCTTATCTAGCTCAGCTATTTTAGCTTCTACATCTATTCTTGGGAACATTACTTCTCCCTTAGAAACCTTAGCTCCTGGTTTTGTTCCATTAAATGATAATAAGCTTTCCCATGTTGTTTCTGTAATATTTAATTGGCTATTAATCTTTTCACTTGTACTCGGTAAGAAAGATGATATTAATACAGAAACTATTCTTAATGACTCTGCTAAATTATATAAAACTGTTGCAAGTCTTGGCTTTTGCTCTTCATCTTTTCCAAGTATCCATGGAGTTGTTTCATCTATATATTTGTTTGTTCTTCTTATCAATGTCCATACATGATCTAAAGCATTAGATATATTTAATTCATCTATAGCCTTCTCAACTAATATAGGTGCTTCAAGAGCTAATGAAATTAACTCTTCATCTACAGCTTCTTTAACATCTGGGGAAGGTATTACTCCATTGAAATATTTTTCTATCATTGTAGCTGTTCTTGAAACTAGATTTCCAAGATCATTAGCTAAATCTGAATTTGTTTTCTTAATAAATATTTCATTGTTAAATAGACCATCTGAACCAAATGGTATTTCATGTAGTAAATAATATCTAACAGCATCTACTCCAAAATGATTAACAAGTACTACTGGATCTACTACATTGCCTTTGGATTTAGACATTTTACCTCCATCAACTAATAGCCATCCATGGCCAAATACCTGTTTAGGTAATGGTAATCCTAAAGCCATAAGCATTATAGGCCAGTATATAGTATGGAATCTCAATATATCCTTACCGATTAAATGAACATCTGCTGGCCAAAATTTATTATAAAGCTCTGTATCTTCACTATTATATCCTAATGCAGTTATATAGTTTGAAAGTGCGTCAATCCATACATATATAACATGGCCCGGATCAAACTCCACTGGAATTCCCCAAGTAAATGAAGTTCTTGATACGCAAAGATCTTGTAGTCCTGGTTTTAAAAAGTTATTAACCATTTCATTTTTTCTTGATTCTGGTTGAATAAATTCCGGATGGGTTTCTATGTATTCAAGTAATTTATCTGCATATTTAGACATCTTAAAGAAATATGCTTCTTCTTTAGCTTTTTCAACTGGTCTTCCACAATCCGGGCAGTTTCCATTAACTAATTGAGTTTCTGTCCAAAAAGACTCACAAGGAGTACAATACCATCCCTCATAAGAACTTTTATAAATATCTCCCTGATCATGAAGCTTACTAAATATTTTTTGAACTGATTTTTTATGATATTCTTCAGTAGTTCTTATAAATTTATCATATTTTATGTCCATCATATTCCATAGGTCTTTTATTCCTGCTACAATTTCATCAATATATTCTATTGGTTTAACACCTTTTTCTTCTGCTATTCTTTGCAGTTTTTGACCATGTTCATCTGTTCCTGTTAAAAACATCACCTCATGGCCTGTTAATCTTTTAAATCTTGCTAAAGCATCTGCTGCAACAGTCGTATAGGTATTTCCTATATGAAGATTTGCAGATGGATAATAAATTGGTGTAGTAATATAATATGGTTTTTTACACATAATCTTGCCTCCTGTATTTGTATTTCAAAATATAAGCTTTCACTCTAGTTTCTAAAAAATCTAGACTTAAAGAAAAATTAGTTATTAATCTTTCCATAACTTTCTAATAAAAAAAGCCCCTATATGGAAATTTTTCCATATAGAGACGTTGTATACGTGTTACCACTCTATTTTATACTTATTTCGCAATAAGTACCTCATTAAGTGACTTGCAAAAAGCTTTTATCACCTTGCAATATATCGGTTGCTCCCGTACCTTCCTTACTTTTGCTCAAAAGGTCTGCTCCAAGTCCATATTCATAAAGTTGTATGCTGCCAGTTTTCACCTGCTCTAGCTCTCTTTAAGCACTTCACTTTACTACTCTTCTTTTCATAGCATTATGTTATTATTACTATTATGATATGATAAAGTAGTTTTTATGTCAATATAATAAAATTTCTAAGTATTTTATTAAAGTAATCCATTTTTCATCTATAGATATTGCTCCAATAAAGATATCTACATTATAGCAAATGCATTTACTATTTTATAAAGCTTACATATAACATTAAAGTTACAACACTATCAACAATCAATGCAGATGGAATTCTTAATGCTATAACATTGTATTCTAAATCCTTTTTATATTTGCCATATCCATATAGAGCACAAAGTAAGCTTATGGTAACCATACATAGAAAACCAACGGCACTATTATAATACCTAGGTAAGAGATTTACTCCTCTAATGTGAAAAGCTTTATTTATAAAATAAAATTTTATGGTAAAAATAATACCATATGTCAGAAAATACATTATTTTTCTTAGCCTTTTACTTAATTTATATTCTATAAGAGCTACAAGAGATACTATAGCCATACCCGGTATAATCCATATAAGTCCCATAGAAACTATATAAACAGCTCCGAAAAACATTCCCTCTAAAGTTTGAATAAATGCACTTATTGCTTCCTCTTTTCTATTTCCGGAATTTTCGTTTATAAACTCTGGATCTTTTGACGTAATATAAAGCTTTGCTTTACCTTTTTCGATGGAATCAATAAAAACCACTGCATCCTTATAATTCACTGGATTTATAGATATCTTTTTACTTCTTGACAATGGTTCTTTAAAGACTCCTATATACAAAGCTTTATCGGACATGTCTTTTTTTACCTTTGATATTTTCATCTTAACTATATCTGTTTGGCTTTTTAATTTTGCAGCTGTTCTACTAGTACTAACTAAAAATGTGCCCGGTTCTTCGCCATAGGTAGCTACAGTACCTATATAAACATCATCTGCATTAATTTCGTTTTCATCTGTTCCTATTTTGACTCTAAATGGTCCATAACTACTACCTTTTTCACCGTTAATAGGGAAATTTAAAAGATTAAATCCAAACTGCTTACCTTCAAATATATACTCTATTAAAACATAAACATTTTCTTCATCAATTGCCATTGTAGCATTTCTAAATTTCACCTTTGTGATTTCACTTAAATTTCCACCTAATTTAGGCTCTGTAACTTTACCATCTTCTATCCAAATGTAGTAAAATTCATCTAACCCCATCATATAGCCAAGCATATATTTATTCTTATATTTCGCACTTACCGGCAGTCTTATATTATCGCCTATATTAACTCTGGAAACTTTGTTTATTAAATAATCTTTTATTTCAACATATTCATCATAAAAAACTGCTAATATATTTTCTGAAATTTTTATCTTATTAGTTACATTTTTTACATTTGTTTTGTCTATCGGATTTAAATCATCATCTAATTTTAATATTTCAATAGTGTTTTTATCTGCACCTGTTAATAAGAAGTTTATATAAATATTCTTATTGTCTGTAATAATATCTATATCTTTTGGCTCATTATCAGACGCTGTAAATTGTGACTCTCTAATTTTTTTTCCTAACTTATCTATTAGCATTACATTAATAATGTCACCATCTTGATAGGCGACCACATAATTACCCTTATATTCAATTATATCTGGAAACTCCGTTATGTTCCCTTGTGATAAAAATACTTCCTTACCCCATTTTTCGCTTGGTGGTTTTATGGCTTCTTTGTAGTTCAAACTATAGTGAAAACAAAATATAGCTATAATTATCACACCTACAATTGCGTAAAACTTTTCCCTCTTCACATATACCCCTACTTTCTATAATTCTAAAGTATACGATTATATATAAATTTCAAATAAGAACTTTTCTTTTATCTTAATATTCAATAATGATTTTAGTTTCTTTATATAAAGGTCCTATCCTATAATATAAAGATTATTTTCTATATAATAAAACCAACAAATAATATTAAAGTTAAAAGCGAGTCTATTAATATTGGCTTTGAAAAACTCAATACAATTACATTATAATCCAAATCTTTACTATAATCTTTATATCCATAACTCAAACAAACTAAACTAATTAATAATGTACATGCGACTCCTACATTTAAACTAAAAAAAGATGGCATAAGCATTGCTTGATTAATATAAAATAGTTTATTTATAAAATAAAGCTTTAATAGATAAGCTAAACTATAAGCAAATATAAATAATGCCTTTCTTATAGTTTTATTAAATTTAAATTCGATTATTGAAATAAGAGATATTAAAGCAAGAGATGGTATAATCCATAATGAACCATAAATCACCAAATAAGCCATTCCAAAAAGCATGCTTTCTGAAGTAGCTAAAAGTGAATCAATTGCTTCACTTGGTCTACTTTTGTTATTAACTTCTTTAAATTCTTTATCTTTTGAAGTTATATACACATTACTTTTATCATTTCCTATAGGTTCACAAAATACTATTGCACTTTTATAGCTAACAGGGTAAATGGAGTTATTCCTGCTATTTGATACAGGATTTTTTATAACAGCGCCATATTTATCACGAAAACGTCCACCTATTGAATTTTCATTATCTTCAATAGAAATTTCCACTATATCAGGTTGTTCTTTCATCTTAAAAACCTTTCTTCCACAACTCCCCAGAATCATTCCCTCTTGATTTGGATAATTAGCTAAACTAGTTACATCTACATTAAATTTCTTCCTCTCATCTATATTGTCACCAAAATTTTCCATTAACCTAAAATCACTTATATAAAGATCATTTTTATCTAATGAAAATTTAAAGCTTTTTACAGTATACTCTTTACCCTTATATACATATTCTACAATTGCATATATATCATTTTCTTTATAAGTAATAGTATTTGAAATGAAAGAAGAATTGGATCCCCCCTGTACATCAAATGCAACTTTAGGTTCAGTTGTTTGTCCATTTTTATCTATAAAAAAATACTTATATGCACTTCTATCAGATATATATGTTATTAAATATTTATCTTTATAAGGAATACTTGTAGGCATCTCTGCTTTATTATTTAAATTAATTTTAAAAGAAGAACTTTTAAGAAAATCAATAAATTCTATATGATCATCATAAAAAATACATAATATATTTTCTGATAGATCAAGTTTACTTCTCATATTATCAATTTGTTTTGTTTCTATTAATTCTAAGTTATCATTTAATTTTAAAATTTTTACTGTATTATAATACATATCTGTTAGCATATAAGTAATATATATATTTTTATTATCTGTAACCACTCCCAAATCTCTAGGTTCTTTGCCATCTGCTTTAAAAGTACTTTCCTTTAATATGTTACCTAGCTTGTCTACCACTATTGCCTTTATATCATCTCCGTTTTGATGAACAACAATATAATTATCATTATATCCAGTTAAAGCAGGATATTGCTTAATGTCTCCTTTAGATATTAGTACTTCCTTTGCCCATACTTCTGAAGGTGCTTTAATTGCTTCTCTATAGTTTAAATGGTAATGAAGGTAAAATATGGATACAAACATTAATATAGACATAATATAGAAACTTTTTCTTTTCATATTTTGTTCTCCTTACTAAATACCATCTCTTGAGGATCTAGTGCATCTCTTAAAGCATCACCTATAACATTAAAGCAAATTATAGTTATAGTCATAACAGAAGCTGGAATAAATACTTGATAAGGATAGAACATAAGTGAAAATCCTGCATTATACATAAGTGATCCCCAACTTAGTAGTGGATATCTCATACCAAATCCAATATAACTTAATAATCCTTCTAATATAAGCACATTAGGAATCTCCATAGTTATAGTAACTATAGCTATACTAATTACATTTCTAATTAAATGATTACAAATAATTCTAGAAGTGCTAGCTCCTAGTGCTTTTGCAGCTAAAACATATTCTTGCTCTTTTATTTGTAATAGTTGTCCTCTAATTACTCGGGCAACATTACCCCACCCATTAACTGTCATAGCAAGAATTAGGCTTAGTGGTCCAGGTCCTAAAATAAGATACATTAGTGTTATTATCACTATAAGTGGCACACTGGTTACTATTTCTAGTATTCTCATTATTATGTCATCAATAATGCCACCATAAAAACTGCAAATACCTCCATAAACTATTCCTATAGATAAGTTTAAGAATGCTATGATAAGACTAATACCTAATGAACTTCTAGCTCCTTTCCATACACCTGCAAAAATATCTCTTCCTTGATCAGTAGTACCAAAATAGTGAATACTATTTGGTCTTAAGTTTTTTTCTTTAACAGGTTCAAAATAATCAAAGTTTGTAAAAAGAGGATAAAAAATTGTCATCAAAATTACAATTAATAAAATAATTGTAGCTAAAATTGCAACCTTATTTTTAAAAAATTTTATTTTTACACTCTTCCAATAACTTAAGCTCACCTCCCCCATTAGTTCTTTTTCTTCAATCTTACA
Organism: Clostridium sp. UBA6640; assembly: GCF_002455975.1. Lineage (GTDB taxonomy): Bacteria > Bacillota > Clostridia > Clostridiales > Clostridiaceae > Clostridium_J. The sequence goes on from NZ_DKLM01000112.1 coordinate 22,819, forward strand.
ACCAACGACCTCAAAATCTTTCTTTTTTAATTCTCTCATAAAGTCTCCCCCCAAAGTTTAAAATACTTGCCCCTTTAAAATATGTTATAACAAATTCTATATATTTTTGTCAATTATTCAATAATTTACTAATTGTTAACAATATTTATGGTAATTGCAAAAATACTATTATTTTGTCATTTATTATTAACAGTATAATTTGCTTCTGATATAATTAAGTAATATTGGCATTAAAAAGGGAGGAGGTAATTATATGCTAAACAAAAAAGAAGTTAAAAATGTACTTGCTATTGCATTGCCTGCTGTTGGAGAAATGGTTTTGTATATGATGGTTTGGGTTTTAGATACCCTTATGATTGGACAATATGGAGGACAAATAGCTGTTAGTACTGTTGGTATTTCTGGAGAAATATTATATACCTTTGCTAATATTTTTATAGCTATGGGTGTATCTGTTGCCATAACCTCTATTGTGGCAAGACGTTATGGCGCTAAAGAATATGATATTGCTGAAGAATATGCCACTATTGGATTTGTGATAGGTACTATAATTAGTATAATTTGTACTATTGTAATTTTTATTTTTTCTAAACAGCTCCTAACTGCTGCTGGTTGTGAACCTGAAGTCCTAGAAATTGCTATGACATATATAAGAATTGTTTGTTTCGGAATTGTGTTTAACATGATAACCAGTCTTTACTCAGCAATACAAAGAGCTTATGGAAATACAAAAATTCCTCTTATAACATCCTTCATAGTAATATTAATAAACATGACTTTAGACTACATACTAATCTTTGGTAAGTTTGGTGCTCCAGAATTAGGTGTTGCTGGTGCTGCAATAGCAACTATAACTGCTCAAATTTGTGGATTTTTATTTTCTACATACTATACCTTTAAAAAGTCTAAGATTAAAATTAAATTTAAATATTTGAAATCTTTAACTATAGAAAAAACTAAAACCCTATTTAAATTGTCTATACCTGCATCACTTCAAGAAGGTGCTTTTAGTATTAGTAGATTATTTACAACTTTTATGATAATGAGGCTTGGAACTGTTGCTTTTTCTGCTAATACAATAACTTCAACTCTAGAATCATTATCTTACATGCCTGGTTGGGGATTTGCTGTAGCATGTACAACACTTGTTGGAAATAAATATGGTGAAAAAGATTATAAGGGCGCAATGAAATATGCTTATAACTGTGCAGCCTTAGGATTAATTTCAATGATTTGTATAGCTTCATTATTTATAATTATGCCTAAATTCTTAATTGGTCTATTTATAAATAGTAGTGAGGTTGAAGTTATTTCCTTAGGTGCTAAGTGCTTAATGATAGCAGCACTTCAGCAACCTGGTATGGCAATTTCCATGATATATGGAGGGGCCCTAAAAGGAATAGGTAATACAAAAATACCATTTAAAGTTTCTCTATTTACAGGATGGTGTATTAGATTACCATTGGTATTTTACTTTATTTATATAACTCAAGGTTCAGTAACATACTTTTGGTGGATTTGTGTAATTCAATGGATAGCTGATGCCGCATTAATTTATATTGCTTATAAAAGAAAATTTAACAGCCTAATAGAAGAATATTCTATTGAATCAACACAGAATATTTGATAAAAATTTATAAGTACACCTAATCAACTGAATTTTTTTAAGTTATATAAAATAATTCTTTAAAGCTGTGAGCTAATTATCATAGCACAATCAGTGCACCTCTAAAATATTTAGAGGTGCTTATTTATTTTTATCTTATAATTATATATCAACTTGTAAAACTAAGAATTAACAATTAAGAATGAACAATTTTAGTATATTATAAATTTTGCTACATTTACTGCTATAAGTACTGCACAAATATCTACTAATATTGCCACCCATAAAGTATGTCTTATTTTTTTAATTTGTACTGCTCCATAATAAACTGCTAAAGTATAAAATATTGTTTCTGTGGATCCCATAATTATAGAAGCACAAGTACCTATAAAGCTATCTGGACCATATTCCTTTACGATATCTGTAAAAATTCCTATAGCTCCACTTCCTGATAGAGGTTTCATTAAAACTAAAGGTACAACTTCTGGCGGTACCCCTACCACATCTACTGCAGGCTTTATTAATGAAATTAAAAAATTCATAGCTCCTGATGCTCTAAAAGCATTGATAGCTAAAAGCATAGCTAAAAGATAGGGAAATATTCTAACACAAATTCCTATTCCATCCTTTGCACCTTCTATAAAGCACTCATATACTTTAACCTTTTTAAAAATTCCATAGGTTGTAATTAAAATTATTATTATCGGAATAATAGCCTTTATTATATATTGAATTAATACCCTCACATCCATAATATTCTCCTTACTTTAATCGATAGCTAAACTCGATTTTATTTTTTAAAAATGCTTTTGTAGTAGTTTACAAAGAACTATACCTATTAAACATGCACAAAATGTTGTAATAAAAGCAGCCAAAATTATTGCTCCTGGATTTTGAGAATTCGCTGCTGCTCTTATAGATACTACTGTTGTAGGAATAAACTGAATACAAGCGGCATTTAATATCAAGAATAATACCATATCATTGGTAGCTTTGCCTTTCTCCATATTTAATCTCTCCATCTCCTCCATAGCTTTTATTCCAAAAGGTGTAGCAGCATTTCCAAGTCCAAACATATTAGCAGTAAGGTTCATAGTTATAGCCCCCATTGCTTTTTCATCTTTACCTGCCTCTTTAAATATTAGTTTTAGTACAGGAGTCAATGCTCTGGAAAGTTTTGAGGTTAGTCCACTTTTTTCTGCTATTTTCATGACTCCACACCAAAGGCACATCATTCCAACAAGTCCAATTATTAAATCCACCGTTGAAGAAGTGGTTGATACTATTGCTTTAGAAACTATCTCTCCATCTCCGTTTAATATGCCAAATCCTATACCTATAGCTAATATAAGAAACCATATTACATTTATCATGCAAATTCCCTCCATAAAATTAATTTTTTTAATCTATAATGCAATATCTAACAATACAACCTGCACACTTTTATTAATAGATTAATAATATATATGAAGAACAGAAGTATAAAATTTCAATTTGTACAAACTTTTAAAACATGTAAAAAGCTAATACAAATTATACTATTGTAAGCTTTGGTAAGAAGCATCCATATTTTTTTATTTCTAAATATCAATTTTTATTTAAAACTCCAAACATATCTATTATTTGGGTTATAAGTTATAAATTAAATTTTAAATTTATAGGAGGAATTCATGGATGGATACTAGTAGACTTTTAGAAATTCAAAAATCTAATGAAAATATCACTGTGTACTTTAATAATCATATAGTTTGGATAGATCATATAAATACAAAACAAGAAATAGCTAAAATTATAGACTTAGATATATTAGAAACTTATGTAGTTCCTATTCGTAAATTATCTGAAGGAAATAATATTTTATAGCATATAAATTATTAATTAAGCTTATTTTCAACTTGAAATTAATGCTGTGCAATGCTAACATTTTATTAAGAAATAATTCGTAAGAAACAAGAAGATTAAATTTAAAAGGAGATTTTTATGAAGGAAAACAATTTACAACTAGCTCAAAAAGATATCGATGAGGCACTATACACTATTGAAGAACTAGAAAAAAGTATAAAAGAAGATGCTCTTTCAGAAGATTTAGTTAAAAAAAATTTTTTAGAGCTAACTAAAAAAATGCAAGAAATTGAGAACCTATTAAAAGAAGAAGGAATACTATAAAAAAGGAGTTCATTGAACTCCTTTTTCTATTGTACATTGTGCATTATTTTAAGTTGTTATATATAACTTCCTTTAAATAAAGTCCTTTAGCTTGTGTAATTGGACCTGCCTCTTCTCTTTTCTTTTTATTTAATATAGTTTCAACCTCATCTACTGATATTTTTCCAGCTCCTACTTCTAAAAGAGTTCCCGTTATAATCCTTACCATATTCCATAGAAACCCATCCCCATTAATTTCTATTTCTATTAAATCCTTATTTTTATTTATATTAATATAATTTATAGTTCTCACTGTAGATTTTTTCTTTGTTTTAAGTGTAGTAAAGCTTTGAAAATCATGAGCTCCAACTAATATTTTGCTTGCCTTTATCATATTTTCTAAATTTAAATCTTTATCTATATGATAAACATATTTTCTATTAAAAACATTTCTAAATTTACCATTATTTATTCTATAAATATAAGTTTTAGCTTTAGCATTATATCTAGCATGAAATCTTTCTTCTACCTCTTCTACTTCTTTGACTACTATATCTTCAGGTAAAAATTCATAAAGATAATCAATCATCATTCCTTCACTTAACATACAATTAGTATGGAAGTTTGCTATGTAATTTTCTGCATGTACTCCTCCATCAGTTCTTCCACAACCAATAAGCTCTATTTTTTCACTAGTCATTTTAGAAAGTACATCTTCTATTTTTCCTTGTATAGTATTATCATTATCACCAAGTCTTTGCCATCCCTTATATCTACTTCCGTCATATTCTATAGTTAACTTTAAATTTCTCATAATATAAATCCACCTTTTTTTCTATATTCTTTCTAAGTTTACTATAATTTAATCCCTTTATTCAATCTAAAAAAGGGGTTATTTCAGAATTAACTTAAAAAGTTAACTCTGAAACAGCCCCTTTATGTTAAATATTATATATCCTTATGTGCTCCGAAAAAATTTGCTTTTCTAGAACTTAATGATATCTTTGCAACCAATGCCATAATCAAGGTAAATGCTCCAGCAATTAAAACAGTTATGTAAACTCTATCATTAAAGCTGTCCAGCAATGCACCGTAAATAATTTGACCTAATGGTGTTGCGCATGTAGCTACTGCAAAAAGAATCGCCATGACCTTTCCAAGTAATTCGTTGGGTGTTTCTTTTTGTATGATTGTAGTAATGAAAATTGATGCAATTGTTGTTGCGAAAAGTATTAGCATAGCTGACACTGTGAAAACGATAAAAGGTATCCAAAATCCCAAATTTGATCCAAATAGGCTAACTGACAATGCCATTGGAATGAATAAAAGTCCACAAGCAACAAACCACAAATACAGATTATTTATTTTTAGTTTTTCACCAATAACTCCAATTCCTATGGCTGCTAAAATTGTACTAAATGATATTGCACCTTGTGTTACACCAAATAATGTACTATCAGCACCCATTACAACCTTCACAATATAAGGGACACCTACTAAAATAATTGGAGATAAAAATAAGTTTATCCCAGCTGCAATGAACATGATTTTTAAGACAAAACGGTTTTTATTCAATATATAGCTTAAACCTTCTTTAATATCCACAAAAATTGCTGTTGCAATATGCCCGTCATGTGACTTCTTTGTAAAGGGTATTTGTATAACTATTTCCATTACCGCTGACAGGAAAAATGCACTACAGCTAACGATTACAATGGCTTCAAGCCCCATAAGTCCATATAATAAACCTCCTAAAATTGGGCCGATGATTCCCGTTAGTGCACTTACACCGGATACAATTCCATTTGCCTTTATCAGATTATCTTCGTCAGCCAATACTGGAATTGAAGCTTGAACAGCAGGTTGATACATAGTGCTTATAACAGATAGCAATGTCATTATCACACCTATGAAAAATACCGAATTATTCCCATAGAATAAAGACAGCATTAAAGCTAAAATAATGGCGCTACTTAAAAAGTCAAAAATCACCATCAAATTTCGACGATTGAATCGATCAGCGATAGCGCCACCAATTGGTGAAAATATGATAATTGGTATAGTTGAAATAGCTAGGATTGTAGCAAAAATTTCTGCTTTACCTGTTAAATCAAGTATATATAAAGATAAAGAGAATTTTAATATTGACGCTCCAAAGAGTGATATAATCTGCCCTAAAATCATTAATTTAAAATTTCTGTTAAATATTTTCATTTTTGATCTTTCATCCCCCATAAATTTGATAAAATTACTACGACACCAAAACAAATTAGTAGCTCAATTTTCCTAAACGCACCAAATAAAATAAGGAAAAATCCCAGTATGGTACTTACAATTGAACCGAGGAATATTATTGATGGGCTCGGTAAATCTATTGATACATGAAAAAAGTGATTTAATTGATTTATAAATTTATCCACATACTAATCCTCCTCCATATAAAATTTTATATTCGTGATAGAATTTGTATGATATTCGATAGAATTGAAGCAACCCCAATTCCAATGCAAGTCCATGCAAGAGTACTTTTTCCTTGTGTTTTCTTTTTTCTTAATAAACCAAATATTATAAGAAAAGCTCCTAATACTATGCTAATGATTGAAGTAATCAATAAGAATTGTTGGTCAAAAGATATATTGAAATAATTATCTAGATTACTCATGGCATTTCCTCCTAATAAAGATTTAACATAAATCATTGTTTACAATATTTTTTATGGCTATTGCCGCAAAAAACAACCCAATAGCACCTAACACTAACGAAATTGGTATTATAAAGATTAACCCTCCAGCACCTGTTTGTGCATTAACCACTATACTAACAATGAAAAGAGATGAAATAATGGTTGCAATGGTAGATTTTCGTATCATTCCGATATACAGAGGTAGCATTCCCAATAAAGTCGCTGTAATCGTTGTTATTCCAACATTAAAAACGTATTTTGGAGTAATCCCATAACTAACAAAATTCAATACCTTGCTCATTCCAAATATGCAGATGTTTTGAAGCAATTCCGAAAGGGCAATAGAAACAAATGTCACTAGCAATATCAAAGTTAGTTTAGCGGCTATCAATTTTTTTCGGTTAATTGGATAAGTAAAAAGTAATGACATTGTTTTACTTCTGAACTCTTCAACGATAATCGTTGCTATTAGAACAGATTCCCATACCAAAAAAGTAGCTTTGATTAACATACTATTAATGCTCATTGTGTCCAATTCAAGAGAGGATAAATTGGTTTGGGGAATTTGCCCAATTGAAAGCATATATGTCATAAACAAACTAAAAAATAGAATTACTATATTAGCGATGATTACACCAAAAACATGATTCTTTAGATTAAATCTTTTTAGCTCTAGCTTTATTAAACCTTCCATTATTTCTCTACCCCCTCTAATAGCTTCAAATAGTATTCCTCTAAATTAATATCTTTTGCCGCAATATCATTCATTGATAATTCTTCTAGAATAATGCCATTGTTGATAATGCCGATAGTATGCGCAATTTTCTCCATCTCGCTTAAAATATGGCTTGATATTAAAATTGTAGTTCCTCGCTCTTTATTAATTTTAATAAGTAGCTCTCTCATGTCTGATATACCTTTAGGATCAAGTCCGTTGATTGGCTCATCTAATATTAAAATTTCGGGATTTGTCAATATTGCTCTTGCAATGGCAAGCCTTTGCTTCATCCCTAGTGAAAAATTTTTTACCTTTTTATCACCTGTATTTGATATTCCAGCCATTTGTAAAGACTTTTCAATGTTTGCCTTATAATCAATTCCCATATAGTCGCAATGCAGTTCCAAATTTTGTCTGGCTGTTAGGTTTTGATAAAAAACAGGCATTTCAATAATACTGCCAATCTTGGAGAAAACCTTGTTACTGCTGTCCAGCTCCTCTTCGTCCAATAAATTGATTGTGCCAGAGGTTGGCTTTAGTATGCGAAATAATACTTTCATCAAAGTGGTTTTACCTGCTCCGTTTGCCCCTAAAAACCCGTAAATTTCACCTTTTTTAACTTTCATATTCACCTTTGATAATATGGTTTGATCATCAATTACTTTGCATAAATCATGTACTTCTATTGCATAGTCCAAAACAGCACCTCCTATTCAAAAATTTCTTCTATCATCTTGTCCAGCATATACTCAAACACTTCAAAGTGATCATAAATAAGGTGCTCTTTATTTGCATTTATAGACAAAAGTGTATCAAAAACTGCCACCGCCTTATTTTCTTCAACTTTAAGAATTAGGTTATATTCCTTAATAATCTCGTGTATATTGCTTAAAGAATTAAATTGATGTTTAGATAACCATTCTTTTGGAACCTTATTTATAAATGCCATAAAATCTGGAGTATTAAAATCAAAAATAAGGTTTCCTTTGTCATACTCCAAATATATTAATCTTAGTGCTTTCGCAAAGCCATATTTTGTAGGTGTTTCCGCCATGGTTTCTTCAATTCTCAAAAATAATCGCTTCTGGATAACATCAACAATATCGCAAAATAATTCCTCTTTTGAACGATAAAACAGATAAAAAGCACCTTTAGATATTCCTACTTTTGCACAGAGTTCATCAAGATTAGTTTTTTTATAGCCAAATTTAGCCCAACTTTTTTCGCATTCTGCAATTAATTTTTCTCGTATATTCTCTTTTTCAGTTTCAGTAAAACTTTTAGCCATGATAATACCTCCCTTTAGATTACTGTATGACTAAATAAATATTTTTGGTCATACAGTAATCATAAATTGTAGTATTAAATTTGTCAAGAGAATATATAATTTTGTTTATCTATTAAAAAATACTTATAAAAATAGCAATAGGAAGAAAAAAATTTTAAGAAAGATATAAGTAAGAGAGAAGACTTGGAGTATGGCTCTTAGATCAACTTTATTAAAGTGTACCTAAAATTAAAAAAATCTATATAGCACGATAATTATTTTCATTATCTATAGAAATTTCTCATTTAGATTAAAAGAG
>NZ_DKLM01000112.1:31612-34354 GCF_002455975.1 Clostridium sp. UBA6640
TTTAGTCAAGAGCAACAGCCTCTTTGCCTTAGGCATCTAAATTATTTTGTGTGTTCTTTTACTAATTGATATAATATTCTTGCCCCTGCACCAGTTGCACCAGTTGTTATATAATCTAATGGCTTACTAGTCCATGAAGAACCTGCTATATCAAGATGTAGCCAAGGTTTATTTTCAACAAACTCCCCTATGAATAATCCTGCTGTTATTGTACCAGCACCACGTCCACCAGTATTCTTAAGATCAGCATTTTCTGCTTTTATAAGTTCTTTGTACTCATCGAAAGCAGGTAATCTCCAAATTTTCTCTCCTGTTACCTCTGAAGCTTTAGTAAGCATTGAGTAAAACTCATCATCATTTGAAATAATACCAGTTGCAACATCTCCTAATGCAACCGTAACTGCTCCTGTTAATGTTGCTATATCAACAACTTTCGAAACTTTTTCATTTCTTATAATATATGTTACTGCATCAGCTAATGTAAGTCTTCCTTCAGCATCTGTATTTAAAACTTCGATAGTCTTTCCTGCCATTGATCCTATTATATCGCCTGGTTTATAACTTCCTCCAGAAATACAATTTTCACAAGAAGCCACTACAGCTACTACATTAGCTTTTAATTTCATTTTAGCTATAGTATGCATAGCACCTATAACAGCACCTGCACCACCCATATCTGATTTCATAGTCTCCATACCTGCTGATGTCTTTAATGAATATCCACCAGTATCATAAGTCAATCCTTTACCTACAAGACCTAGTATATTATCTTGATTTTCACTATCTCCCATATACCTCATAACAATAAGTACAGATTCCTTATCTGAACCTTTTCCTACTGTCAAGAATGAAGTCATTCCTAATTTCTCAACTTCCTCTTCACTATAAACTTTAACTTCAAAGCCTACTTTTTTGCCTATCTCAACCGTTCTATTAGCAAGCTCTCTTGGAAATAAAACATTTGATGGTTCATTTACTAATTGCCTAGTAATTATATTTCCTTCTCCTAAAGAAATGCCTTCTTTTATTATGTCTTCATATGAGTCTAAGTTACAAGCCAATATATTTACTGCTTTAAGTTCTACTGGCTTCTTTTCACTCTTATATGTGTCAAATCTATAGGTTGACATTGCTGAAACTTCTGCTATTGCTTTAACAGCATCACTCATAAAGTCAGTTTCTTTAAGCGCGCCTACATGTATATCCATTGACTTAGCTTTTAATTTTATAGCTTCTTTAATAGCCTTTCCTGTAACTTTTCTTAACTTCTCTATTTCAAAGCTTTCTACTTTACCTAATCCTGCTAATATTAGTTTTGTTGGGGCTTCTTTTCTAAGAAGATTTAAAACTAAAATTTCTCCATTTGTAGCTTTAAAATCTTCAACCTCTAAAACATGAGCAATTGAATTTTTTATAACATCATCAGATAAGTTTTTGCCAACTTCTTTCATACCTTCAAATATAAATATAGTTTTTACATCGGATAACCCATTAAAATTTTTAAAATCATATGCTTTTATATTCATTCTATTATCCCCCTTCATAAATCAATACGGATAATTATTATCAATTGATTTTATTTATTATTTAAATTTTATCCCTATAAAATCTTATTGTCAACTACATTATACCAGAAAATTCTTTAATTTATGATAAATACCATTTTCCTTAGAGATAAAATTATTAAAAAGTAACCTTACTAATTATATATTGTTATTGATTTTTATATTTGGTTACTTAAAATAAAATAACTAGCTAAATGTATTACCATACTTGCTAGTTATCTTCCCTATAAATTCCCATAATTTCTTATTATTCTATAACTTGTGGTTCTGAAAATCCTCTACCAAAAACTTCTTTAATATCCGTTATTGTTAAAAATGCTTTATCATCTATTTCTTTTACTATTCTTTGTAATTCTACTATTTCTTTTTTACCACAGACAACAAATAGTATTTTTTTATTTTCTTTAGTATACATTCCTGTACCGTTTAGACCTGTAACTCCCCTATTTAACTCTTTCATCAAAGCTACTGCAATTTCATCAGCTTTATCAGAAATAATATGTACTGATTTCGAAGCACTACCACCACTTATTATATTATCCACTACTGTAGATATAATATATATAGCTATTAATGCATACATTCCCTTTTGTACGCCAAATACTATTATTCCTACAATAATTATACACGTATCTATAAGTGCCATAACCTTGGCTAAAGATACAGTTGGAAATACATGTTTTATAATTGTTGCTGCAAGATCTGTTCCTCCTGTGCTAGCAGATGCCTTTAATACTAGTCCTATTCCTGCGCCTAATATAATAGCTCCAAATATACTTACTAATATTAATTCTACATTTATAACTGGTAAAAACTCTGTATACCATAACGCAAAGGATAAGTACAATGAAGCAAATATAGTTTTACCACCAAATGACTTACCTTTTAATTTTATTCCTAATATAAATAATGGGGTATTAACAACTATATTTGTTATCCAAAGTGGAATTCCATATCCAATTGCCTTAGATGTAATATATTCTAAAACTATGGCAAGTCCTGAAACTCCCCCTGTAACTAATTGATTAGGTTTAAAAAACATATTTATAGCTGAAGCTAATAGAGTTGTTCCTAATATTATCATAAAATATTTTATTAATTCTTCTTTTTTGAAAACCTTTTCCATCATCATTCCCCCCTTTGTATCAATAAACACTCATATGTTATAACATATTTA
>NZ_DKLM01000112.1:34424-41306 GCF_002455975.1 Clostridium sp. UBA6640
AAATTCTTTTCTATGAATTAAAGGTTAAGAATGAAAAATGAAGAATTAAGGTAAAAATACTTAATATATTTTTACCTTAATTATTGAACTTAATAGTTATTTTAATTTGTTTCTAAAGCTTATAGTCATAATTTGTGTTATTATATTATTGACTTCTTAAAATTTTATAAAATGTAATATTTTAGAACTAATATTTGTTTAGTAATAGTGAAAACTAATAACAATAGTTAACACAAATGAAGTTAAGATTATACAACCGTAACTCTAACCTAATTTTCTCTATAATTATAACTTTAAGGAGAGTATGATGGAATTTTATAGTATTTTTAAAGATATTTTTAATTTTATATTTTTAATTAATATAGTTTTTGCTATTATAGTAATCCTTTTTGAAAGAAGAAATCCCGCAAGTACGTGGACATGGATTATGATTATGTATTTTATCCCCATTTTGGGATTCGTACTCTATTTATTTGTAGGTCAAGACTTAAGAAAGCAAAAATTTTTCTATTATAAAAAAGAGGAAGAAGAAAATTTACTTTCCATTACTAAAGATCAGAAAAACATATTAAAAAATGATTATATAGTAAAAAATAATGAACTATTATCTGAATATCATGATTTTATTAGATTAAATTTAAGTACAGATAATGCTATTTTTACAAGTAATAATGACATTCAGCTTTTAAACAATGGAGATGAAAAATTCCCTAAACTTATAGAATGCCTTAAAAGTGCTAAAGACTTTATACATATGGAATATTATATATTTAAGAATGATGATATTGGAAATGAGATATTAAATGTATTAGTAGAAAAAGCTAAAGAAGGCGTTGAAGTTAAACTTTTATATGATGGCATGGGATGTTTAAGGCTACCTAGAAATTTTTTTCAGCCTCTTGTAGATGCCGGTGGTGAGATTAGTTGTTTCTTTCCGCCTTTTATACCTTATATAAATTTAAGAGTAAATTATAGAAATCACAGAAAAATTTGCTCAATAGATGGAATACATGGATTTATTGGCGGTCTTAATATAGGCGATGAATATTTAGGCCGTTCTAAAAAATTTGGATTTTGGAGAGATATGCATCTTTATATAACTGGCGATGCTGTAGATTCCTTAGAAATGCGATTTTTACTTGATTGGAGATTTGCTGCAAAAGAAGATATAACAATGGGCCCTAAATATTTACCTCTAAAAGGGCAAATAGGTAATAAATGCGCTCAGATTATTTCTAGTGGTCCAGATTCTCAATGGGGGTCTATAAGAAATGCTTATTTAAAGATGATTAATAGAGCTGAAAAAAATATTTATATTGAAACTCCTTATTTAGTTCCTGATGATAGTATATTAACAGCACTAAAAATAGCTGCACTATCTGGTATTGACGTAAGAATTATAATACCAGCTAAACCTGATCATATGTTTGTTTATTGGGCTAGTAAATCTTATGTATGGGACTTAATGGAAGCAGGTGTTAAATGTTATACATACAATACTGGATTTATCCATAGTAAAATGATAGCAGTAGATGGAAGAATGTGTAGTATTGGAACTGCTAATTGGGATATACGAAGTTTTAATTTAAATTTTGAAGTAAATGCTATAATATACGATGCAGATACTACTAAAGATGTAGAAGATTCATTCTTAAATGATATTAAAAGTTCAACCTTTTTAACTGAAAAGCATATGAAAAAAAGGAGTTTAATAGTACGAATCAAAGAGGCTATATCAAGACTTCTATCACCAATGCTATAAAAATATACTGTAGAAAATAAATTTTCTATAAGAATAGCTTAAATCCTTAAAAATCAAGGATCAACAATGAAGGATGAAGAATTTAGGAAAAATTTCACTAAAAATGAATTTCTAAAATAAAATCAATTTTAAAAAAACTCCAAAGGCTTTAGCCATGGAGTTTTAACTATTCCATAAATTATACCATTGATGGTACAAAGACTAATAAGGTTAATGCTGTATCTATTAGTAATCCTGCTGAAAATGAAATCATCATAACATTATCTGGATCTTTTTTATAAATTTCATATGCAAAAGCATAGCTAAAGAAGCTTATTATTATACAAATTATTGCTCCTATAAATTTTGATGCAATTACATCTGGAATTGCATAATGATATTGAGTATATACTACAGAGATAATGCTCATAATTTTTATGATTGTAGCCATAATTCCACTACCTATAAATAATTTCAGTCTCTTACTAATGCTAATAGTATAGTCAAAAAAGCTTATTATTCCAACTAGTAATAATGAAGGTATTATCCATCTTAATCCATATACAAATATATATGCTAATGCATATAAAGAACCTTGCAACATTGCAGTAAACGCCATAGTATACTCTGAGTTCCTAGGAACATTATTAACCTCTTTAAACTCACCATTCATAGAAGCTAAGTTAATATTATATTGATGTTGTTCAGAAAAACTTGTAAATGCCATTGTATCCCCATTTATGAAAGGATATATACAAAGATTTCCAAGTCTTGTTGCATAATCAAAAAACTTAACTTTTCCATCGTAAATAACGTAATCTACTATACTTTCTTGAATATCTTTTTTACCAAATATTCTTTCTGTAGTGGCTAAAAACCTGGCACCTTCATCTGAATAAACGCCTATATTATCATGAACATACTTGTTACCATTAACTCTTAATTCATCTAAGGTTACTTCATCTCCATTTAAGTCAAATTGAATAACTCTAGTACCCATAAATTCACCTTTAAATCTTTCCTCTACTAGAATATATCCATATTTATCATCCTGTGAACAGGCTATGCTGCTATAAGTTAGATTGTCTCTTCTTTCTATTGTTATTATGTCCCTTATTTCTTGAAACTTATTATCTTTTATATATACTGCCCTGAAATCTCTTTCATCTTGTAATAAACTTATAAAATAACCATCTTTATTTTTTACTGCTGAAATCATATTCACTTTTTTAGTATTAATAGAAGTTTTATAGGAAGTTTCCGTATTTATTAACTCCAGTCTGTCATTGTAACTTATTAATAACAAGTTGTCTTCTAATTGATACATAGCATTTACATTAGTTATTTTTCGCTCATCAATTTTGTTAAAATCTTTATCTAAAACTAAAGTACCTATATAACCTATTGAATTTTCTGTAGATCTAAAGTTAAATAAATATCCATCTTTAGTTTTAACAAGTGTAGTATCCATTATAAAGTCTTCATTTACATTATAGCTTTTCTCATTTAATTTTTTTCCTACTCTATCTGTTGCAACTAAACATAATTGATCTTTATTTTCATACCCTACTATAATTTTATCATCATCTTTAATGAGAACTGGATTATTTTTAATATTCCCCTTACCTATTTGTACTTCCTTACTCCATCTATCAGATGGTGGGCTTTTATAAAGATTTACATTAATAACATACTGAAATATTAATACAGATATTAGCATAATCCCTATTATTATAGAATAAACTCTCTTATTATTTTTCATATATATATCCCCCTACCCCACAAATTTAAAATCTTTAGTATACTTTGCTTAATTAAGTATTCTTCGCTTCTCCTTTCGTATTTAATTCTAAGAAAAATACTGTTACACTACTTTGCATTCTAAGTACAAATATGTAATAAATATTAATGCAAAATATAACTTACTTAGTTATTACCACATTGTAGAATTCAAATATAAGAATATTATACCAAATTTTCACATATATACTATCTAAAAACATATTTTAATTTATTAAAATCTTTTCTACTGTTTTTGATTTTATTAACTCTTTAATCCTGTATTCCTTAAGAAATTAAAATTGTTTTCTTCTAATTCTCTACATTTATAATTTTCTTTTCTAATAATTTTACTTTTATATTTGCATTATCTTATAAAATCTGATTTACAATATATACTATTTCTTTCCCCAAGATTCAATTATGTGATATCATATACTTATCTAGATTTTAACAATAAATTATTTATTATATCAATAATAAAATTAATAGTTCTTAAACTCAAATTATATGCTTAATATAAAATCTACAGCAATTCATTAAATGCTAATACTTAGATGAGAGAGTGATTACTTATGGACAAAACTGGTAAAGTGATTAATATTGATGGTAATAAAGTTTATCTAGTTACAAAAGGCAAAGAGTTTGTTACTGTAAGGCGAACCAATGTAAAGCCTGTTATTGGACAGCTTTACACTGGTAATATAATTAAAAAACCCACCTTCTTTTCATATTTAGTTCCTGCAGCACTATCTATTTTCTTAATTGCAGGTATCATATATACATTTAATTCTTTTTCTATTAAAACTTCTTTAGTAGCAGATATGAATTGCACTATTAAAATAGATATTAATAATAACAATAAGATAGTAAAGGTATTTGCTACAGATTCTAATGGATTTAAGCTAACTAATAGCGTAAATATTAAGGGAAATTCTCTAAATGATGGATTAATGATGTTATTTGATGAAGCCATTAATCAAAAGCAGCTAAAAATACCTGATGGATTTCATGCAGGTGAAGTAAAAATATATGTAACTAAAAATAAAAAAAATAATATTTTAAATCTAGAAAAATTTATAAAATATGCTGATGAAAAAAAATATATTATAAATGTAAATAATAATAACAATAAATTTTAATAAAATAAAGGGTTTTGACTAAAAGTCAAAACCTTTTATTTCACAAATCTTGGTATTTCAAATTGCAATTTAGCATTCGGTATATTGTCTAATATATTTTTAATTCTACCTACCTGCTTATAAGCCCAAGCTATATCTGTTGCATACTGATGCCAAGTGCTAGAAAAATTTTCCACATTCCATCTCATTTTATATAGTGTATCTTGGTCTGGCTCTTTAGCTGATGATTCTGCTCTATGTATATAGTTCTCAGCTATCCATTCTGCTCCACCTTCAACAGCTTTTTCAGGGGTTGTCCACCCTTCTTCATAGGCTCTTTTAGCTCCTCCATTTATAGGATCACTATCGAATGCACCTATACCAAACAGATTGTAAACTTTAACAGTCTTTCCATCTGGAGTTTTATAGTCCACGCCAGTAGCAAGCTTAGAAGTTCCATTTCCTGTTTCTAAAATTGAGTGTGCCACTAAATAAGCTTGGCTTACATTATACTTCTTTGCTGCACTATCAAAAGCTTTTCCTNNAAGCCATTTAAAATACCTTTTCCTTTAAGCTGAACATCTAAATCACTAGCAGTTATGCCTTCCATATAGTTCAACTTTAAAAATTGGTACATACCATAATCACTTATCGAAAATCTTTCTGCATCAGCAAATTGCTTAACGCTTATACGACTTGCACTTGTATTAAACGGTGACCAACGGCTATATATTGGGCGTTGATTCATCTGCTTGTCCACAAATTGGTCTAATGTGAATCCATAATCTTTATAAGTTACTGTCCCCTTACTTGTGTTCACTGTGCTATTTGCTTCTTTAATCGTAGTGAAATCTATAACCGCACCTGAAATAAGCTTAACTCCATTTTCACTAACTAAAGAATCTTTCACCATAATACTATAAGTTTCATTANNAACCACCGGATGGCGGATTTACTCTAATTGCTTTATTATCAGCATCATAACTGAAAGTTACAGCTGGTTGTTCACTATTAGCTGTTATAACTATAATATTATTAGATAGATTATTTATCGCATTGCTACTCAATCTATCATTAAGATATATCGTCCAAACTTTATTGATAGGTTGATCAATCTTATGTTCTATTTCTAAAATTGAAGCCTTAGCAACGTTAATATTTAATAAAAATATAAATATCATAGTCATAAACATAGTGCCTAAACTGTGCCAAAATTTTTTCATATAAATTCTCCTCCCCCTAGTTTACAGATTTTTAAAAAATAAAATAATCTTTATAATATTTTGCATATATTATAAAGCTTATTTTAAATTATACATGAAATTCCATACCTTTTATATAATTAATTTACCTTTTTAATAAATTTTCCCTTCTTAATTTGCAGTAAATTTATATTTTAAATGCGTTAATATAAACTTTATAGTATATAATAATTAATGATGTTGATATTTAAAGGAAGGTGTAATATGACTAGCCATATTAGCGAAGAAATAAGACTAAATAAATATATTAGTGAAAGTGGATTTTGTTCTAGAAGAGAGGCAGATAAACTAATCGAAAAAGGCCTCGTATATATAAATGATAAAAAGGCAGAAATAGGTTCAAAAGTAACTTCTGAAGATATAGTTAAAATTAATAATAAAATAATTAAACCTAAAAAGAAACGAGTTTATATTGCTTTTAATAAACCTGTAGGAATTACTTGTACTACTGAAAAACATATAAAAGGAAATATAATAGATTATATTAACTATCCTGAAAGAATATTTCACATAGGAAGATTAGACAAACCTTCTCAAGGATTAATATTCTTAACTAATGATGGAGATATAGTAAATAAAATTTTAAGAGCAGGAAACAATCATGAAAAAGAATATATAGTTACTGTTGACAAGCCTATCACCAATGAATTTCTTCATGAAATGAGTAATGGAGTGCCTATATTAGACACGATAACGAAAAAATGTAAAGTAAAAAAAGAAAGTAAGTATGTCTTTAGGATAATACTGACTCAAGGCTTAAATAGACAAATTAGAAGGATGTGCCAATATTTAGGATATAACGTTACTAAATTAGAAAGAATTCGAATTATGAACGTAACTCTTGATAATATACCTATTGGTAATTGGAGATATTTAACCAAAGAAGAAGTTAATACTATAAACCAGCTTGTAGAAAGCTCAGTGAAAACAGAAGAAGCATCTAAAAGAAGCTGAAACAATTCACAATGCACAGTTCACA
>NZ_DKLM01000113.1 GCF_002455975.1 Clostridium sp. UBA6640
TAAAGAAGTCATTAAAATTTAAAATTAATTCACTTAATAATATATTAATTTTTTATTTCTGTTTTAGTTTTTTCTAGATTTTTAGTTGCAGTAGAAAGCATAAGCTTCATTCTATTTAATTGATTTACTTCACTAGCACCAGGGTCATAATCTATTATTGTAATATTTAAATAGGGGTATCTTCTCTTAATTTCCCTAATCATACCTTTTCCTATTACATGATTCGGTAAACAGGCAAAAGGCTGTACACAAACCATATTGTTAATTCCAGCTTCTAATAATTTAACAATTTCCGCCGTTAATAACCATCCTTCTCCAGCTTGATTGCCAAGAGATAAAATGTCGCCTGTTCCTTTTGCTAATTTTTCAATTGTCTCTGGTGGTGTGAATCTTCTACTACTGCTAAGAGCTTTTTTCATTTCACTTATATAAAATTCTATATATTTAATAGCTAATTTACCACCTAATAAGTCTTTTAAACTTCCACCTAACTTCTCATATTTAAACTTCTGATTATAAGCGCAATATAATAGAAAATACATTAAATCCGGTATTATTGCTTCTGCTCCTTCTTTTTCTAATATTTCTATAATATTATTATTTGCTGAGCTATGATACTTTAGGAAAATTTCCCCAACAACTGCTACCTCCGGCTTAACTATATCATTGATTTCCAAACTGTCGAATTCATCTACCATTTGACTTATAATATTTTTAAATTCTTTAAAACTTCCACTAATTATGTTGTTTTTGCATATATCTAACCACTTTAAATAAAGTAAGTTGGTTGAATTTTTTATTTTCTCATAAGGCTTTACTCTATTTATCATTTTCATAAGCAAATCACCATAGGTTACTGCCATTAAACCTTTTTTAACCATTGGCACAGTTATCTTAAATCCTGGGTTATTTTCTATTCCTTGAACACTTAAAGATATAACTGGCACTTTTTCATATCCTGCATCTCTTAATGCTTTTCTTATAAGACTAATATAGTTAGATGCTCTACAAGTACCCCCTGTTTGAGAAATTACTATAGAAGTATTATTTAAGTCATAATCTCCAGACTTAAGCGCACTTATAATTTGACCTATTATTACAATAGCAGGATAGCAAGTATCATTGTTTACATATTTTAATCCTTCTTCTATGGTATGCCTATTAACTGTTGGTAACACTTTTAAATTGTATCCTGAGCTTTTAAAGGCAACCTCCAATAGCTCGAAATGCATTGGAGAAAATTGTGGACAAAGTATTGTATGTTTTTCTCTCATTTCTTTTGTAAATATAGTTTTATCATATATCTTTATATTTTTTAGCTTAGAAACCTGTAATTTGGTTCTATTATCTATGGCAGCTTTAAGAGAACGTATCCTAATTCTAGCTGCACCTAAATTATTAACTTCGTCTATTTTTAGTAATGTATATATTTTCCCACAGCTTTCTAATATCTCTTGTACTTGATCCGTAGCAATTGCATCTAATCCACATCCAAAAGAATTTAATTGGATTAACTCTAGATTTTCTCTATTACCTACAAAATTTGCAGCCCTATATGCTCTTGAATGGTAAGTCCATTGATCAAGTACTCTTAATGGCCTTGAAGTTTTAGCTAAATCAGCTACAGAATCCTCTGTAAAAACTGCCAGCCCTTCTTCTGATATCATATTGGCTATACCATGATTTATCTCTAAATCTAAATGATATGGTCTACCACTTAATACAATGCCTTTTTCACCATTTCTATCTAAGTCCTCTAGAATTTCTAATGCTTTATTTTTTAAATCTTCTTTAACCTTTTTAGCTTCTTCATAAGCTTTATCAACTGCGAGGCTTATTTCTTTTTGCGTTATATTGAAAGCTCTTAATTCATCATATAAATTTTTCTTCATTGACTTTTTATCATTAAAATTTAAGAATGGACTTTTATATATAATCTCCCCACTTCTTAAAAACTCAACATTGTTTTTAATAACTTCTGGATAAGAAATTACTATAGCGCAGTTATAGTGATTATCTGCGGTCTCATCTTCCACTTTTTCGTAAGGAATACATGGATAGAATATAAATTTTAAACCCTTTCTTATAAGATTTACTATATGACCATGAGCAATTTTTGCAGGATAACACAGAGACTCTGAAGGTATTGTATCAATGCCTTCATTATAAACTTTCTTTGTAGAATTTGGAGATAATACTACTCTAAAACCTAATTCTGTAAAGAAAGTGTACCAAAATGGATAGTTTTCATACATATTTAGAACTCTTGGTATTCCTACTTCTCCTCTTTTGGCCTCTTCTATAGTAAGAGGTGTATATCCAAAAATTCTTTTGTATTTATAATCAAATAAATTTGCTGCTTTCTTTTTATTTTTTGTAACACCTGCACACTTCTCACATCTATTACCAGAAATAAATTTTCTACCGTCGGAAAATTTGTTTATAGTAAGCAAACAGTTATTACTACATAATCCACAATGACTAAATTCATTTGCTACTTTAAATTTTTTAAGATCAGATTCTGCTAAAATACTAGAAACTTCATTTTTATTATAATTTTCTCTTGCAATAAGAGCAGCACCAAATGCTCCCATAAGCCCTGCGATATCAGGTCTTATAGCTTCTTTACCTGAAACTTTCTCAAAGGCTCTTAAAACAGCTTCATTATAAAAAGTTCCTCCTTGAACTATAATTTTTTTTCCAAGTTCCTCAGGATTTTTTATTTTTATAACTTTATAAAGAGCATTTTTAATTACAGAATAAGATAATCCAGCAGATATATCTCCAATATTTGCTCCCTCTTTTTGAACCTGCTTAACTTTAGAATTCATGAATACAGTACACCTTGATCCCAAGTCTACTGGACTTTGCGACAATAAGCCTTCAGTTGAAAACTCTTCAATACCCATATTTAAAGATTTTGAAAATGTATCAAGAAAAGATCCACATCCTGATGAGCAAGCTTCATTTAATTGAATAGAGTTTATCACCCCATCTTTTATTTTGATGCACTTCATATCTTGACCTCCTATATCAAGTATAAAGTCCACACCTTTTAAAAAATGCTCTGATGCCTTATAATGTGCTATTGTTTCAACTTCTCCAATATCAATATTTAGAGCCGACTTTATAAGAGCTTCTCCATATCCAGTAACAGTTGCCTTAACAATTTTTATTTTTTCATTAATTTTACTATATATATCTTTTAATATGTTTATGGTGCTTTCTAAGGGGTTTCCCTTATTACTATCATAAAAAGAATATAATATTGCACCTTCATTATCTATCAATATAGCTTTAGTAGTTGTAGAACCAGCATCTATCCCTAGGAAAGCTTCACCTTTATATGTAGTTATATCTCTTCTTTTAGCCTTATAGTTATAATGCCTTTCTCTAAAGCTTTGTAATTCTTGTTCATCTTTAAACAAGGGTTCTAATGTATATGAATTGGATACATTGTTATTATCTAAGCTTTCAACAGACTTTAATAATTGTCCAAAGGTTATAGTTTTCTCTTTTTTAGACTCAATAGCTGTACCAATAGCTACAAATAGCTGTGAGTTTTGTGGAAATAATATTTCTTCCTGTTTTAGATTTAAAGTATCAATAAATCTTTTTCTAAGTTCCGATAAAAAGTACAAAGGCCCTCCTAAAAATGCTACATTCCCCTTTATTGGTTTTCCACAAGCAAGGCCGCTTATAGTTTGATTGACAACAGCTTGAAATATAGATGCAGCTATATCTTCCTTTGTGGCGCCTTCATTTATAAGGGATTGTATATCAGTTTTTGCAAAAACTCCACATCTTGCAGCAATTGGATAAATAATCTTATAATTTTTAGCTAATTCATTTAATCCTTGAGCATCAGTTTCAAGTAATGTAGCCATTTGGTCTATAAAAGCTCCTGTGCCACCAGCACAAACTCCATTCATACGTTGCTCTAAACTACCTTCAAAATATGTTATTTTTGCATCTTCTCCACCTAATTCTATTGCTACATCAGAAGTATCTATAAAAACTTCGATTGCTTTTGTGCAAGCAATAACCTCTTGAATAAAGGATAATCCTAAATTCTTTGAAAGTGATAATCCACTAGATCCTGTCATCATTGCTGTAATATTATAATCTTTATATTTATTAAAAGCTTCTTTTATAAGCAAAGCTGTAGTTTCTTTTATATTAGAGTAGTGCCTCTCATATTTACTATAAATAATATTATCCTTCATATCTAATAATACAAGCTTAATAGTAGTTGATCCTACATCGATTCCTAAATGTAATATTTCTTTCATAAAATTCTCGCTCCAGTACTATTATTTTGATGTCATTAATATCATGAATAATATTCATAATATATGGGCATCATTTTATGATTTTACCCTTTTTGATACATAATATACTTATGTTTTATTCTCTACTCTATATATCATGGGCAAAAAGCAAAAATAAAGCCATTTGCATAATACAAATGGCTTTATTTTATAATCTTGGAAGTAAAGTTTTTCCTAATATAGTTACAAAATTTACATCATCTAAAGCAAATTCCTTTTTTCTTGTTGAAACAGATAAATATAAAATTGCTCTAACTTTGTCATTTTTTATAATAGGTGAAACAATCACTGATTTCCAATTTGGCATAGAACTTAAAGAGTCCTGTTCATTGATATTATCCCAATCTATAGTACAAATATTACTCTTACTAGCTATAACATCTCTTACTAAGTTTTCATTATATTTTTCAGGCTTCATCCATTCTTTATCAAATGCTCTTCTTCCATAGATATCTCTTATTTCGTTATCATCTACTAGGAATATAATTCCATCATCTGATTCTGTTGATTCTATAATTCTTCCTAATGCATTATAGAGCATTTCTTCTCTTTCTTTACTTGCTCCAACAATTTCAATAAGCCCAATCATGGTAGAAACATTTCTAAAATCTTGATTTATATTACCAGAAATAATTCCTGTAAGTTTATTTGTTGGATTCAATTTACCTCTATATTTTTCACTCCATACTGCTGATCTATTTCTACCTGTATTTTTAGCAATATATAGAGCTTGATCTACCTTTTCTATTAATTCGTCATACTGAGTAGCGTGTTCTGGAAAAGTAGCTACACCTAAGCTTATGGTAACATCTCGTTTGCCCTTTAATATATTTCTCTTATGGATTTTATCACGAATTTTTTCTGCAACTGTATAAGCTCCATACATATCTGTTTCTGGAAGAATTACTATAAATTCTTCTCCTCCATATCTTCCACATATATCCGTTTCCCTGATATTCTCTAGTATAATATCACATATTTCTTTTAATACTAAATCTCCTGTTCTATGGCCAAACCTATCATTTATATCTTTAAATAGATCTATATCAATCATAAGAATAGAAAAACTAGAATTGTATTCATTGCAATATTCTAATTGATTGTTAATTGCTTTTTCTAGATACTTTCTAGTGAGGGTAGAGGTTAATTTATCTTTAGTAGAGCTGATTTGAGTATTATACTTATCAAGTATAATACCTAATATCTTAGTAATTTTTAAACATTCTTTTAAGCTATTTTCATTAATATTATTTAATATTCTCTCAGATTCTAGATAAATATATCCTATCGTATTATCTATATAATGTATGTCAGAATTTCTTTTTAAAATTTTAATTCCTTTATCGCTTTTACCATCCATTATTATTGGAATACACATACTTGATTTAATGGATGAACTAGTTATTTTGCAAGATGTAAGGGTAAATCTTTCTATAAAATCATCTTTAACAATAAGCGGTTTTCTCATATCCCTCACCCTATTAAATATAGTTAAATCTTTAGGTAATTGTTTATTACTATTACTACTTGCTAAAATTTCAAATTTTCTGTCATTTTCAACTACTATTATTGCTCTACTAGATATAGTTAAATAACATAAATATTGACCTATTATTTCCATATTATTTATGCTATTTGTTGTTAAATGTTCAAAAACATCTGTTATATCCTGTATTTTTGTAGGTAATGATAAAGAATTTAGTTCTCTTAAAGAATCTATAATAAAATTACTCTTTATAATTTCATTACAATTTAATAATTTGAATAACTCTTCTACATCATTCTCTGTATTAACTTCAATTTTGTTCTTATCAATATCTATAGTATTTTTCCCATATTTATAGCAATCAACTATATACTTAAATCTTTCAAATGGTAATACCATATTATTGCACGTAATAAAACCTACTCTAAAATCTTTAGGTATTTGTAATGCTAAATCTATAATTACTCCACAAGTTTCAAAATAATAGATTGCTGCATAAGAAAATTCTTTTTTATTATAAAAATAATCTGCTATAGTTAAATAAACTATCCATAATAAATAATTTTGTTCTTCTTCCTTACAATTATTTAAAACATCAAATAAGCTTTCTAAATTAACATTATCATATAATACTGTCTTAAGAAAAATCACTCTTGTAATATTTCTATAGGATTTAATTTCATTTTCTATTGGTTCAATTAGACTTAACAATCTCTTAGACAATTTAATATTGTTTTTCAAATAAAAATTTGTTGCTGAAATACATATTATTGAAGCAACAGTATCTTTATTAGTAAATTTATTAGATATTTCTTCTAATTCTTTAAACAATTTATCTATATCTTCATATTTATTTTGCTCAAGCTTAAAAATTAAATTTAAAAGCTCAATTTCAAATCTAAATATTACATCAGAATTATTATAAGAATCCAAAGCTTTTTTCATATAATTTTCTGCTGTGTATATCTCTCCACAAATATAGTGAATTCTATATCCTAAAAGATAAAATTGTCCTGCATCTCTTTCTGTTACATTGTACTCATCAATATACTCCTTGCTTAGTAAATAATATTTATAAGCTTCGCTATATCTTCCAAATTTATATAGTATATTTCCTAAATAAGTATTACAATAAAACTCTATAGAAGGATAATCATACTTTTTAGCTTTTTCTGATGCTAAAATATAATTATCATAGGCATCATTATATTGATTTAAACTATAATGAACAAAAGCTATATTTATTAATGCTATTATCTCATCATATACTAAATTATTTTCCTTACTTAGATTATATACTGTATTAAAGTGCTCAAAAGCTTTATCTGTATCCTCATAATAATCACTATATATAACTCCAATATTATTAAGTATCCTTATTTTTTCTTTATAATTTTCATCATTACACAATGCTAAACATTCAGTAAGCATTTGTAATGCTTCTTTTATTTCATTTGTATATATAAATATGCTGCATATTATACTATAAAATTTAAATCTATACTCTGAATTTTTTTCATCACATTTTTGTAATGTCTCTATACAAATATTATAAGACTCTTTATATTTTCTTTCTGATAAGTACATAGAGGCCAGTATAAAATTATATGCTATTAAGCCCTCTTCATAATTTATTTTACTTAAGATTTCTTTTGCTTTTTCTTCATATATCTTAGCTTCTTTTATATAATTTCTTTCAATATATATCTCTAATATATTAATTAAGGCATCCACTACTTCCTCATAACAACGTTCTTTTTCCCCTAAGGCCACTGCATCTTTAAAATATTCTAAAGCAGTGCTTCGCTCATCTTCTTGGACATATAAACTCCCTATATTTAACATCACATTTAATATGCACTTACTATTGTTTCCGACACCTTTTAAATAATGTAATATTTTAAGAAAATTACTTATAGCATCTTTTTTATTGTTTAGCATTAGCATTGTCTCTGCGTTTTTATTATAATAATTTATTAATTTTAGTTGGTCTTCTGCTCCTTCTAAATGATAAATAAGCTCCTCTAAGTATTCATTTCCTCCTTCTAAATAATATTTTTCTAACATCTCTGCTGCCAATTTATGCTTATCCTTTTTCTCCTGCTTATTTATTCTCTCGTTAATATATATTTTTAGAAACTTATTATAGAAATCAAAAACAAAACCTCTATCTTCAATCTTCTTACATAATACTCCTTTAGATATTAAATCATCTATAAATTTTTGAAGTTTATTAAGGTCTATATCTACAAAAATACTTATCATCTCTAAAGAAGTTGCTTTATCAAATATAGAAATTACTGAAAGAATTTCATAAGTTATTTTATCAAACTCATTTATTTGGCTCTCTAGTGCTTCATGCATATTTTTAGGAAATTGAAGATTTTCAAAATCATATTTTTTATACCATTTTCCGCTACTATCATTTATATATATATATTTCCGAAAAAAAATATCCTTTAATAATTCTTCTATAAATAAGGGATTCCCACTAGTATTTTTATAAATTAACTCAGTAAAGTTCTCAGGTATATGCTGCATACATAATATATCCTTAATCATAGTACCTACTTCATCAATATTAAGCTCTTTAAGTATAACTTCTAATCTTATATCTTCTTTTATTTTATATATAAATTCTATGAATTTTTTATTTTTTAGGCACTCACCATCACAATAAGTAAATATCAACATTAACTTATTATTCTTATTACATTTGCTAAAATTATAAAGAATAAATTCTAAGATAAAATCATCTGCACAGTGTAAGTTATCGATTAATATTATTATAGGCTTATCCCAGAATACCTCTTCAATAAAATTACTGATATTATTTATAACTCTAAATTTTTCTTTAGCTCCTATTAAAGTTTCTATAGGTGTTATATCTATATCATCTTCTATTTCTGGAACAAATTTTGCAATATCGTAGGCATATTTATTTATAGTTTCTTGTTTTGCCTTTGAAACAACCTTTCGTATAAATTCACTAAAAACTTTCTCACTACTTTTACAATCTATTTTTTTATCTAAGGTACTATAAACATTTGTGTTCTTTAACTTTAATAAATATTCTAAATGCTTTAAAAATCTAGTTTTCCCTATACCTGTTTCTCCATGTATAGTAACTACTTTATTTAGCATTTCATACTTAATTAAAGAATCATAAATATTTATTATAGATTTTATTTCTTCTTTACGTCCTACTAATTTATTATTAAAATTTAATTTTTCAAGCAGTTCTTTTTTATAAGGTTTATAGCTTGTATCAAATTTATTATTGATGTCTACTATAATATCTGTTATGCTATCATATCTTTCTTTAGGGTCAAACTTTATCATTTTTTTAATAATACTATAAAATTTTTTATCAAATTTGTTTATAGCTTCATAATCTTCATAAAGATAATTGTTTATGCT
Organism: Clostridium sp. UBA6640; assembly: GCF_002455975.1. Lineage (GTDB taxonomy): Bacteria > Bacillota > Clostridia > Clostridiales > Clostridiaceae > Clostridium_J. The sequence continues at coordinate 9,238 of NZ_DKLM01000113.1, forward strand.
TTTAATAACATCACTAATACTTTTATTGCTTAAGTTATGATCATCATTTTGTAAGTATAATATTAGTAAAAACACACCTAAAGAATAAATTTGAGATTTTATTGTATATTCTCCTTTGTTTATATTCTCTGGAGCTTTGAATAAATTTTCCTTTGTGAGATCTTCTGTAAACTCATATTTTTTTAATTCAATAGTAATTAAATCTTTTAATTTTATAATATTGTTTTCACTATCATAATAAACACTATCCCCATTTAAATGTTCATAAATATATCCTTGTATATTTAGATAGTTTAAAAGCTGACATAGAGCAGCAAAAACATCGATTACTTTTTCTTTGGTGTCATGTAAATCAATAAGTTTATCTTCTTTATCCATTAATTCAATAGTATAATAGTACATTTTATTATAAACTTGTTTATTATCAATCATGTCTACTAATCCAAACTCAAATACGGAAAACAATCCCACCTTATTAATACTACCTAAATTTGAACAATTATCTATACAAAAATCAATAAATTTTTTTGGAATGTGTTTTGAATTAAGAATGTTAAGTTGTACTATTTTCGAGTTATTTAATATATCTACTGCCTTATAAGAAGAATATAGCCTGCTTTGCTTTTTGTGTTCAATTACTCTATATCTATTGTTTAAAATTTCCACCCTTAATTACACCCCTCTTTCAATACCCCTCACTAAACATCTACCACAATTATATCAAAATAAAACATTTTTTTAAATATTTACCATTTATATCTAAATAAATTGTTTAAAAATAGAGTAGACACTCTAATATAGATATTATGCTTTAAAATAATTATGATCTACTATACTTCTTCTTAAAAATTGCTACTAAATTAAAAAATGAGAAATTTAAAAATAAGTTTTTAATTATATTAATTTAGTACCGCTTTCGTTTAGAAATCACATTATTTTAAAACATAATGAAAATACAAGTATCTACTCAAATTTTTATGTCAAGATTTCATATCCATTTTCAGTAACTCTTATAGTATGCTCCCACTGAGCAGATAATGAGTTATCTTTTGTAACTGCAGTCCAATTATCTTCAAGTATTACAACCTCAGGCTTTCCTATGTTAATCATAGGTTCAATAGTTAAAGTCATGTTTGGAAGTAGTATCATACCTTCGCCTGGTCTTCCTATATGGGCTACAAAAGGTTCTTCATGAAACTCCACTCCTACTCCATGGCCGCCAAAATCATATACTACAGAATATCCATGGCTTTCAGCATGTTTTTGAATAGCATGCCCTATATCTCCAATAGTCTTATAAGGTTTAACTTGCTCTATTCCTATTTCTAAACACTCTTTTGCAACTTTTACAAGATTTTTAGCTTCTTCTGATGCTTCCCCTATAATATACATTCTACTTGCATCTCCATAATATCCATCTAAAATAGAAGTAACATCTACATTAACAATGTCCCCATCCTTTAATATAGTTTTTTCATCTGGAATACCATGGCATACTACATTATCTATAGAAACGCACGTACTTTTAGGATATCCATGATATCCTAATGTAGCAGGGTATCCTCCATGTGAAATTGTATATTCATGTATCCATGTATTAATTTCTTCTGTACTAATACCTGATTTTATTTTCTCACCTACCATATCTAATATATCCCTAGTAAGCTTACCTGCCTTTCTAATTCCATCTATTTGTTCTTCACTTTTCATGATATCTCTAGGTATTGTATATCCCACTTTAAGCTCTAATTTTTCTAAAAATTCATCCTGACTCATATGACATTTTTTATATTTTTTTCCACTTCCGCACCAACAAATATCATTTCTATTAAATTTGTTCATTTTTTTTCCTCCTAATTATAGAAAATAAGGTAGCTTAACCTTATTATTATAAAGCTTATCTATGTTAAATGTATTTAAATACAATATAAATATTTGGATTTATAATACATAAATTATATTATAGTTTTAATATTTTATTACTCAACTATTCCTAAATGACTTATTATAATAAATGTAATACAATTTTTAAAATAAAAATTAGTTATTAATATATATAACTTGAAACTTATTTTTCACTCACTATGTAAATTTAAAATTAATAAGAAATTTTAAAAAATATATCAATATACTTACTAAGTTTGAAGTTTAAATAAAGCTAAGGAAACTCCTTAGCCCTACTTTAGATATCTTTTTAAAAATAACTAATCAATATACTATACCTATTTTATAATATTTACTCAATATGATAGATATATATATACCTAGTTTCTTTATTTTGTAATAACTTTAAATAATCATATAAGGACACATTCTTTCTGTTTACACTATGTTGTGATTTAAATAAATCATTTTGACCAAGAACTAAATTATATTCTTTTGCATGTATAACTTGAGAGTGATACGGATGATTATAATTCTCAGGATCTCCATATTGAACTACATCCCCTATTTCAAGAAAATCATATAATGAATTAAAGTTATTCAGTGCTTCTAATACTGTCATTTTTTTAAATACCCTAGCAGCATTTTGACCAAATCCATCTTCATTACCCCAGTATCGCTTAAAATATCTTGCACTTCTCCAGCTCAAAGATATTTTTTTTAATTGTTTTTCATCATTTGTATAACAAAACCAACTTTGATAGCTGCCATAATCTTGACCTATATTTTTCATACCACCTGCTACTAAAACTTGTGATACAAAATTTGTGCAGTCATCGCCTTTAAATAAAGGATATTTATTATTAGGACTTTCTGCATGCATCTCAGCATAAGTTTTTGCAGCCTCTCTATTATACTTTCCAGCTCTCTTGTTGCTTTTTTTATCATTAAGTAGAGGGTTAATTATGTTTTCCTTAATTTCGCGTGCCATATTTCTAAAACTCAAATTACCACCTACTTATTATTCCTATTATTAATTATATACGCAACTATATATAATTTGTTAACTAATATTTTCTATACTAAACTTTTTCTCTTAATTTTCCCATGAAAAATAATCCAACCATATCTGGTCCTGTATGACTAGTAATTATAGTTCCTTCTTCATTAGTTATTACTTTTTCCACATTATCAAATTTTCTTATTGCTTCTTCTAGAAGCTTTCCATCTTCATAATTATCTCCATAACTTATAGCCACAGTTATTTTTTCATCAGGATTTATATTATCTTTAAATTTTTCAACTAATGTAGCTATTGCCTTTTTTGTTCCTCTTGCCTTTGAATAGCTTACTATTCGTCCCTCGTGATTTACATACAGTATAGGTTTAACATTTAAAAGACTTCCTACCACAGCTGCTGAACTTGATATTCTTCCTCCTCTTTTTAAATGTGATAAATCATTTACTGTAAAGAATGCATGAGTTCTATTTTTTGCTTCTTCTAAAAAATCTACAATTTCATCTTTAGTTTTTCCTTGCTTCATCATTTCATAAGCATAGTATCCTAGCAATCCCTCTCCTAAACTAGCAGACATTGAATCTATAACAGATATATCAGCACTCGGATATTCTTCTTTTATATTTTCTACAGCCATTCTAGCACTATTAACAGTACCCGATAACATTCCACCTAAAGATATATAGATTATAGACTTGCCTTCTTTAACTAAAGGTTTAAAAGCCTCCTCAAATCTAAAACTATTTATTTGAGATGTTGTAGGCATTTCTCCTGATTTTAATGCTTCATAAAACTCCTTACGATTAAACTTTTCACCAAAGTCATCTATTACATCTTTGCCTTGATAGCTACAATTAATTCCTATACCTATGACATTTTCTTGCTTTATAAAGTCAAGAGTTACAGTACTTGCAGAGTCTATTATTAAAACTATATTTTTATTCATCTTATCATCCCTTCCATAAAGCCTAACCGCTTTCAATGATTACTATTTTTAAATTTTAAGTGTCTAAAACAAAATAGTTGCTCAAAAACTCAACGAATATTTTATATGAGACAAATGACAACTTCTTCTAAAGTAATATGGTACAAAGTAAATTGTCATGCTAATGAATTATTTTTTCAAAATATCTCATTATAATTTTATCAAAATTTATTATCTTATTATAATATAAATTATCAATTATAATCTAAAATTAATAATTATAATCTAAAATTAATATTGATCATTTCTATCATTCGTTATTTTATTATTACAATTTATATAAAGTGTGTAAAGTAAAATAGCTATTCAAAAATAATATAGTATAAAACATACCATCTAATTATCTTCTTTATCATATTTAAGTTGAATATAGTAATATGTTATACCTATAATTAGATATTTAACCTAAAAATTCCTTTAAAAATAATAAAAAGCATAAAATATCTTAAAACTTAAGATATTTTATGCTTTTTAAGCATTTTAAGAAATAATAAAGTAAAAATGTTAATATATTTTATATTAAATAAAGTCGTAACTTCCTCTCCTATGTCATTGTGGAAGTCTTTTCTAAATGTAATGCAATTGTACAATATATACTATCGTGCTAACTTATCATTTCTATATGTTTTAATATTTATTCAATAACTTTTCCTATTTTTCTAAACTTATAATATCTTTGTGTTAATAATGCTTCCATCGGCTCTTTTTTTAATCTAAATATTGTTTCCTCTAAATGTTTAGATATGCTGTTAGACATTTCTTCTATATCTTTATGTGCACCGCCTATTGGCTCCTTAATTATTCTATCTATAATTCCAAAGTTTAATAAATGTTCTGATGTTATTTTCATATCTTCAGCAGCTTCCTTTGCTTTTGAAGCATCCTTATAAAGAATACTTGCAAATCCTTCTGGAGATAGTATTGAATATATGGCATGTTCTAGCATCCATACTTCATCTGCTACTGCCATAGCTAATGCTCCGCCGCTTCCACCTTCTCCTATAACTATCGATATTATAGGTACTTTTAGGCTGGACATCTCCATAAGGTTCTTTGCAATAGCCTCTCCTTGGCCTCTTTCTTCTGCACCTACACCACAAAAAGCACCAGGCGTATCTATAAAACATATAACAGGTCTTTTAAACTTTTCTGCTTGTTTCATAAGCCTTAATGCCTTCCTATATCCTTCAGCATTAGGCATTCCAAAGTTTCTCATTATATTTTCTTTAGTATTTTTTCCTTTTTGAATTCCTATTATTGTAACAGGGGTCCCTTTAAAATCGGCAATTCCACCTACAATAGCAGGATCATCTCCAAAATATCTATCTCCATGAAGCTCTATAAAATCTTTAAATACTCTTTCTATATAATCGAGAGCAGTAGGTCTTTCTACTAATCTAGCTATACTAACCTTATCCCAAGAAGTAAGGTTTTTATAGGCTTCTTTTTGCATTTTATAAAGCTTAATTTCCAACTCTTGTATATCATTATCTAAATTCATATCATTCTCAGCAGCTTGTTTTTTTAATTCCATTATATTATTTTTAAGTTCATATAATCTTTTTTCAAACTCTAATGGTGCCATAAAATTCACTCCTGTTTTATCACTGATTAATTATAAATTGTGATATTTTAAAAGCTTTGATAATGTTTCTTTTAATTCGTCTCTTCTTACCACTTTATCAATAAAACCTTTTTTTAATAAAAATTCAGCCCTTTGAAAATCATCTGGTAATTCTTCTTTAATGGTTTGCTCAATTACTCTTCTCCCTGCAAAACCAATTAATGCATTAGGTTCAGATAGTATTATATCACCAAGCATTGCAAAGCTAGCAGTTACTCCTCCTGTTGTTGGATCCGTAAGTACGGTAATATATAAGTTGCCATCTTCGTTATGCTTTGCTATAGTTGCTGAGGTTTTTGCCATCTGCATAAGAGAATATATTCCCTCTTGCATTCTAGCACCACCTGAAGCTGTAAATATTATTATAGGCTTTTTACCTTTTGTAGCGTTTTCAATAGCCCTTGCAATCTTTTCTCCTACTACAGATCCCATACTTCCCATCATAAATCTACTATCCATAACTCCAATTACGATATCAATACCATTAATCTTTCCTTCTCCTGTAACTACAGCTTCTTCCATATTTGTAGACTCTTTAAGTGAGGTAATTTTATCCTCATATCCTTTAAAATTAAGAGGATTTGAAGATGTCATATATTTATCATATTCTATAAAAGTACCATTATCTATAATTTGAGAAATTCTCTCTCTTGCACTTATTCTAAAATGATGACCACAACTATCACAAACCATGTAGTTATTTTTTAAATCTCCTTTATAAAGCGCCTTACCACAATGGTTGCATTTTATCCATAAGCCATTAGGTATATTAGGTTTACTTTGATTATCTTCATATTTAGACGAATTACCCTCAGTATTCTCCATCTTTAATTGAATATATTTATTCTTCTTAAAAAACTTATTAAACTCAAACATTGAGTTACCCCCTTTTAAGAGTTATAACCTAGTTCACTAGTAATAAAGCTAGTATCAAAGTCTCCACTTAAAAATTTAGGGTTACTTAAAATTTCTAATTGAAACCCTATATTAGTAGTAACTCCATCAATTATAAATTCTCCTAACGCTCTTTTCATCCTACTTATTGCTTCTTCCCTTGTTCTTCCATGTACAATAAGCTTTGCAATCATAGAATCGTAAGTAGGTGGTATAATATATCCTTGATATACTGAACTGTCTACCCTTACCCCTAACCCTCCTGGCAAATGAAGATAATTTATTTGCCCAGGACATGGCATAAAGTTTTTACTTGGGTTTTCTGCATTTATTCTACATTCAATAGCATGACCATTTAAATTTATATCTTCTTGAGTAAATACTAAACTCTCTCCATAAGCTATTTTTATTTGTTCCTTTATTAAATCTATTCCTGTAATCATTTCTGTTATAGGATGTTCAACCTGTATTCTAGTATTCATCTCCATAAAATAATAGCTTCCATGCTTATCTAATAGAAATTCAATGGTGCCTGCATTTTTATATCCAATACTTTTAGCTGCTTTTACTGCTACTTCTCCCATTGACATTCTCAATTCTTCGGAAATAGCAGGGCCCGGAGCTTCTTCCATAACCTTTTGATTTCTTCTTTGTATTGAGCAATCTCTTTCGCCAAGATAGATAGTATTTCCATAATTATCTGCAAGTATTTGTATTTCTATATGCCTTGGCTTTTCAATAAATTTTTCAATATACATAGAATCGTCCCCAAAAGCAGTCTTTGCCTCTGTTTTAGCAGTCTCAAAGGAAGATATTAGTTCTTCTTCATCTCTTACAATTCTTATTCCTCTTCCTCCACCACCTGCTGATGCCTTTATCATAACAGGATATCCTATTTTTCTTGATATTTCTAAAGCACTCTGAGAATTTTCCACTATTCCATCAGAACCAGGTACTATAGGAACATTGGCATTAATCATCATTTCTCTAGCCTTTGCTTTATTTCCCATATTCTCTATATTTTCAAAACTTGGTCCTATAAATGTTATATTACATTCCTCGCACATCTTTGCAAATTTACTATTTTCCGATAAAAATCCAAATCCGGGATGAATAGCTTCTGCTCCTGTTAATACTGTAGCACTTAATATATTTTCTTCATTTAAATAACTATCTTTAGATTTAGCAGGTCCTATACAAATTGCTTCATCTGCTAATTGAGTATGAAGTGCATCCACATCTATTTCAGAATAAACTGCTACAGTTTTTATGCCCATTTCTCTGCAAGCTCTAATAATTCTAACAGCTATTTCACCTCTATTTGCTATCAATATTTTTTTAAACATAACCGTACCTTCCCTAATTTAGGCATGTGAAAAAATATGCCTAAGTAATATTTAAAATTTAACTTTCTATAAAATTAAAATATAAGTTCCATTATAGATAAACTATCGCAAAAATTAATTACCTATCGCAAAAGTTAACTCT
>NZ_DKLM01000114.1 GCF_002455975.1 Clostridium sp. UBA6640
ACGCCCATGCTGGGCGCACATAAAAAATGGATAAGGAAAATTTCCTTATCCATTTTTCTATTTATTAAAAGCCTAAGCCAAAATGTAATAACCTTAATGATGCTAATTCTTACTCAATATAAAGTACTTTTATTTTGCTTTTTAATGATACAAATTCTTTTGAAACTTTAACCAATATTAATTCTCCTGTTACTTGCTCGATTTCATTTATCCCAGTAACAACCGCAACTGCAATGGAACCAGAGCCACAAGAAGTTTCATAATAAAAGGTATTGACTTCATTTACCCAAATAATAGGATGGATTTTCACTGGTTTACTTTCTCTTTTTGTATACCAAACTACACCTACAGCACTTTTTCTTAAAAGGTCTAATTCACTAGTGATTTCCTTATGAATATTTTTATAATTACTGGGTAATTCCCCCTCAATAACAATATGAACGATTCCACCAAGGTCAACTAAAAATCCCTGTGTGCCATTAGAAAGTTTAACTTCTCTTGAAAGTATATTCATTCCATTAAATATACTTTCAACATCATATTCATTATCAGAATATTTATTTATATTTGAATGAACAATGCCATTAAATCCAGAGACAGTGAAATCAACTATTGATTCTTTTTTTAATATGGAAAAAATTGCTGCTGCAGCTCGTGACGCATTTCCACAAAACTCGCCTCCAGCCATTTCAAAATGTGAATCCCTTAGAATAAGAAAGCCGGACTGTTCAACTTCAAAATTCTCATGCTTATTTACTAGTTCATTACCATTACTTCTATACCATTCTCTAGTTTTCGAATTTTCAATAATTTGAATTGCTGTAGTATTTCCTCCTGCTGCACTTACTAAATACTTCATATTACCATTCCCCTTATATAATTTTTTACTGATCATGTTTATATAAACAAATTATTTAAAAATATACTTAATTAAATTAATCGTAAAATTTTTATAAGTTTTTAATTATGATAAATCAGATGTTTTTATAATGGGATAATTAGAAATTTACTGGATTGTTACAACTAATATCTATATAGAGAAACTACTTTAAAAACCATTTCTTTTTAAAACAAAAACAGGATTTGCTTGCGCAAATCCTGTTAATTTATAATATCTACCGCAAGACTTTCATTTATTTTCCTAAAAACATTCTATAATTTTAAAATAATTTTTTGTAGAAAATACCTTTTAAAAGAAAGCCATTCTATTTACAAGAGCTTCTCTCTATTATTTCATAAGGTAGAACGAAGTATTTTTTATCTATCTCTTCCTTATTTATTATTTTTATAAGTAATCTCATGCTCATTGATCCCATATCATAAAGTGGTTGTGATATAGTTGTTAAGGTTGGGTAATACATAGAAGCTAGATCCGTATCACTAAATCCCATAACATCTACGTCATTAGGTACAGATATATTCTTCTCTCTCAGCGCATTAATAACCCCTACTGCCACTTCATCACTTCCACAAAATACAGCATCTACTTCATTATTTTCAAGTATAGTGTTTATTCCTTTATATCCTTCTTGAGCATTTAAAGAAGAAAAATAAACTAGAGATTCATCAAATTCAAGTTTTTCCTCTACTGCACTTTTATAGCCTTTGAAAAGTTTTTCGTAATTTCCACCATACATTGATGGAAAGAATCCTATAAAAGCAACTTTTTTATTTCCCTTATCAATTAAATAGTTAGTTGCATCATATGCTGCTTTATAATTATCTATAGTTACACTTGGGTATTTACCCTTCTTATCACCTGTACCTACAGATACAATTGGTAGTTCAAGTTCATCAATAAGCTCCGCAACTTCATCTACAAGAGCATTACCTATATAAACAACTCCATCTACCATCTTCTCTTTTAACATTCTAAAGCTTTCTTTTTCTCTTTCTAAGTCTAGATCTGTATTGCAAAGCATTATGTTATAGTTATAGATATTTGCAACATCCTCTGCACCTCTAACCACTTCTGGAAAAAGAGAATTCGCAATATCGGGAATTATTATTCCTATTGTACTTGACCTATGTGTCTTTAAACTTCTTGCTAAAATATTTGGTCTATATCCTAGTTTGTCTATTGCATCTAATACTTTTCTTTTCGTATCTTCATTTACAACATTTATTCCATTTAAAACTCTAGAGACAGTTGCTATTGAAACTCCCGCCTCTTTAGCTACATCTTTTATTGAAGCCGCCACGTTAATCACTCCTATTATAAATTAAGCTTTATTATTTATAGTAAGTTATAGAAACATAATTTACAATAGTTTTTCCTAATAAAATGTATTCTATGTTAACTATTAGCTTAATCTTTCAATTTCTTTTTCTTTAAAATAGACTGCTGAAAATGTATAGGCTAAAACTGAAATTACTATTGTAGAAATAATTAATAGTTCTGACATCTTACCATCTCCTTATACCCAATCTTTAACTTAACTATAATATATTGGGCAATTTATTTGGTTACAAATGAATTACATTTAAACAAATATAAATTTAAACTTGTAATTTTTCTTCCCTATAATATAGACGCTTTTCAAAGATAAAAAGTTTCATCATTTATTGAATTCTAATCAAATTCTAATGGCAAACCCCTATATTTTCCATAATTGTAGTAAACTTCTTTTCTAGCCTCCTAATTTTGCATATGAGTAGCCACAATATTATTTTTTCAATATAAAAAAGAAAAGTGATTAATCACCTTTCTTAAAAACAATTATATATATGCTATTTTAAAAATTTATTTATTCTATTACCTGTAATAGCTTATATACTAATATAACCTCTATTATCAATATAATTATGTATGTAAATATTAATGGGAACAAATATCCTCGGCTCTTCTTTCTATGTTTTCCTCTTCCTTTTCCTTTTCGCTTTCCTTTTCTATTCTTTTTTGAAAAGAAGCTAAAATATATAAACATAAATAATGGTATGTTCGCTATTCCTAATATTGCTACAGATTTTATTGGGTCCTGCATATCCTGTCATCTCCTAAAAATTTAAATTCATCGTCTATCCATCAATTTTACATCACTCTTAATCTTTTAACAATTTTTTTAACTTACATTTATATTTACAGCACTTACACTCTTGTAATATATAAAGAACCTTATTAATCAAATTTAATCTGATTAATAAGGTTCTAAATGTATCAAATAAAATAACTTATTTTATTTTCTTAAGATAACTTTTCTACAGCAAGTTTTAAATTTTCTCCATTTATCTTAACTTCTTGATAATTAGAGTCTGCATTATAAACTATCTCAACAGCTAATGTATCCCTAGCGATTTGCTCTTCAAATTTTCTAATAACATTTTCAAGCATTTCATTTCCAGATACATATATGTTAATCTTATCTGCAACCTCAAAGCCACTTTCTTTTCTCATGTTTTGGATTTTGCTTAATATTTCTCTTACATGACCTTCTTCTCTAAGTTCCTCTGTAATATTAGTATCAAGCACAACTCCTATATCTCCTTCACCTGCAAAGGCATATCCTTCTAAACCTTGCATTGTTACAAGTAGATTTTCAGATGTTAACTCTATCTCTGTTCCATCTACATTGATATTAACAGTCTTACCGTTGTTTATAGCTTGTGCAAGCTCCATTTGATTCATTGAACCAATAGCTTTTCTTATGCCAGGTATTAATTTACCGTAAGCTTTTCCAAGTATAGGTAAGTTCGGTTTTATTTCAAAGTTAACATATTTTGAAATGTCAGCGCCAAGTTCAACTTCTTTTATATTAAGCTCATCTTTAACTATGTCCCCATAATATTCTGGAAGTGTTCCTATTGAAACAAGCATCTTAGATAATGGCTGTCTGTTTTTAATATTAGCACCATTTCTTGCACTTCTTCCAAGCTTAACTATTTTATATGCTTTATCCATTTCCATTTCTAATGACTTATCTACTAAGTCTTCTCTGTATTCAGGCCATTTACATAAGTGAACACTTTCTTCAGCATTCTTATCAAAAGCAACTACTAAGTTTTGATATAACTCTTCTGTAACAAATGGTATAAATGGAGACGCTACTTTAGCTAAAGTTGTTAATACTCTATATAAAGTCATATATGCTCCTATTTTATCCTCTGTTAAATCTTCAACCCAGTATCTTGCTCTATTTCTTCTTACATACCAATTAGAAAGTTCATCTACAAAATCTTCAAGTTCTTTAGCACCTTGAGTAATTCTATAGTTTTCTAAATGTTCATCTATAGTTTTAACTAATGTATTAAGTTTAGACATCATCCACTTATCCATTACGTTTTCTGATACAAAGTCTTCATACTTAGTTGGATCAAATTTATCTAAATCTGCATATAAAACATAGAAAGAATAAACATTCCATAATGTTCCTATGAATTTTCTTTGTGCCTCCATAACTGCTTCTTCATAGAATCTTGAAGGAAGCCATGGTGCACTAGCTGTATAGAAATACCATCTTAGTGCATCTGCACCTTGATTTTCTAATACAGTAAATGGACTCAATACATTTCCTTTATGTTTAGACATTTTTAATCCATCTTTGTCTAAAACGTGTCCAAGCACTATACAATTTTCAAAAGGATTTTTCTCAAAAACAGTTGTTGATATAGCAAGTAATGTATAGAACCATCCTCTTGTTTGGTCAACAGCTTCTGATATAAATTGTGCTGGGAAATTAGACTCAAATATTTCTTTATTTTCAAACGGATAGTGATATTGAGCAAATGGCATTGAACCTGAATCAAACCAACAGTCAATAACTTCTTCTACCCTCTTCATTTCTTTTTCACATTTTGGACACTTTAAATGTACATTATCTATATATGGCTTATGAAGCTCTATTCCTTCTGGTACATTTATTCCTTTTTCATGAAGTTCGCTAACACTTCCTATCATTTCTCTGTGACCACATTCACATTCCCAAATTGGAAGCGGAGTTCCCCAGTATCTATTTCTTGAAATACCCCAATCAATAACATTTTCTAAGAATTTTCCCATTCTTCCTGTTTTTACGTTATCTGGCATCCAATTAATTTTATTATTGTTCTCTAATAACTGATCTCTAACAGAAGACATTCTTACAAACCAGCTCTCTCTTGGATAGTAAAGAAGTGGTGTATCACATCTCCAGCAATGTGGATATGAGTGTAGGAATTTTTCTCCTTTATAAAGAATATTGTTTTCTTTTAAATAAGCAACAATTTTTTCATCTGCTTTTTTAACAAATATACCAGCCCATGGAGTTACTTTTGGAACAAATTTTCCTTCTGCATCAACTAAGTTTATCATTGGAAGATCATAACGCTTAGCTGTTTGGTTATCCTCATCTCCATATGCAGGTGCTGTATGAACTATACCTGTACCATCTGTTAATGTTACATAGTCTGCATGAACTATATAGAATGCTTTTTCCTCTGGAGTTTCAAATTTAAACATTTGCTCATATTCTTTTCCAAGTAAAGCTTCTCCTTTAAATTCTCCAATAACTTCATATTCTCCCTCAAGTTTATTTAAAAGTGCTCTTGAAAGTATTATATTTTCTTCATTATGAAGTACTTCTACATAATCATATTTTTTATTTACTGCTAATGCTACGTTACTTGGTAATGTCCAAGGAGTTGTTGTCCAAACTAGCACATATTTATTTTCATCTTTTAGTTTGAATTTAACATATACAGAACTATCTTTAACATCTTTATATCCTTGTGCAACCTCATGAGATGAAAGTGTAGTTCCACATCTTGGACAGTATGGCATTACTTTGTGGCCTTTATAAAGTAAATCTTTATCCCACATTTGTTTTAATGCCCACCAAACTGATTCAATGTAATCATTGTGGAAAGTTACATATGGATTATCCATATCTACCCAATAAGCCAATCTTTCAGACATTTGTCTCCACATTTCAACATATGTAAATACACTTTCCTTACATTGCTTAACAAACTCTTCTACACCATACTTTTCTATTTCTGGTTTACCTGAAATTCCAAGTTTCTTTTCTATTTCAAGCTCTACAGGAAGTCCATGAGTATCCCATCCTGCTTTTCTTAAAACCTTATAGCCCTTCATTACCTTATATCTTGGAATTATGTCTTTCATTACTCTTGTTATAACGTGTCCTATATGAGGCTTACCATTTGCTGTTGGAGGACCATCATAAAATGTAAAATATTCACCATCTTCGTTTGAATCAAAATTCTTTTGAATTACATCTTTTTCTTCCCAAAGTTTTAATACATCTAATTCAATATCCATAAAACTCTTTGAAGAATCAATTTTCTTATACATAGTAAATCTCCTTCCTAATATTTAATCTATATTTTATTGTAATCTATACTAACGATAATAAGATTAATCCTCATTACTATCATTAACACAATACATACTTACTATAATGAAATATATTTTAAAAAATAAAAAACTCCGTCCTAAATAGGACGAAGTGAACTTCGCTATACCACCTATGGTAATATGATAAACTCAAACACTAACATGTTCTATTCTTTAACGCAGAAATACGGACAAACTTACTAAAATTCAGCCTTCAGCTCCTAGGTGATTTTCCCTTAACCATCACTATGAGGTCCCACCAACTCCTCACTCTCTGTAAGTTACTTGTTAAAGTACTTTTCCTAATCTTAGCCTTTTAAGATTTTCAAAATTAATTTTATATCAATTATAGTACAGTAAATTTTTATTGTCAATTTATTTCTATCCTTTTTTCCTCTTAAATATTCAAGATATTCAAAAGAAAAAATTAACTCTATCTACTATTTTTATATATTACATTTATTAAAATGTATTTTAGGAGGGTTTTTTTTAAGTATATTATTTAAAATATTGCTAATAATTAAATGAAATATAGTTTAATTTTAAATAAAATCAATTTTAAATTACATCTTTGGTTAAATTTTGCAATTAATATAGAAAAACTTTTTACCTAAATATTTATAATAATTCCAATTATTTATACCCTATACTATAATTAAGATAAATTTAGCAAAGAAATATAAAATAAATGATTTATAAGGAGAGATGAAAATGAAATTAACTTGGCTTGGTCATGCTTCTTTTTTACTTGAGGACAGTGATGGTAGAAAACTTCTTACAGACCCTTTTGACGAAACTGTAGGATATACTGTTTTTAAAGGTAGAGTAGATGTAATTACCATAAGTCATAATCACTTTGATCATAATTATATTAAAATAATTGGCAATGAAGCTAAAATCATAGATAAAGTAGGCTTTTTTAATGAATGTGATATCCCTATTAGAGGAATACCATCTTTTCATGATGAGGTTAAAGGAGCAAAGCGTGGAGAAAATATAATTTTCGTAATCGAAATGGATGGATATAAGATTTGCCATCTAGGAGATTTAGGTCATTTATTAACAGCTGAAGACTTAGATATGATTGGTGATGTAGATATACTTCTTATTCCCGTAGGTGGAAATTATACCATAAGTGGTAGTGAAGCTGCTAATATCGCACACTCAATTCAAAGTAAGATAACTATACCTATGCATTATAAAACTCCTCGCCTAACTTTTCCACTAGATGGAGTTGAAACCTTCTTAACTCATATGAAAAGTGGGGAAAGAATTAATAGTAATTCCATAATAATTGAAGATATATTGGATGAAGATAAAAATAAAGTGTTAATACTTACAACATAAAATTATAACTATAATACAGTCATCACATTAAAAGTTAATCCTTATAGAACTATGCTTACTTGATAAAATATTTTTAAATTACAATTATAGAAACTTATCCACTATACTAATCATAACTTAAAATAATCCATAATGTCAGTTCACAATTATGAACTGACATTATGCATTCAATAGCACTAATTAAAATACTAAAAAATAGCATTTATTCTGATATATACAATAAAATTAACATGAGTATATCTATAAGGATACAATGTGAAAA
>NZ_DKLM01000001.1:0-76582 GCF_002455975.1 Clostridium sp. UBA6640
GGGAACAGTAGTGAAGCCCTTTAGGGTTCCCCTGAGGTGCAGTATAGTTTGGAACAATACTAATAAGTCTAATAGCAATTTTGCATAAGGCTTTACCAACCTCGAAGAAAAGAAAGCTCTTCATAACCTATTGAAAATTTAAGGTTTATGAAGAGTTTTTTATCGGTTTTTTTAAAAATGCAAAACGGTTGGGAAAATTTCAAGAAAAACCTTTATTTTCAATAGGTTAAAGGCTATAATGGAAACAGAGAATGGCTTAAGCACAGTGATTGAACCTTAACATTAGATGTATTTAAATGGAGTGGTAAGCTCTTAGCCGAGTTAGCAGCTCTTAATTGAACCTTAACATTAGATGTATTTAAATGCAGCGAAGCTCCGTATGGGAGAACGTTCAACGACTATTGAACCTTAACATTAGATGTATTTAAATTAGGCCTGTTCTTCGGTAGGAGCGACTACTACCGCATTGAACCTTAATATTAGATGTATTTAAATGAGATTCTTAAAGATGAATAACATAAGCATTATGCATTGAACCTTAACATTAGATGTATTTAAATTGATCTAATTATAAGAAGGAGGAGGATTAGATGGAAATTGAACCTTAACATTAGATGTATTTAAATAGTGATCTACCTATAGATTGCATTTTTTGTTGGTCATTGAACCTTAACATTAGATGTATTTAAATCCTAGTATGTTGAATTTAATAGATTCCTTTTAAAAAATTGAACCTTAACATAAGATGTATTTAAATNNGTTGAACCTTAACATAGTATGTATTTAAATATGCTTTTAAAATAGGTTCTGTAGCAAAATTATACGTTGAACCTTAACATAAGATATATTTAACACCCTTGCTAGAAATATTTCCTCTAGCAGCAGTAATTTAATTAACATAACTTTAAATTTTCAGTTTTTTATTTATGATATAGTTTTAAGAAAGTTAAAAATTGCATATGCTATTAAAGAAAATAAAGGGATATCTTATACATTTGTAGAATATATCAAAAAAATTATTGAAACTATTTTATTTAAGCATAAAATATAATAGAAAAAGCCTATATTAATATTAAAAAACTTTGGAGGATAATTTATGATAGTTACGACAACAAATGCAATTGAAGGGAAAAGAATATTAGAGTACAAAGGAATAGTTTTTGGTGAGGTAATCTCAGGGGTTAACTTTATTAAAGATTTCAAAGCAGGGTTAACTAACTTCTTTGGAGGACGTTCAGGATCTTATGAAGGTGAGTTAATTGAAGCAAGGGAAGCTGCATTAAAACAATTAGAAGAAAGAGCTATGGCAATAGGCGGCAATGCAGTTATTGGAGTAGGTGTAGATTATGAAGTGCTAGGTCAAGGTGGCACCATGCTTATGGTAACAGTTTCAGGCACTGCAGTTTTAGTTGATTAAAAATAATTTTTATATAATAAATGACATTAGGATTTTGCATTGCAAAGTCCTTTTATATTAGGGGGGATATACTATGACATGGCCAACACATATAGTATCTGTTGGAGCTATGGTGCAAGATGGAAAGGGAAATGTTTTACTGGTTAAATCAAACCATAGGAAAATTTGGGAGTTTCCAGGCGGCCAAGTAGAATTAGGGGAAAATCTTGAAGAAGCAGTAATAAGAGAAATTAAAGAAGAAAGTGGAGCAGATGTTACAGTAAAATCTTTAGCAGCATTATATTCAAGTGTTAAGCAAACCATTTGGTATGATGGTGTTACTAAAGTGCCGCCTAAATTAAATCTTGACTTTATTTGCGACTATATAGGTGGAGAACTAACAACATCAGATGAAACAAGTGAAGTAATTTGGTGCCCTCGTGAAAAAGCTTTAGATATGATAACTCATCCTATATTTAAAATGAGGATGGAAAATTTACTTAATTTTTCAGGCGAAATATACTATAGTGCTTATTCATCAAAACCATATCAACAACACTATAATAGATACTTATAAAATATAAATCTATCCACTTACAAACGGAAGTTATCAATTGGTAAATGGATAGATTATATAAAGAATGTCTACAGAATTTATATGTAGACATTTTTTATTTTTCTTTAATATTGAGTAGATAAGAATAAAGAAGCTTGATATAATATATTTTTTAGAATATTTATGAAGGAGTTATTAGATGAAATATTATTTAGCACCAATGGAAGGAATTACAGGGTACATATATAGAAATTCTTATGAGAAGTTTTTTCATAATATTGATAAGTATTTTACACCTTTTATTGTTCCAAATAGAAAAGCAAGTCTTAAAACTAAAGAACTAAGAGATGTTTTACCGGAAAATAATAAAGGAATGAACATAGTTCCACAAATACTTACTAACGATTCAAAAGGTTTTATTAACACTGCTAGAAAGTTACAACAATTAGGTTATAATGAGATTAATTTGAATTTAGGCTGCCCTTCTGGAACTGTTGTTTCAAAAAATAGGGGGTCAGGATTTTTAGCCAAAAGAGAAGAACTTGATATATTTTTAGATGACATATTTAAAATAAATGATATGAAAATTTCCATAAAAACTAGAATAGGAAAGGACAGCCCAGAAGAATTTTATGAGTTAATAAAAATTTATAATAAATATCCTATAGAAGAGTTAATTATACATCCTAGAACACAAAAAGATTTTTATGGAAATAAACCTAATTTAGAGGCATTTAAGGATGCTCTATCCTTAAGTGTTAATCCTATATGTTATAATGGTGATATTTTTACTAATAGTGATTATAGTAGGTTAATAAAAGCTTTTCCAGAAATAAAAACCGTAATGATAGGAAGAGGAATACTAGCCAATCCAGGATTAATTGGCGAGATAAAAAATGATACTAATATAGATAAAGAAGTATTAAAAGAATTTCATGATGAAATCCTAAATAAATATATAGAATTATTTAATGAAGATAGAAATGCACTATTTAGAATGAAAGAACTTTGGGGATATATGATCTGCGTATTTTCAGATAATAAAAAATATGTTAAGAAAATAAAGAAGGCCCAAGAGGTAAACAATTATAATGAAGCTGTTTTAAGTTTATTTAGAGAGCAGGAAATTATAAAAGGGAGTGGACTATTTAGTAACTAATATTAAAATTTAAGAAGGCACAATTTAAGGTTTTGCTATCAGAGTTATGCCCTAGTATAGCATAATATCTCATTGGCATTTTGCTATATATTATATAATATTAATATAACATATATCGAGGAGGTTTAATTGTACATGAAAAATATATTAACGCAAGAAAATATGGATAAATTAAAAGAAGAATTAGAATATAGAATGACTAAAAAAAGAGCTGAAATAGCAAAGGAAAAATTAGAAGCAGCTGCTCATGGTGATAGGTCAGAAAACGCAGAATACAAAGAAGCCTGCGCAAACTATAGAGAAAATGATAATAGAATTCAATATTTGTTAACTATGATTTCAACTGCAAGTGTAATAGATGACCAAAATCAAGATAAGTCAGTATTAGGGATCAATAGTAAAGCTAAAATTAAGTTTATAGAAGACGAATTTGAAACAGATATATCACTAGTAACTACTATGGATGCAGACCCAGAAAAGATGCTTATAAGCGTAGAATCAGATTTAGGAAAAGCATTAATGGACAAAAAAGTTGGAGATGTAGCTGAAATTGATGCTCCAGGTGAGAAATATACAGTAGAAGTATTAGAAATTGTATAGTAGGAAATAAGAGCTTTGTCAAAAATCATGGAAAACATAAAAAAATAAGGTTATAAAATAATTGCATTGGGATAAACTAATGCAATTATTTTTTTGCATATAAATAAGAAAAAATTATTAAAATAAAAACGAGATTATATTATAAGAATATAACTAAAATTGGAAGCAATATAATGAGCTGAACCTGAGCATAGGATGTATTTAAATTATGTAAAGCTTTCACTATATCCTAGATACTTTCGTTGAGCCATAACATATAATATATTTTTATATCAATATTCATATCAATATAAAATCACATCTAAATCTAACGTTAAATTTCCATTTTCAAAATTAATTATTATCTTTTCATTGAAATATAATATTTTTTTCTAATAATTTACATATATGGCACTTGTCTTTGTTAAGTATTTTTTACAAGCTAACTATAATAAGGGCGAGTCTATTTTTTTATGAATAGTTAGTTTTAGAATATTAAAAAGACATATTGTAATAATTGTTATTTTTTTACTATTAAAAAAAGGTATAGTTGTAGACAGTGTTATTTAAAAAACAAAACTTTAAATTATGTATAAAGCATTAACAAAAGTATATAAAATGCTATAATAAAACATGGAACGACACCAAAATAATGCAAAAAATTACATATAATCCTAGGAGGGCTTTTTATGAAAAAAACTTTATGTAAGATTTTAGCTATACTAATCACAGGATCTGTAATGATCACTGGTTGTAGTAGCAAAAATCAAGAGGGTGTAAAGGAAGATCAAAAACAGGAGGTTAAAAAAGGAGGAGTTGTTAAACAAGCTCTTTCAGTAGCACCAGAAGGTGTGTTTATGCCAGCGTTTTTTACTTTTAATTATGATGGAACTATTAATACTATGATCTACGAAGGATTACTTTCTTTAAATGAGAACTTAGATATTGAACCATCACTTGCTGAATCTTATGAACTATCAGAGGATAAAAAAACTATAACTTTTAAAATAAGAGAAGGAGTAAAATGGCATGATGGAACGGCTTTTACAGCTGATGATGTAAAATTTACTTTTGATTTAGCTTGTAATCCTAAGTATAATGGGCCTTATACAATGTATGTTGAGAATATAAAAGGCTATGATGACTTTAAATCAGGTAAAACTCAAGAGCTTGAAGGTGTTAAAAAAATAGATGATAAAACTGTGGAAATAACAACTAATGAAGTATATTCTTCAGGTTTAATTAATTTTGGTTATATGATAAAAATAGTGCCAAAACATATCTGGGATAAGGGAGACGTAGAAGCTATACAAAAAGATACTAATTTAATAAGAAATCCAATAGGAACAGGAGCCTTTAAGCTAGAAAACTTTACACCAGATCAAAGTGTTGAGCTTGCTGCTAATGATGGTTATTGGGATGGAAGACCTAATATAGATAAATATATATTTAAATTAGTTAGTGCAGAAACTGTTGATGCCCAATTAGCTAACAATGAAATCGATATTACTGGTCTGGGAGACCTTGATGAGGAAGAAGCAGAAAATTATAAAAAGCAAGGATTTACTTTAGAAGAGATAACAAATAATGCATATCAATATATTGGATTAAACTTAAGTAAGCCTGAGTTTAGTGATAAAAAAGTAAGACAAGCATTTGCCTATGCTATAAATCGTGAATCTATTGTAAAAGATGTTTTAAATGGTCATGGAGAAGTTGCAAACAATCCATTTCCACCAAATAACTGGGCTCATCCAAGTGGATTAAAAGAGTATAAGTATGATTCTAAGAAGGCTATAGAGCTTTTAGAAGAGTGTGGATGGGAATATAAAGAAGAAGAAAAGAAAATGTATTATGATGGTAAACCATTTAAATTTACTTTAAAGTATACTTCTGGAGATGAATCAAAAAATAAGTACGCACTAATATTACAGCAAAACTTTAAAGATATTGGTATAGAATTAGAACTTAAGCCTATGGAGTTTGCAACAATGACTTCTGATGTTAAAAAAGGAGATTTTGATGCATTCGTAATGGGAACAGCTAACTTTTATGATGGAGATTTATCAGCAAATTATCTTTCAACATCAACTCCACCAAATGGTTATAACTATTCAGGATTTAAAAGTGAAAAAGTTGATGAACTTATAAAGGAATCTTCAAAACATATGACTAAGGATGAGAGAAAACCTATACTCAATGAAATAGCTTTAGAGTTAAATGAGGAATTACCAGTTATATATGTTTATCATTGGAACAGTTTAATGGTTATAAATCCTAAGATTAAAAACTTTAAAAATGCACAACCAACATATTATCAATTTGTGAAGGATTGGTATATAGAGGATGAAGATACAAAATAGTATTTTAAAATAAAAACTAAGTTGCCTTGCTAAGAGAAACTTTTCTATTAGGAAGGCAATTGTGTTTTACGATGAGAGTAAATTAAGAATTCAGAGGTTGTTTAAAGATGAAAAAATATTTTTTAAAAAGGATTCTAACAATGATTCCAGTGTTTATTGGATTGTCTATAATTATATTTGTCTTAATAAATACTGCGCCTGGAGATCCTTATATGAATATAGTGGAGGGACAAATCAGTATTTCAGCTTCAGATACAGAAACTGCCCTAAATGCCATAGGATACTATGATCCTGTACATTTAAAGTATATAAAGTGGATGGGGAAAATATTAAAAGGGGATATGGGTACTTCTATAAGATATAATGAACCAGTTGTAGACATAATAGAAAGAAGAATATCAAACACATTTTTATTGTCTATTGTAACATTAATCTTAACTACATTAATAGCTATACCTTTGGGGATAGCATCTGCAATAAAACCGCATTCATTCAAAGACAAAGTTTTTACTATACTTGCTCTTATAGGTATATCAATACCGGGATTTTTTATAGCTCTTGTAATAATAAAGATTTTTGCTATTAATTTAGGATGGTTTCCAATATCAGGACTATCAACTGTTGGGGAAAAGTTAACAGGATTAAATAAATTTATTGATGTGGTAAGGCATATGATTTTACCGGTTATATCAATGACTGTATTAGAGGTTGCATCCCTTATGAGATATACTAGATCATCTATGCTAGATGTTTTTAATCAAAATTATATTAGAACAGCCAGAGCAAAAGGACTTAATGAAAAAATTATTATATATAAACATGCATTTAGAAATGCGCTAATACCAATAGTTACTTTATTAAGTATGTCTCTTGGCTATATAGTAGCTGGAACAATATTAATTGAAACTATATTTGTTTGGCCAGGGATGGGAACTTTATTTTATCAATCCATAGCTAATAGAGATTATCCCTTAGTAATGGGATGTGCAATGATATTATCATTTTGTATACTGTTAGCTAATTTAATTTCAGATATTGTTTACTGCCTTGTAGATCCAAGAATAAGATTTAAATAAATATTAAATAAGGTTAAGGCATCTTCAAAAAATAAATAAGTCAGAATGCTCGTCTATTTTGAGTCATACTGCGTTAACAGGACCCTTAGATAGTTCTACTATCTGTGGAAGCCGTTTCCTTGTCTAACTCAAAATATACTTCCCATCTTTGACTTATTATTTATTTTCAGATGCCTAAATATCTGTAAGAAAGAGAAGAAATGTTCATAGATTTTTATACATAAAATTAACAAAATACCCATCACTTAAAAAATACCCTAGTAATTTTAGGTAATTTAGGCTTAAATAAATATATAGAGAAAATATATATTAGGAGAGTATTATGGTAAAGAGTAAAGAGTTATTGTTAATGAGATATATATCATTTTGTATATTAACCTTTCAGTTGTTTGTGGAAGTTGGAAATAAGAGTATAATAAGTCTAGTTTTCCTTCTATTATTTATTATAAATAATCATTTGAGAATATTTTATTTAGAAAAAGAGAGAAATGTTATTTTATCGATAATAATAGAGTTAGCAGTTATACCATTGGCACAATTAAACTTTGGAGGAACTATTATTTTTTACTTAATAGGGGTATCCATAGATTTGTTTGCTTTGAAAAATAATATAGTTAAGTATGGAATAGGTCTTATAATTTTATTTATGGGGATTTATCCGAAGTTTAGTGGGCCTATTGAAGATGGTATTATTAATTTCGTTTTGCTTGGATTATTTTTTATTCTTTTAAGCTATATATCTAGACTTTATAGTACTAAGGTAGAAGCTCAGCAGCTTTATGATAAGCTTAGGGTTTCAGATGAAAAGCTTATAGAAGCTAATAAAGAACTTGAAGGATATGTAGAATCCATTGAGGAATTAACCTTATTAAAGGAAAGAAATAGAATATCAAGGGAGATTCATGATAGTGTTGGACATACTTTATCTACTGCTCTGATTCAGTTATCTGCTATAGAAGCTATTGCTGAGAAAGAAGATAGTTCTATGAAGGACATGGTGGGAAATTTAAGAGCTTTTATTAGTGAAAGTTTTCAGGATGTGAAGAGAGCTGTAAGGGAGTTAAAGCCTGATGAATATGATAATTATCAAGGGATTTTAAGGATTCAGGAGGCATGTAAAAACTTTGGGAGAATGTCTGGAGTTCAGGTTAAAGTCATTATATCAAAGAATGATTGGAATTTATCAACTAAGCAAATTAATCATTTATATAGAATGACCCAAGAGGTTTTATCAAATTCTTTAAAGCATGGTAAGGCAACTATGGTTAAGGTTATTATGAATTTTGCAGAGGATGAGTTTGTAGTATCCTTTAATGACAATGGTGTGGGAACAGATAAAATTGTGGAAAGTGGACTTGGGCTTAGGAGTATAAGAGAAAGAGCAGAGGAAATAGATGGTTTAGTGGATATGAAATCTAGTGAGGGTAATGGATTTTTTGTTAAGGTTATAGTACCAAGGGAAGTGGAGGTGTAGACATGGAGAAGATTAAACTTTTAAATGTAGATGATGAGAAATTAATAAGAGAAGGCTTGAAAGTAATGCTTTCAGTTTTTGATGATATTGAAGTTATTGGAATAGCTGAAAATGGATATAAGGCTTTGGAAGTCTGCAAAGCCTCTGATGTGGATGTTGTTCTTATGGATATAAGAATGAAAGTTTGTGATGGTGTTATGGGGACAAGACTTATTAAGGAGCAGTTTACAAAGATAAAGGTCATAATTCTTACCACCTTTAAGGACAAAGAGTATATACAAGAAGCTATGAGGTATGGGGCTTTTGGCTATATGCTTAAGGATAGTTCCCATGATGTAATCTATGAAGGGATAAAGACGGCTTATAAAGGTAATATGGTAGTTCATCCTGATGTGGCTTTAGAAATGATGGGAAGTAACGGAGCAATTAAAAGTGATATAGATAAGTATGGACTTTTGGAGAAAGAGATTAAGATAATAGAAGAAATAGCTAAAGGATTAACCAATAAAGAGATTTCAGAAGAATTATTTTTATCAGAAGGAACAATTAAAAATAATATTACCAATATACTATCAAAGCTGAAACTTAGAGATAGGACACAGATTGCAATTTTTGCTTTTAAAAATGGAATAGTGACTTAAGTCATTTATATAGTGACCTTAAGTTATGGATATCCCCCTGGGAATATTTTATTATAATAGTAAGATAATCCTAGGGGGTAATTTTATGAGTATTATAGAAGTAAAAAATATAAGTAAAAGATTTAATGATAAGTTAGTTTTAGATAATATTAGCTATGAAGTAAAAGAGGGTGAGATATTTGGATTCATTGGACCTAACGGAGCAGGTAAATCAACTTTAATAAATATTATGACAAGCCTTTTAACACCAGATAATGGGACTATTGAAATATGTGGATATGATATTTTAAGAGAGCCAATTAAGGCAAAGGAATGTATGGGCTATGTTCCACAGGAGTTAGCTTTAATGGAGGATCTTAATGCTTATGATAATTTAGAGTTCTTTGGAGCTTTATATGGACTAAAAGGGAAACTTTTGAAGGAAAGAATAGTAGAGGCACTTAAGGTAACTGGGTTAGAGGAAACTAGAAAGCAAAAGGTTAAAAAGTTTTCAGGGGGAATGAAGAGAAGATTAAATATTGCAGTATCAATTTTGCATCATCCAAAGGTTTTAATACTAGATGAACCTACCGTTGGCGTAGATCCACAATCAAGAAATCATATATTTTCTTTTATAAAAAATATATGTAAGGAGTGGGGTACTACAGTAATTTATACTTCTCATTATATGGAGGAAATTGAAGAGCTTTGTAAGAGAGTATTTATAATAGATTTAGGGAAAGAAGTATCCTATGGAGATAGAGAAGAGATTAAGGCTTCAGCTTTCTCAAATAATAAGGTAATTATTGAAACTCAAGAGATAAGTGGAGAAACAATAATGAAGTTAAAGGATGTAGAAGGAATCGATAAGGTATCAGATAAGGATAATGTACTTACTTTAACTATTGATTCAAAGTTTAAGGTGGCTAGTGTACTTTCTTTATTAGAGAAAGAAAGCGTTAATATAAAGAAGATTAGCTATGAAGAAGCAAAACTTGAAGATGTATTTTTATCATTAACAGGAAAAACTTTAAGAGATTAGGGGGAAGATAATATGAAGGCATTATATTATGTAAAAACTACCCTTAAGGGTATGTTTGCAAATGGAGTAGTTACCATAGCATCTTTTATCTTATTTCCTATTTTACTTGCTTGCTTTATGGCGTTTGTTGGAAGTATGAATGATGAAAACCCTCTAAAGCTTAAAGCATTAAATATTCAAATTATTGATAAGGACAATACTGAAACATCAAAAAGATTAGTGGAGTTACTAGAAAGTGATGATTTGAAAGAGGTTGTAAGTATAGTAGATAAAAAGCCAGATGTGGAATTAGTAATAAAAGAAGGATATGAGGAAAATATTTTATCTTTAAATAAGGGAGATATAATTATTAATAAAAAGGTAGAAGGCATGGTAATGTCTACTGATACTTTAAAGGTAATTTTAGATAGATACCATCAGAGCTTATATGTATCTATAGCTGGTGGAAATATGGAGAGTTTAAATAAAATTATGGAGTCATCTGTAATTGAAGATATCACAATAGATACCTTAAAGACTAATAATCCCTATGAAAAAATATCAGCATCTATGATTGGATTTGTAGTTACTATGCTTATATTTACTATGATTCAAAGTGGATATGCAGATATTAGTATAAATTTAGATAAAAGAATTAATGCAACTCCTATAACAAAATTACAATGTCTTTTTTATGATACTATAGCTTTGACAGTATATGTGTTTATAATAATCAGTGCATATGTAATTTTCTTTAGAGTAGCTGGATTAAGTTTTAAGGGAAATATTTTAGATTTAATGCTGTTAATATTAATGGCAACTATGTTGGTAGTATCCATGTCTAAAAGTATATCCACTATATTTGGTCCTAAGTATGGAAAAATAATAGGATCCATAATATTTACATTGCCATTAATAAGTGGGGAAATATTTACGGGTAAAGGAAACAAGATTACATTACTAACACCAACACATTATTTAAATAATGCATTTAATTTATATAATTTAAATGGAAATTTAGAAGGCTGTGGTAAATGGGTATTAATAATATTTACAATATCAATTATTATATACTCTGCAGCAGTAATTAAAGCAGTAATTCAGGGGAGGAAAAAGGTATGCGCTTAATAAGATTAGTATTAATTAATATAAAAAGACAATTAAAAAGTCCATTTATGTTACTAATGACCTTGATATTTCCTGTTGTCATGATTTTAGTTATGAATGGTGGAGGTTTAAGTAATGGATCAGAAAGTATAGGAATTATAGATGAAAGTAATTCAAATCACTCTACTGAGGTTATTGAAAGGTTAAGTGAAGAATACTCCATAAGTACACTAGAGGGGCAGATAGAAGATAACTTTAATTTGCTTAGAGAAAATAAATTAGGTGCAATTTATGTTATAGATGATAATTTTCAAGATTTATTAGATAATGGAGAGCTTCCTAGAATTAAGTGTTATAGAACTGAGGCTGCTAGTGGCTCAATAATGGCAGAAGATATTATAACAAACTATGTATCTGGAGTTGTTGAGGAAGAGGCAAGTGAGGGGCTAAGCACAAATTCTACCATTGCAGTTATTGTAGATGAAGAAGTAGACAGTAAAGATGACTATAGAATGACTGTATTAATGCTATGTTATTTTATGATTATGGGTGGTTCTGTAATTGCCGGAGAAATAATTAAACTTAGAGAGCAAAAAGTATTAAAAAGAACAATAGCAACTAGTAATTCAGATGTAACTATTTTAGGTAGTTTATTTATTTCATCCTTTATAATTCAAGGAGTCTTAAGTTGCTTAGCTTTTATAATTTTAACTATCCTATTAAAGCTTCCTAACAACAATATTCCTCAAGGAATACTGATTATATTCCTAGGTAGTCTAGTTACAACATCTATTATTGTGGCAGTAACAAGATGGATTAAAAATGTAACTTTAGCAAGTCTATCTACAGTTGTTTTTGGACTGGCTACCTTTGGTTTGGGGATTTTTGGATCAGAGTTAGATTCATTTGAAAATATTCCAGAAGTAATAACTAGAATTAGTGTAATATCACCATTTACATGGTTATTAAAAATAATAGATACAGGCAAAATTATTATTCCTATTTTGATTATATCTCTAATGGCTATTATGTTCTTTACAGCAGGGAGCTTTAGGTTGAGGGAGTTTGTTAAGGAATAGGCATATTTGATGAGATGAATCTTGTATTATAGAAGTGAGTAATAACAACTAAGAATGAAACTTTAAGCTATGGTTATCCATAGCTTTTTACTTTTTGAAAAGTTGAGATTATTAAGAATATATTATAATTAATTAGTACACTTGTCAGAGTAAAAGAAATGGGATATGGCACATCGTTACTTGAGATATAGTCAGATGGACGTATATGACCCTTCGCCTCAACCATGAAACCCACGAAAATCTAAAATTTGGATTTTCGTGGGTTATTTTAGTTTGTAAGTATTTGATAGAAATAGCCTGCTTTTGGTGGTACCATGTCACAGAGTGATTGGAGCCAATGGACCATTAGTAGGATATGCAGGTCGATTAGAGATAAATTATGAAAACAACATTATTAGAACTAGAAAGAAAGTATAAAGATGAATTATAAACCAAGTAATTTAGATGAGATTAAGAAATAGTTTTCTTTTTAGGTTGAGAATTTTGAGAAGGGAAACCCATGAAAACACATTGATAATTTTGTCAATGTGTTTTTTTATATAAAAAATATAATTAATATATATTAATAATTTTTACATAAAAACAAGGGCAAAATTTATTGATAGAATAAGTATTAGTAAATTTGGAAAAGATATTTTAGAAAATTAAATTTAAGGGAGATAATATAAATGATAACTAAAGATATGACAATGGCAGAAATATTAAATAATAAAAAATACCGCATTTTAGATAATTTATCTAAAATGGTTGATAAAAGTCAAAAAGGTAATTTAAACATACAAAAAATGATCTAAATAAAAGTATATTTATATTGAAATATAAAAAAAGTATTAAAAAATATATATTTATGATAACGAAAAAAATATTAAATTGAAGGTCAAAATCTTATGCGAGGAACGGTAGATGAAATGAAAGAAAAAGATAAGCAAAGATCTGGTTCTTCTTTATTTTGGGCATCAGCAAGTTTTACGGCTATATTCTCAGTATGGGGAGTAATAGATCCAGAAGGTTTAACAACAACATTATATAGTTGGACATCAGCATTTAATAATAATTTTAACTGGTTTGTAATATTAATGCCATTATTAATATTAGCATTATGTGCATATTTAGCATTTGGTAAGTATGGACATATAAAATTAGGTGGAGAGGACACAAAGCCAGAGTTCTCAACTTTTTCATGGATGTCCATGTTATTTACAGCAGGTATAGGTGTAGGGCTTGTTAATTTTGGAGTTGCAGAACCATTAATACATTATATGCAATCACCAATGGGATTAGCTGGAGGATTTTCAGAAACTCAAGCAGCTCAAAATGCATTAAAATTAACTTTATTTGACTGGGGATTACCAGCTTGGGCAATATATACTATATCAGGGCTTGTAATAGGTTACTTTACCTATAATAGAGGTGGAAAGTTCTTGCCGGGAACACCAATAGAAGAAGGATTTAGAGATAGAAAATGGGGTAAACCTCTTGCTTACGCAGCTAACTTAATGGGTGCAGCAGCAGCAGCGCTTACTATGGCAGCATCTGTTGGTTTAGGAGTATTCCAAGTTAGAAATGGAGTTCAAAGTGTATTTGGAATAAATCTTCAAGGAATAACTCCATTAATAGTTATATTAGCAATATTATTCGCAGTTTATACATTAGCAGCTATACTACCAGTACAAAAGGGTATGAAAGTTCTTGGAGACATAAATGTAATAATAGCAATAGCTTTACTGTTATATGTATTCTTTGTTGGTAGAACAGGCTATTTTATGGGTACTATATTAACAACATTAAAGAGTACATTTACTGATATAATATCAATAAGTTTTGAAAACTACGCATTATTAGATAAAACTTGGTTTAATGATTGGCCTATAACTATACTTATGTGGTGGGTATCGTGGACTCCATTTATAGGAATATTTATAGCAAGAATATCAAAAGGAAGAACTATAAAGCAAATAGTTACAGCATCAATACTCGTTCCAACAATATTCTTAGTACTTTGGTTTAGTGTATTTGGAGGATATGGTTTATTAGATGCAATAGCAGGTGATGCAGAAATAGCAAACTATATATTACAAAATCCAGATGATGTTTACTTATCATTTATAATGGTTTTACAAAAATTCCCGTTGTTTGGGATAACAGGATTATTATTTGTTGCATTAATAATAGTATTCTTATCAACATCAGCAACTAGTTCAGTTATATCTTTAAGTATGATGACTAGTGATGGTGCAGAAGATGCTCCTAAATACAGATCAATAGTATGGTCAATAATAATAGTTTTAATATCATCAGCTAACTTAATAGCAGGATCATTTAATGGAGTAAGAGCGGTAGCTATAGTACTTTCAATACCATATTTATTCCTGTTTATTTTATCTATGTCAGGATTTATGAGACAGATAAGAAAAGACCATGGAGGTGTAGAGTAATATGAACATAAATGGAATAGAACAAATAATGCCAGAAGTAGCGTTATCAAGTGCACAAGGCAATGTAGAAAATTTAGTTCAAACTGTATGTATATTAGCTTTTATTGCATTTTTAGCATGGTCAGTTAAATTAGTATTTGAATAAAATATTAGTATTTTATCTAGAGTATGGCAAAAAACGTCTAGTAGACGTATTTTGCCATACTTTCATTTTTACAAATAATAAAAAACTGATATTTCTAATATAGAGTATATAAATTAAGAAAAGCAGTTAAAATATATATAATTTATATATTTAATAAGGTTTTAATAATAATTTTATCGCTGAATCAGTTGAAAATATGCTTTTAAAAATATTTCTTATATTCAATTATTTTTATGTATTTGTTCATACTCGGAAAATAGAAAGGAGATGTATAAATGCTAAGGTATGAAGAAACTTTAGATGAATTACCTATACCAAATCTTAATGAAACATTAGAAAAATATCTATCATGGGTTAAGCCAATATTATCAAATAATGATTTTGAAAAAACTAAATTGGTAGTAGAAGAGTTTGGTAAAAAAGGCGGAGAAGGCGAAAAACTCCAAAAAAAACTTTTGCAATATAAAGAGAATATAGAAGGTAATAAAAGCTGGTTATTCCCAATGTGGGATGAGATGTATCTAGGAGTTAGATATTCAATAATTCCAAGAGTAAGCTTTTGTGCATTATTAAATAATGATAAATATAAAGATAAATATACATTAGAAGAGATTTTAAGTAATATTGCATTTGTAGCAACAGGAATATACCATCAAATAGTAGATGAGAAATTTCCTATTGATATGATAAAAGGAAATCCTTTATGTATGGAACTCTATTTAAGAGTATTTAAGAGTATGAGGATAGCTGATAGTAATATAGATAAATATTATGTAGGCGACTTTTCTAAAGAAGATAATTATTGTATTATATTTAGTAAAAATAATATATATAAAGTAATGTTAAGTGATAAAAATGGATTAAGAATACATCCACAAAATATAAATAAGGCTATAGAGCTTATAACAAAAGATGATGAAGAAAAAGCTTATAATCCATTTATCTATACTTGTTCAGAAAGGGAAGATGCTAAAAAAATATTAGATAAAATTTTAGTATCAGAAGAAAATTTAAGGAGCTTTGAAGAAGTAAGAGATGCACTATTTGTTATGTGTATAGATGATTCTAATAAAGATCAAAAAGAAACAGTATATGATTTATTATTATCTAATGGGGATAATAGATGCTTTGATAAGTCATTACAGTTTATAATAAATAGAAATAAAGAAATAGGTGCAAGTATAGAACATACAGGTTTTGATGGGTCAATAATGTTTGGATTGTTAGAGATTATAAACAATGAATTAGAAAGTGAACTTAATATTATTGATATTAGCAGTCAATATATATTATCTAAAAAAATAGAGTTTACATTAACAGATGAGACTAAAGAGCTTTTAGATGGTGCAAAAAAAGAGCAGACTAAAAGATCACAAGAATACTATTTAAATTTACAGTATTTTAATGACTTTGGAAGTGACAAGATAAAAGAACTTAAAATAAGCCCAGATGCATATTTTCATATAGCTGTTCAAGTAGCACAGTATAAAACTTTTGGTAAAATAAGAAGTACATATGAGCCGGTTTCAGTAAGAAACTTTAGACAAGGAAGAACTGAATGTGCAAGATCATCAAGCCTTGAGAAATTAGAGTTTGCTAAAGCATTTAATGAGAATAAGTTGGAAAAAGAAGCTATATATGAACTATTAGAAAAAGCTTCTAATGCTCATGTATCTAGAATCAAAGAATGTCAAGCTGGTCACGGAGTAGAAAGACATTTATTTGGATTAGCACAAATGCAAAGTAAGTTTGCACAGGAATTAAATATGCAGGAATTGCCAGATATATTTAAGGATAAAGGATATATAGAGCTAAAAACAGACTTTATTTCTACTAGTGGAGTTGGTGGAAAGGCTATAAGATATTGTGCTTTTGGTCCACAAGTAGAAGAAGGATTGGGAATGTTTTATACGATGAATAAAGATAATATAGTAATAAATTTATCATCAAAAGTATCGGAGAAAGAGAAAGCTGATGAATTTGTTGATAATTTAATACTAGCGTTTAGAGAAATTAGAAAATTTGTAGAAGAGTTAAAAAGATAAAAGTATGAGCTTACAATTACTAGCCGCAATTGATTGGCATCAGCTTATATTTATAAATTATATGCCATGTATTCAAACTGAGTGTAGACTATCTACGCTCTATTTTTAGTATAATATGAAAAAGAAATGACTTGGAGATAAAGCTTATGTTATATATTACAATTAGGATCTATTATATTATTTTAAATTATGATTAAAGTGTAAATATCTGCTATTGAAATACACAAAACCCATATTAATTATTTTATCAATATGGGCTTTGCTTCATGATAATATATATTTTTATTTTTTTACCATATTCATAATTAATTTTTTTCAGTTTTAATATATGTTATGTTTTTATCATCAATTTTTTCTAAAGAAAGAGATTTTAGTGTATCTTCATTAACTATTATTTGAGTATCATCTAACATAGTTACAGGGATATTAGATATTTCCTCACCATTTAGAACCTTAACAGCAAGTTCTCCAGTTTTATAACCTAATTTTTCATAGTCTATACCTTGACATGCAAGTGCACCAGATTTGACAGAACCATCTTCAGAAGATATTACTGGCACTTTATTATTAGTAGCAATTTTAGAAACTATTGGCATAGATGAAACAATTAAGTTATCTGTTGGAACATATAAAACATCTATTTTACCTACTAAACTAGACATAGCTTGACTAATTTCCATTGAAGAGGAGACACCTTTTTCTACAACTTTATAATTGTTTTTAGATGCATACTCTTTTAGAGTATCAACTTGTATCTTTGAATTTACTTCACTGGTATTATATAAAACACCTATAGTTTTAGCATCTGGGATAAACATTTTAATTAACTCTAAATTTTTATCTATAGATATGTAATCTGATGTACCTGATACATTTCCTTCAGGTTTATCTATAGATTTTACTAAGCCAGCAGCAACTGGATCAGTAACAGCAGTTATTAATATCGGTATATCTTTAGTTGCATTGTAAGCTGATTGAGCTGATGGCGTTGATATAGCATATATTAAATCCTTTTTGCCAGATACAAATTTATTTGCAATCATTTGAGTTGTAGGCATATCATTTTGAGCATTTTGGTAATCAATTTTTATATTTTCTCCATCTTTATACCCGTTATCTTCTAGTGCTTTTATGAAGCCATCTCTTGCTTTATCTAAAGATGGGTGTTCTACTAGCTGAGTAATGCCTATTGTTTCGATATCCTTATTTGAATCAGATAATTTATCATTATTATCCTTAGAACAACCTGTAAGTAAGGAAACTCCAATTGTTCCTACTAAAATTAAACTCATTAACTTATTTTTTATTTTCATAATATAATCCTCCTAAATTTTATTTTTATATATGTAGTTAAATCTACATATTAACTAATTAAGCTTTATATTTTAAACTGCATATTCAAATTTATTTAGTATTTCTTCTATACTTATATTTGATTTTTCCTCACCACTTATATCTAAAATCACTTCTCCTTTATGAAGCATTATAAGTCTATTACCATAACTAATAGCATGCTTTAGATTATGAGTTACCATTAGTGTGGTTATATTTTTTTCCCTAACAATTTTATTAGTTAAATCTATAATTTCATCTGAAGTCTTAGGGTCTAAAGCAGCAGTATGTTCATCTAATAATAAAACCTTTGGATTTGTGATAGTGGACATAATTAGAGAAAGCGCTTGTCTTTGACCACCTGATAGATATTTTACTTGAACATCTAAATATTTTTTTAAATCAAGTGATATGTTTTCTAATAAATCTTCCATAACTTCAGTTTTATGGCGGAGACATTTTTTAAGGTTTAGTAAACTTCCTTTGTTTAAAGCTAAGGATAGATTTTCTTTAACTGTCATAGAAGGACAAGTACCTAAACTTGGATCTTGGAACACTCTGCTTATTAGCTGAGTTTTTTTGTGTTCAGCTAGCTTTGTTAAATTATTACCCTCTAATAAAATATCTCCTTTGCTTTCCTTTAGAAAACCTGAAATTATATTAAGTAAAGTAGATTTACCTGTACCATTACTTCCGATAATACTAACAAATTCGCCTTTATTTATAGTTAAGGAAAGATCTTTGAAAATTATATTAGGATCTCCATATGGATTAGGGAATGTTTTTGAAATATTTTTAATCTGTAACATCTAAAGCACCTCTTCTCTTTAAATTTTTATAATTACTATTGCTATTGGCAAAAACATTTAAGTTACCAACACTTAAGAATAAAATTATTACTATAGAAGTCATTAATTTTAAGTTGTTAGGAGGTACTATACCTAGATCTATTGCAAAATAAATTGTAAATTGGTAGATTAAAGTCCCTAATAATATAGATGTTGTGGGTTTAATGAATGTAAATCTCTTAAATATGGAGATGCCAATTATAATTGACGCTATTCCAAGTATTAAAGTACCAATCCCTAAATTAACATCAGAGAACCCTTGAAATTGAGCAAACAAGCTACCAGATAAAGCAACAAGAGCATTAGATAGCATTAATCCTAATATTTTTATAATACTAATATCAATTCCTAATGATTTAACCATTTGAGGATTATCACCAACAGCTTTTAATGTGTATCCAAGACCAGTAGTTAAGAATAAATCTAAAATAAGTTTGCAAAACAATACAATTATTGCAACTAATACTAGTGGAGAAATGCCTATATTAAATAGATGATTGAGGTCAAATAGTGGAATATTTGACTTCCCCATTATGCCTAGATTAATAGAGTAAAGCATACCCATAACTAAAATACCTGAAAGTAAGTTAGAAATTTTAAATTTGATATGTAAAACACCAGTAACAAGACCAGAAATTAAACCACATATCATAGCTAACAAAGTTCCCATTATTGGAGAGATATTGTTAGTTAAAGAGAAAGCAATGATGGCTCCTCCTAATGAGAAACTTCCATCAACAGATAAGTCTGGGAAATCTAAAATTTTATAGCTGATATAAATACCTAATACCATAATTGATAAAATTAAACTTTGTATTACTACAGATATAATTCCTGTCATAAAAAACACTCCTTTTAAAATTTATTTTGTATAAAAAAACCACATGGTATAATCCATGTGGCCTATTTTTGAATATAAAAAAGCCACATAGAATAACCCAGGTGGCTTATTTTTGAATATAGAAAAGCCACACAGTATAATCTGCGTGACTTTATAAATGTAGTAATAATGAATAACATTATAAACAATATAGCCAACACAGATACAATCCCTAATTATCGGTAAGTCTTAAGGGGCTTGTATCCATGTTAAAATTTAATAAAATTTATAACTTGATACAAACCCTATATAAATTGGCTATAAAAACTAAATCGTGCTTGTTTGTTTATTAAAGTATTCATAATTACCTCCAGTTTTATTTCATAATTAATAATATTTCTCGTAGAAAAACAAAAACAAGTTTTAATATCTGTTTTCATTTTAATTTATTAAGAGTATATTCTATTTAATATAGTAAGTCAACAAAAAAATATAAAATTAACTAAATTTTTTATAAATTAATTAGAGTTTATAAGGAGGTATATGAGAATATATATGTAGGGGAGAAAGTTTTAAAAAGATTATAAAATAAATAAAGTATAATATAGATCAATTGAGTAAACATAGTATAAATCAAAGGTTTTGTCATTGATAAGACCCGCATAAGTAAAAATCCTATAATTTGATTTTGGCAATTCATATGATATAGTATCTTGTATGTTTAGTACAATAATTGGAAATTTATTTATGGTAGTATCTATATTTTCATAGACAAGTATTAGCAAAAAACATAAAATAATTCAATATGGGAATGTTGAGGTTATAGATTCAAGAAGTAACTTTAAAAGATAAGGGGGAAAGAGTATGAGTCCATTAGAAAGAAAACAAAAATCTATAGAAATATTAAAAGATAATAAGGTTCCATATATGGAAGGACTTCCAGTTATTGAGGGTGTAAATGAAATAGAGGTGCGAAGTGCAGAAGAAATAGCTAAACGTGCTATTGCTTGTTTAATTTCTATTCAAGTAGCTTGTGATATTAATAGTGGAGAGAATATTGAAGAAGCTAGAGAGTTTTTTAAGGGCCTTTTAGATAAGTATAAAGTAAAAGAAGAGTTAACTGATAATGAGAAGAAAATTATTTTTGGAAGTTCAAATAAACAAGAGGTAATTAATATGGCATGGAAGTACGAAGCATATTGGACGCTTATTTGGGCATTAGGTATTGTAGATAAGCTAGAATACCCTTCACAAATATGTGACTGCAATTTTGCAATTCGTGCAGTGGCAGATTATGAAGATTTTAATGATTTTATGAAAACAGTTAAACTGAGAAGCATAGAGGAAATATTAGATGAAGCAGATTTAATTTATCGTTATAACTGGGCTTGTGTAGATGCTAGTATACATGGAGAAAATCCACCAGCAGGAATAGATCCAGGTGTAGTATTTGAACGTCATTGGGGATTAAATTGGCTTATTGGAAAAGGCGCATATAATAATAATTGGGATAGTGTTTCAACAGATACTTAATAAAATATATAGATTTATTTTAACTATAAAATTGATACTGTAAAAAAAGTATATCGTCTTATGGGTTCTTAGTACATAAATAGTAAATTCAATAGCGATTAAGTCACAGTAATTCTATATATTAAAATAAGCAGCATAATAATATATCATTATGTACATAAATATAATAACTTACTTACTTTTTTTAAGTATGCATGATAAAATGTATGGAGGTGGTGATTGGATATGGAAAAATATCATATGTGTCCAAAGTTTGAAAATGCTTTTGGATTATTAGGGAAAAGATGGAATGGATTGATTATAAGAACATTGCTAGGAGGACAAAAGCGCTTTTCTGATATAGCAGATGCAATTCCTAATATGAGTGCTCGTATGCTCACAGAAAGATTTAAAGAATTAGAAAGCGAAGGAATTGTTATTAGAAAAGTTTATCCAGAAACACCTGTACGTATAGAATATGAACTTACAGAAAAGGGACATGACCTTAAAAATGCTATGGATGAAATTCAAAAATGGGCAGAAAAATGGAATTAATTTAAATAATAAAAGAATCTCTTAAAATTAATAAGAGATTCTTTTTATTTTAAAAAAATATCTTGACTAATTGTAATTAGAGTGTAATAATAAAATTAAAGTAAGTTACTAAATGTAACTAAGTAAATTATTTAATCTAAATAATTATATGTAAGGAGATAAAATATTTTTATTGAGCATATATGAATATTGAAGAGTAGAGTTAGTAAGAATATAAAAGAGGAGTGATATGAGATGTTAAGAAAAGTAGAAAATAAAAATATGGGGAGTAGTAATCTTGGATGGTTAAAGAGCAAATTTCACTTTTCATTTGCTGAGTATTATAATCCTGATAATATAAATTTTGGAGTTTTAAGAGTTATAAATGATGATTTGGTCCAATCTAATACAGGGTTTGACACTCATCCTCATAGAGATATGGAAATAATATCATATGTTGTTAATGGTGAACTTACTCATAGAGATAGCATGGGTAATAAAAACACTATAACTCGTGGTCATGTTCAATACATGAGTGCAGGAACAGGAGTTTATCATAGTGAGCATAATCTTGGGAAAGATACATTAAGACTTTTACAAATATGGATTTTCCCTGATAAAAAAGGATACGAACCTAACTATGGGGATTATAGATTTAATTGGAATGACAGGCAAAATAAATGGCTTCATATAGCTTCAAGCAAAGACGGTGATGCCCCAATAAAAATAAATCAAGATATTAATGTTTATTCCTTAGAACTTGAAAAAGGAAAAGAGATTAGTTTTTCAGTAAAGGAAGGAAGACAGGCATATTTAGTTCAAATAGAAGGAGTTTTATTAGTTAACGAAGTTGAATTAAATGAAAGAGATGGAATGGAAATAGTTGAGGAAGATATTCTAGTTAAAGCAAAAGAAACTTCTCATATTATAGTTTTAGAAATGAAAAAACAAGATTAATATTAAATTTATTTATAAATAACAAAAAAATTATATATTTGGAGGTATGTTAAATGTCAAAAGAATTTTTAACTGCTATTGAAGATAGACGCACATTTTATGGAATTAGCAAGGAAGCTGTAGTTTCTGATGATAGAATAAAAGAGGTTATAGAACATGCGGTGAAACACACACCATCAGCATTTAACTCTCAAAGTGCAAGGGTAGTTCTATTGTTAGGAGAACATCATGATAAATTATGGGATATTACAAAGGAAGCATTGAGAAAGATTGTACCAGCAGATAAATTTGGCACTACTGAAGAAAAAATAAATTCATTTAAAAGTGGATATGGTACAGTTTTATTCTTTGAAGATAATAGTGTAGTAGAATCTCTTCAACAACAATTTGCTGCTTATAAAGATAATTTCCCAATTTGGTCTCAACAATCAAGTGGAATGCACCAATTTGCTATTTGGACTGCATTAGAAATTGAAGGATTTGGAGCATCACTTCAACATTATACTGAGCTTATTGAAAATGATGTAAAGAAAGAATGGAATATACCAGAAAGCTGGAAGCAAATTGCACAAATGCCATTTGGTAAGCCAACAGCAGAACCAAGTGAAAAAGAGTTCCAACCACTAGAAGAACGTATTAAGATATTTAAATAGATTTTATTTTGATAAATTATAAAATAGATAGATTATAAAAAAAGTTCCTTTAGAAAAAGGAACTTTTTTTATATAGTTTTTAAGTAGCTGCCACTTGATGGAAACGAATTTTTAATCATTAGTCTATTCATAGATCTTTAAATTTTTGAAAAAATTTAAAAAAGTTATATTATGGATATATTGCTCTAAAATAGTAATAATATGTAAAAAAAACTGCCTTAAAATATCTATAGAAATTTATATAATGAAATGATTATTTTGAAATATAATCTTGCACTAGCGGATGCTGATGCTGATAGGACAAGGCTTTACAAACTTTTATTGAATTTAAAATGTTATATTTATTAAAATTATGTAAATTGTAGTATTTTTTCATTTATTTGTTTAAATTGAAGGAAATTAAAACTATTTTCAAAAATTAGGATTATTTAGCATTTTTAAAAATTTTACCATTTATGTATAATTGTATTATTAAATAATATATTTTCTAGAAATGTATTAAAAAAGTTATAGGGGGAAGTGATTATATTACATAAAAAGTAGAATTATATTTATTGCATTTATCTTATTTTCATAATTCTTATCTCTACTCTACCATGAGTTTTAAGTCAGGGGTACGTCTCAGAGAAGAAAAGGGTTCTCGTAATCCTTAGAACAACTTTATGGTTATTTAATTTATGTATCAAATTATTAAAAATAACCTGCCCTATCTTAGTAAAAAATTAACAAACATAAGGAGTAAAAGTATGATAAAGAAGTTACATTTTAAATCTAATTTAACTGAAGGAAACTTCAAAAAACCAACTTTATCCAAAGCATTGAGCACATTGGTCATAACTACATTAATTGTGACGAATTCCCAAGGCCTAATTTATGCATTACCTAATGAAAACTCTGAAGCTATCCCTAATCCTACTATGGAACAAATGCTTAATTGTGAAGAGGTTCCTCATGATAATTGTCTTGATAATATAAAAAGGGTTAAAGATGAAAGTTCTATTTTGTCAGATAGCCCTTCTGATATACCAGGGGAAATTAGTGGACAGGCAATAGAGAAATCAAATATAAGAGCATTTGGAGCAGAAAAATTAAGTGCAGAAAAATATTCTATGTCTGATTTAAACCGTATGGATTATACAAGCCTTATTAATCTTCTCGTTACTATTGAATGGAGTGATATTACAGATCTTTTTCAATATAACACTGATGCACAGGAGTTTTACAGTAATACAAATCGTATGCAAGCACTTATTGATGCTATTGAAGAAAGAGGAAGTCAATTTACATCTTATGATACAAAGGGGCTCACTACTCTTATTGAGGTAGTTAGAGCAGGAAACTATTTAGGTTTTTATAACAAAGAACTTGAATCAATTAATACTAAAGCTAATCGCGATAAATGTATACCTGCTATATTGGCAATTGAAAAAAATCCAAACTTTAAATTGGGTACAAAAGAACAAGATGAGATAATTGCTTCTACAGGTCTACTAATTAATGCTACGTCAGTCGATTTAGAAGTAGTTAATTATGCTGTTCCAATTTTGAAGCAGTACAACGAAAATTTTGATGATTACACACAGCAATACTCAAAGGGGACTGCTTTATTCAATATGCTTAAAGGTATTAGCTATACAATGGACAAATACCTTTGGGAGGGTACACCTATTGAAAAGACTCCATATTATAAAAATATTGATTCTTATATTAGTGAGTTAAGCAAAATTGCTATAAAAGGAAATGTTAATAGTGATAATGAATGGGTAATAGATAGTGGTATTTATTATATTGGAGAATTATCAAAATATGCAAGCAATCCAAATGATTGTAATAAAATGCTTACAGATGCTTTAAAAATTTATCCTTATTTAAGTTCATCTTATTTTAAAGCTGCTGATCAGATATATAGGAATTTTAATGGTGAAGACTATTATGGAAATATAATTGATATAGGCAAATTAAAAGAAGAAGGAAAACAACATTATTTACCTAAAACATATATATTTGATGATGGAAAATTTGTATTTAAAGCAGGAGATAAAATATCCATTGATAAAGTTCAACGACTTTACTGGGCTACAAAAGAAGTAAACTCTCAGTTTTATAGAATTTTTGGAGATGATACGCCTATAGACAAAGGGCCTAGTGCAGATGATGTGTTAACAGTTGTTGTTTATAACACACCAGATGAATACAAAATGAATTCAACTTTATACGGCTATAGTACTGATAATGGAGGTATATATATTGAAGGTAAGGGTACATTCTTTACCTATGAAAGAACTCCAGAACAGAGCATATATTCACTTGAAGAATTATTCCGTCATGAGTTTACTCATTACCTTCAGGGAAGATACCTTGTACCTGGTATGTGGGGAGAAACTGAACTTTATAAAAATGAGAGACTTTGTTGGTATGAAGAAGGTAGTGCTGAATTTTTTGCAGGATCTACTCGTACCCAAGATATATTACCAAGATACTCTATTGTAGGCTCAATATCTAATAATCCTTCAGAAAGATACACTGTAGATCAATTGGTTCATTCAGGCTATAGTAGTGGCTGGAGCTTTTATCATTATGGATTTGCATTTAATAACTACTTGTATAATAACAATTTAGATTTATACAATAAATTAGCAGATTCTATAAAATCAGATGATGTAAAGCAATATGATAATTACATTAAAACAATGAGTAATGATAAGGCCCTTAACACTGAATATCAAAATCATATGCAGTATTTAGTAGACAATGTGGACACATTAACAGTTCCATTAGTTTCTGATGATTACTTAGTTAAACATGCAGATAAAAATGAATTAGAGATTTTTTCAGATATTACATCTGTTGCAAAGCTAAAAAACGTTTCTACTGAAAAGCAGCAATCTCCTTTCTTTAATACATTTACTCTTCGTGGAACGTATACGCTAGGAACTTCAGAAGGGAAATTAAATGATTGGAAGTTAATGAACAGTACTGCAAATAATTTTTTAAACACATTAAATAGTTATCCTTGGAGTGGATATAAAACTCTTAGTTGTTATTTTGTTAACTACAAAGTGGATTCATCAAATAATGCTGAATTTGAAGTGGTATTTCAAGGAATACTTGCTAATACCGCAGATTTTAATAGCACTCCTGTAGCTAAGATAAATGGACCTTACACAGGAACTATAAATAATCCTATAAATTTCAGTAGTAATGGCTCTACTGATTCTGATGGTAAAATAGTTTCATATCTATGGGATTTTGGTGATGGAACTACTAGCAATGACCCTAATCCTACTCATTTATATACAAGGGATGGTAATTATAATGTTAAACTTACTGTAACTGATGATAAAGGAGCTTATAATTCTGAGAGTACGTCAGTTAACGTAATTGATGATTCTCCCAAAGATATTTTAATCTCTCAAGAACCAAATGATACCTTTGAAACTGCAAATGGACCTATATTTTCTAATACAATTGCTAAAGGAACACTTGATGAAGACAATGGAAAAGATATTTTCTACTTTGATGTTACTTCAGCAGGAAAAATTGATATTGTAGTAAACGATGAAAATGCCATAGGAATGAATTGGGTGCTTTATAGCGAAGCTGATTATGATAAGTATATAGCTTATGCTACTAATAGAGACAATGGAAAATTAACAGGATCATATGATGCTCCTTCAGCTGGAAGATATTATCTGGTTGTGTACAATCACCATGGGACAAGTGGATCCTATACTATTGATGTTAAAGGGGCTCTAGCTTCTAAGGATAATTCTTCAACAGATATTTTAATTTCTCAAGAACCAAATGATACATTTGAAACTGCAAATGGACCTATACGTTCTAATACGATTGCTAAAGGAACCCTTGATGAAAGTAATGAAAAAGATATTTTCTACTTTGATGTCACTTCAGCAGGAGAAATTGATATTGCAGTAAATAATGAAAGTGACATAGGAATGGGTTGGTTGCTTTATAGTGAATCCGATCATGATAATTATGTAGCCTATCCTACTAATAGAGATAA
This sequence comes from Clostridium sp. UBA6640, assembly GCF_002455975.1. Lineage (GTDB taxonomy): Bacteria > Bacillota > Clostridia > Clostridiales > Clostridiaceae > Clostridium_J. The sequence continues at coordinate 27,736 of NZ_DKLM01000001.1, forward strand.
CGGAAAATTAACAGGATCATATGATGCTCCCTCAGCTGGAAGATATTATCTAGTTGTGTACAAGTACTCTGAAGAAAGTGGATCCTACACTATTGATCTTAAAGGAGCTCTATCTTCTGAGGATAAATCTCCGGCAGATACAGATGATACCTTTGAAGATGTAAATGGATCTATACTTCCTAATACAATTACTAAAGGAATCCTTGATGAAAACAATGGAAAAGATATTTTCTACTTTGATGTTACTTCAGCAGGAGAAATTGATATTGCAGTAAATAATGAAGATGCTATAGGAATGAATTGGATGCTTTATAGTGAATCCGATCATGACAATTGTGTAGCATATGCTACTGATAGTGACAACGGAAAATTAGCAGGATCATATGATGCTCCTTCAGCTGGAAGATATTATTTACTTGTATACAAGTTCTCTGGAACAAATGGATCCTATACTATTGATATTAAAGGACCTCTATCTTCTAAGGATAAATAATTTTATATAATGAACAAGAGAAATTTAAATTCTCTAAATTAAGTTAGACTTACATTTTGTAAATCCAGAGAGAGAGAAGGGGTTATCGCACTAGCAGTTTTTAACTGCTAATGCGACAGCTCCAATATTAGCAAAATGTCCTTATAGGACGATATAAATACCACCAGTTAAGCTGGTGGATTCTTATTTTTTTGTATTAATAAATCCTTCAAAAGAGTGTTTTTTATAAACCTTGATCTTCTTATTATATCTACCATTTATAACGATTACTTTTTATAATTAGCCTTATTATAATTTTTCTTTGATTTTATAACTCCTATTTTGGGTTTTGCTTTTAGCTATTTCAACAGTTCAATAGCAGTAAAACTTATGCATTTGCTTTAAACATATATTTTATACATTTAAACTGATTTGATAGTTGAAGCAATAATGTTATATATAAAAAATATGGAGGTATCTATATAAAGAGGAGTTTATAATTTATCGTGGAATATATGAACATATTGGTAAAAAAGGATATAAAAGTATTTGATTTTACAAAGATATTGTAAATATAAAATAATAAATAATTACAATTTATATGATTTGATTAAGTTAAATTTATAATTATTAGATAGGAGAATGAGATGGATATTAGAAAAAATTTATCAAAAACGACAAGGAAGAAGATAGTTTCGTTAGCAATGCCAGGGGGATTGGCTCTTTCTATATTAATAGGAAGCACTGTTCCTGTAAATGCTACTGTAGTTAATCAGGGGAGTATAGTAAACTCTGCTATGATTCAATCAACATCAGTAGGAATAGGCAAGGTTTCAGACAGAATAAATATAGGGCGAACAGAGACTTTAGTAGTAGAAAATCAGCTTATAGATGACAAGATATTAGATGATGATATAAACAAAGCTATAGATATAAACTTTACCCCAAATATTTCAGCAAATGATTTAAGAATAGAAAGTTGGAAGATGTATAATAACGGAAGTGAAGTAGAATTTTTTATAACATATGAAAGCGATATAGATAGATATGTAAGCTTTTTTAACTCACCGAACGGTAATATATTCATGAAAAATAGTGGTGCAAAGTTGAGTGCTGGCAAGAATAACTTAAAAATTAAGATACCTGTAAGCCAATATAATAATGTAAAAGACTCAATTACCATGAAGTTCTGGGAAACAGAGAGTGATAGAAACTTTATTTGGTTTAATTCAAATCAGCTTATAGATGACAGTATATTAGATAGTGATATAAACAAAGCTGTAGATATAACTTTTACTCCAAACATTTCAGCGAATAATTTAAAGGTAGAAAGTTGTAAGATGTATAACAACGGAAGTGAAGTAGAATTTTTTGTAACATATGAAAGTGGTATAGATAGATATGTTAGCTTCTTTAACCCACCAAATGGTGATATATTTATGAAGACTAGCGGTATGAAATTGAGTGCCGGTAAGAATAACTTAAAATTTAAGATACCTGTAGAACAATATAATAGTTCAAAAGGTAGAATTACTATGAAATTTTGGGAATCAGAGGATGATAGGAATTTTATTTGGTTTAATCTAGATCAGAAAATAGTAACAAATCAGCTTATAGACGACAGTATATTAGATAGTGATATGAATAAAGCAGTAGATGTGACTTTTGCTTCAGATATTTTAGCAAATGATTTAAAAATAGAAAGTTGGAAGATGTATAACAACGGAAATGAAGTAGAATTTTTCGTAACATATGAAAGTGGCATAGATAGATATGTTAGCTTTTTTAATCCGCCAAATGGTGATGTATTTATGAAGACTAGCGGTACAAGATTGAGTGCAGGCAAGAATCACTTAAAATTTAAGATACCTGTAGAACAATATAATAGTGTAGAAGATGGGATTACTATGAAATTCTGGGAAGCAGAGAGCGATAGAAATTTTATTTGGTTCGATAAATAATAAAGTAAATGAGCCGAAATAGAGAGAAAAGTCTATCTCGAGCATATATTAAATAAAAAGCTCTTAAAATGACATATGTCATTTTAAGAGCTTTTTAATATATATTTTGCATTATTATTAGTGTAATAAAGGTATTCTATTTGTCTTATAAATAATGAATTGATAAATAGTAGTAATAACTATAAAACTAAAGAATTTATTATGTGAATAAATTTAAAAGTAATATAAAAATATCTGTTAACACTATGATTTAAAAGCATGTTATTAGATATAATAATACTGTGTATATATTTCTCAGTGGAAACTGAGAAATTTAGAATTGATTAACTGTAGCGGCGAACAGTGTTCGCCCCTACAATTGTGAATTCTTAACTATACATTGATTTAATTTGTGAATTATTTTAACTTGGTTAAAATTACAAATCAAAATATTTAAAAGCATATACATGTAGTATTAATAAACTTATGTTTTTATGATAATATTATTATTAGTTTAACTAACGAATAAAACTATTGAAAGGAACTAAGGCATTTTTAAAAATAACTAGTCATTAACTAGCATTTTGTATTATAATCCTTCAAAATTTACTATCAGTGTATTTTTCATCAATAAGAAATAGACGGTAAATCTTTGGCTAATTATTTTATTTTAATGCCTAAAAGGGAAGAGAAATGAAATATCGTGAAAGTATTAAAGAATCAAAAAGAATAATTATAAAAATTGGTACATCAACTTTAACTTACAGCAATGGAAACATAAATTTAGGAAGAATTGAAAAAATAGCTATGTCAATATCTGACTTAATAAATAGCGGGAAAGAAGTAATCCTTGTAACATCTGGAGCTATAGGTGTTGGAGTAAGTAAAATGCATTTAAAGAAAAAGCCAAAAACTATTAGAGAAAAACAAGCAGCAGCATCTGTAGGTCAAGTAGCACTTATGAATATTTATAGCAAATTATTTGGAGAGTATGGCTACTCAGTAGGTCAAATACTTCTAACAAGAGATAATATAGAAAGTGAAAGAAGTAGAAATAATGTTGTAAACACTTTTGAAACTTTGTTAGAAAGTAGAATAATTCCAATAGTAAATGAAAATGATAGTGTATCTATAGATGAAATTGAAAATGTATCTAGGTTTGGAGATAATGACAATTTAGCAGCAGTAGTTTCTACTATTGTGAATGCAGATCTTTTAGTAATATTATCAGATATCGATGGATTTTATGATTCTAATCCAAGAACAAACAAGGATGCAAAGCTTATAAAAGAGGTAAAATCTATAACTGATGAAATAGAAAGCTTTGCAGAAGGTGCAGGAAGTACATTAGGTACAGGTGGCATGGAAACTAAAATACATGCAGCAAAATGTGTAACTGATAATGGTACAAATATGATATTAGCAAATGGAGAAGATCCAAGCATACTTGTTGATATATTAAATGGAGAAGAGGTAGGAACTTTATTTCTTGGAAAAGAAATTTAAGCAAAACATAAAGGGGATAAGTTTAGATGAAAGAGTTGATTTTAAAAGGTAAAAAAGCAAAAGAAGCTTCGTACATATTATCAAACATTTCAACAAATGAAAAAAATAAAGCTTTAAATGAAATGGCAAAAGCTTTATTAGCAAATTCTAAGTACATAATAGAAGCAAATAAAATTGATATAGAAAATGCAAGAAATAAAGGAATATCAGAATCAATGGTAGATAGATTGCTTCTAAATGAAGATAGAATCAAAGGAATGAGCGGTGGCTTAATACAAGTAGCAGGATTAGAAGACCCTATAGGTGAAGTAAGTTCAATAGTAATTAGACCAAATGGATTACAAATAGGGAAAAAAAGAGTGCCTCTAGGAGTAATAGGAATAATATACGAGGCAAGACCAAATGTTACTTGTGATGCAGTGGGATTATGTTTAAAATCAGGTAATACAACAATATTAAGAGGTGGAAGTGAAGCTATAAACTCCAACAAAAAAATAGTAGAAGTATTAAAGGGAGCACTTGAAAACACTCAATTACCAGTAGATTGTATCCAGTTAATAGAAGATACAAGTAGAGAAACTGTTAAAGAAATGATGAAGTTAAATGAATATATAGACGTGCTAATACCAAGAGGAGGAGCAGGACTCATAAAATCAGTAGTAGAAAATGCTACAGTGCCAGTGATAGAAACAGGAACAGGAAACTGCCACGTTTACGTTGATAAAAACTGCGACCTAGAAATGGCAAAAGAAATAGTTATTAATGCAAAAACTAGTAGACCAGCAGTTTGTAATGCTGAGGAAAAATTACTTGTTCATGAAGATGTAGCAAAAGAATTTATTCCAGTAATAGTGGATGAATTAAGGAAAAGAAAAGTAGAAGTTAGAGGCGATAAAAGCTCTATAGAAATAGTAAATGCTATAATACTAGCAGATGAAGAGGACTATTATAAGGAATATCTAGATTACATAATTTGCATAAAAGTAGTAAAGGATGTAGATGAAGCTATAGCACATATAAATAAATACGGCTCAGGACATTCTGAAGTTATAGTGACAAAGGACTATAATAATTCTCAAAAGTTCCATCAACGTGTAGATGCAGCGGCAGTTTATGTAAATGCTTCCACTAGATTTACTGATGGAGAGGAATTTGGATTTGGAGCAGAAATAGGTATAAGTACTCAAAAACTACATGCAAGAGGTCCAATGGGCCTTAAAGAACTTACTAGTAACAAGTATATAATATTTGGAAATGGTCAAATAAGATAAAGTATTTGAAAGAAAATGCCTAAACTCGTGGTGAAGTAAAATAATTAATATTATTTTACTTCACTACTTTTATTTTTTTGGTATTTCCTGATTTATATAAGTGTATTATTATTTATATTTTATAATAAATATAAACTTTATCTTATTGGTACATCTTTTCAATTAATTCTGATAATTTAATTAAGCCTTTTACTAATTCGTCAGGTGCAGCATAGGAATAAGAAATACGTATATGCTGGTTTTTTGAAAAATCATATATGCTTCCAGGAGTTATTAGAAGTTTTTCCTTTAAAGCTAAGTCAAATAATCTATCCGTTGAAATATTTTTGTTAAGCTTTAACCAAATATAAAATCCTCCAGCAGGAACATTCCAAGTAGCGATATCTTTAAAATGAGATTCTAGTGTATGTAAAACTAAATCACGACGCTCTTTTAAATTTTTTCTTAGACTGAGTAAATGCTGATCGTAAAGTCCGCTTTCCAGCAATTCTGCCAATGCCCATTGTGAAAGGGAACTTGATCCATAATCTGTTTGCATTTTTACATCTCCTAGACGCTCTACAATAGATTCAGGTCCAGCTAACCAACCTATACGAAGGCCTGGTGCTAGGGATTTTGATATACTTCCCATATATAGAACTATACCGTTTTTATCATGAGCTTTTAATGGGTGAGGAGGAAGTTCATCTATCCATAGATCTCTATATGCATCATCTTCTATGATTGGTAAACGGTTATTTTTACACCAATCTAAAAGTTCCATACGCCTTGCTTCTGTCATAACTATACCAGTTGGATTATGAAAAGTGGGTATGGTATATAGCAAAGGTGTTTCTTTTAGATAGCGATTTCTATCTAGAGCCCAAGGAGTAATACCGCTACTATCCATAGGAAGTCCACTAAGCTTCATTCCTGCAGATTGAAAAATATGTAGTGAGTTTAAGTAAGATGGAGATTCAACAAATACAGTTGAACCAGGTCGTAGCATACATACTGAAATTAATTGTAAAGCCTGCAATGAACCAGAAACAATCAGTATGCAAGATGGTGGTACATATATCCCATACTTTGTTAAGTATTGACTCAAAACTTTTCGCAGCTCAAGAAGACCAAGAGGGGCTAAATAGTTTAAGTCATATGCTCTTTCAGGTAATTTTCGTAAGACCTTATCCATCATACCACGAGGGAATAAATTAGGTGACAGTTCACAAGTACCAAGTCGTGTGATACCATCAACAAATTCCATCTTGTTTATAGTTTGAATAGTAACAGAGTTGGATTTATGTATGCTGGAATCAATATAGTGCTGCCAGTTTGGCGGAGAAGTAGACAGTAGCAAAGACCAAGTGTTATTAACAATTGTAGTGCCATGTCCAGATTTACCTTCTAGGATTCCAAGAGAGGTTAGTTCTTCTAAAGCCGCAACTATGGTACTTCTATTAACATCAAACATTTTTGCAAGTTCACGTTGAGAGGGAAGTTTATTACCAATAAGCCAGTCGCCTTTAGAGATTTTATTACTAATATAGTTAACAATTTGTTTGAAAATTGGAATATTACTGGCTTTATCAGGTGTCCATTCTATATTTACTATATTAGATGTTCTATTTTCCATGAAATCGCCTCCTTATATGTTCAAATATATATGGGGATATACTGTGAAAACTTAATACATACTCTAGAAAATAAATTTTCTATAAAAATAGCTTAAATTCTTAAAAATTAAGGATTAATANNATCTTTCATTCTTAATTTTTCATTCGTAGAAAAAAAATTTTATTATGGAAATTAAAATCATGCATAAATTAAATCTTCATTGTGAAATCATATAGATTCTTTTTAATCACTCCCATTGTAACACTTGGTTGGTTTAACATTCAACAAATGGATGGATACAGCGTTAAAATATTTAAGTATAATAAAAGAAAGATAAGAAAAGGTTAGGTGGTAATTATGCATATAAATGATTTTAAGCTTGAAGTATTCTTCGGGAAGCATGAATTCTCAGCTCCTTATTTATTGACTCAATCAGATTGCGAGTCAATGTCTGTAAAAGAACTATTAGCTCTTGAGCCTGGAGCAGAAGAAGGATTGTTAAATGGATGGTTAGGATATACTGAAGTTCCTGGAAGTCCAGAACTACGAAAAGAAATTTCTAAGCTTTATAAAAATATTAATTCAGAAGAGGTCATTGTTCATGCTGGTGCGCAAGAACCAATATTTAATTTCTTGAATGTGTGTTTAGAAGCTGGAGATCATATGATATGTCAGTTTCCAATATATCAATCTCTATATGAGGTAGGTAATGCTATTGGATGTGAAGTGTCCAAGTGGTCACTTAAACAAGTAGAAAATGGTTGGTCTATAGATTATGACGAATTAGAAAAAATGATTAAGCCAAATACAAAACTAATTTGTGTTAATAGTCCAAACAATCCTACAGGATATATATTTACAGAAGAAGAAATGAGAAAGATTGCCGACATTGCTCGTAAGCATGAGATATATGTATTCTGTGATGAAGTATATAAAGGCATTGAGCTAGATGGGGTTAAACGACCATGGTTTGCAGATATTTATGAAAAAGCTATATCTCTTGGGGTAATGTCTAAAGCGTATGGTTTAGCTGGACTTAGAATTGGTTGGATTGCTACAAAAGATAAAGAAATTCTTGAAAAGATGATAAAGATGAAGCACTATACCAGCATTTGTTGTAGTAGTACTGCTGAATATCTTGCAACTGTTGCTTTAAAGCATAGTGATGAGATTTTAGAGCGAAATCGTAAAATCATTGAAGGAAACCTTGAAATAGCAGATAAATTTTTTGAAAAGTATGCTAATTTATTTAAATATAACAGACCAGGTGCAGGACCTATAGCTTTTCACAAAATGAATATTGATATGCCAATAGGAGAATTCTGCGATAAATTGGTTGCGGAAAAAGGAGTATTACTTCTACCAGCAGATATATATGCCTTTAAAGATAATTATTTTAGAATGGGATATGGTCGAAAGGATTTTGAAACTAATTTAAAAGTTTTTGAAAATTACTTAATTGAAAAGAAACTTGTGTAGGCAATTAGTATGAAAACATTGCTACTTAATCAAAAAGAAGTAAAGCAAATATTAAATATGACAGATACTATTGCGGCAGTAGAAGAAGCATATAAGGACTTTAATAGAAAATTGGTGGTTCAGCCACCGATTCTTTCTATTGAGGTACCAGATTATAATGGAGAAATGGATCTAAAGGCTGGGTATTCAAAGTCTACAAAGATGATTGCTGTTAAAACTGCAGTTGGTTATTGGGATAATCCAAAGCATTATAATTTACCTACACTTTTAGCAACCATAACTTTATATGATGGAAAAAATGGTTATCCAGTATGTATAATGGATGGCAGCTTGATTACAGGATATCGAACAGGTGCGGCTGGTGGTGTTTCTGCTAAGGTACTAGCGAGAAAAAATTCAGAGGTTGTAGGTGTGATTGGTGCTGGAAATCAAGCTAGAATGCAGGTGTCAGCACTTAAAGAGGTCTTACCTATAGAAACAGTAAAAGTTTGGAGTCCTATAGGTGAGGATATGTTGAAGTATAAGCAAGATATAGAAGCAATGCTTGGTATTCAGGTTATCCTATGTGACGAGCCAAAGGAAGCTGTAAAATCTTCAGATATTATTGTCACTGCAACATCTAGTAAAAATTCTATTATACAAGATGAATGGATTAGCCCTGGCACCCATATAATAGCAATTGGTGCAGATATGGAAGGTAAGCAGGAGCTTGATTCAAAAATTTTCTCACATGCTAAAATAGTTGTAGATAATATACAGCAGTGTGTGCATCGCGGTGAGACACAAAACCCAATAAGAGAAGGTATCATTACTGAGAAAGATTTGCATGGAGAAATTGGTGAAATCTTATTAGGTACTAAGTTGGGACGTGAAAGTAACGAAGAGATTACTATATTTGACTCTACAGGAATGTCTATTCAAGACAATATAACTGCTTGCATGATATTTAAAAATGCAATTCGATTAGGTATTGGACAAAATATTGAATTGATATAATTTAGTTAAGACCAATATCACTAAAGCGTTCAAGCATTTCATCATAAATAGGACAAAATATATCGTATCAATCCTAATAATATAATTTTATATCACTATATATTAAGAAATAAAAGTAAATATTTCTTGAATAACTTAGGAGGAATTTAAATATGGGAATATCAGTTTATATAGTAAATGCTTTTACTAAAGATAATAAAGGGGGTAATGGTGCAGGTGTAGTTGTAGATGCTTCTATGATTAACAACTCAGAAATGCAAATTATTGCAAAAGAGATAGGACTATCTGAAACAGCTTTTATAATTCCTAATGCTAGTAAAAAAGAGCATAATAATTCTAAGAATCTAGAAGATTATGATTATGAAGTTAGATTCTTTACACCAACTCAGGAAGTTGAGCTTTGTGGTCACGCTACCATCGCTAGTTTCTATACTTTAGCAAAGCTAGGAATGATAACTTGCGATGGTGGAAAGAATCAAAAAATTATAAGACAAAAAACTAAAGCAGGTATATTAGATGTAGAGCTTAATTTTAATGATGGTAACATATCTAATGTTCTAATGACTCAAGCAGAACCTAAATTTTTATTTGAAATAGATGATAGTAAGGAACTTTGTGATATTCTAGGCATTTCAAGCAAAGATATTTTTATAGAATCTTTTAAGATAAAACCTCAAGCAGTATCTACTGGACTTGCAGATATAATGCTTCCTGTTAAAAATCTTAAAGTGCTAAAATCAATCAATCCTGATTTTAAGAAATTAGCAGACTATAGTAACTCTTTAGGTGTGATTGGAGTTCATGCATTTACTGTAGAAACAGAAAATGATACTTCCACTGTTTCTACAAGGAACTTTGGTCCTGCAGCAGGAATTGATGAAGAAAGTGCAACAGGTACTTCGAATGGAGCGTTAGGAGCTTATCTTATAAAGAATGAAATTATAAAAGTTAATGAAGATGAAAACACAACTATTTATTGTGAACAAGGATACTATATGGATAATCCTAGCGAGATAATAGTTAAAGTAGAAAAAAGTTTTGGAAGAATTATTATTAAAGTAGGTGGAGAAGCTTCAATAGTGAACAAAACTGGAATATAGAAAAGGGCCTTTGCCCTTTTTTTATTTATATTATCATATAAACCTGACTTTGTGTTAGTAGTTTTTGCTTTTGTCTATTTATAATAAATTAAATACATTGCAAAAACAAGAGAAACAAACTTGAAATTCATATAGCGGTTATGATAAGCTATATTAAGAAAATACGTGATAAACACTAGAATTTTATAGTATTGTTAGGTGATTAATTATGAATAATAACATTAATATATTAGTGGTAGAAGACGATAATGATATAAATAAAATGTTAGCAAAGCTTGTAGAAAGAAATGGATACAATGTAAGACAAGCTTATTCTGGAACAGAAGCTATGTTGCATATTGATAATACAGATTTTCATTTAGTTTTGTTAGATTTAATGTTGCCTGGAATTACAGGTGAAGAATTACTAAAAAATATAAGGAAAACTAAAAAAATGCCTGTAATTGTGATTTTAGCAAAATTGGAAAAACAAGTTAAGCTAGATTTATTTAAATTAGGTGCTGATGATTACATTACTAAACCTTTTGATATTGAAGAACTGTCTGCAAGAATTAATGCTAATCTTAGAAGATATATAGATTTTAATAATAGTTCGCCAGATAAAAACAGATCAGGAAAAGGTACAGGACTTGGCCTATCAATAGTAAAAAGTTTAATAGAAAAAATCAATGGAACTATAGAAGCAGATAAGTGCGGAGATATGCTAAATATTTATTGTAGATTTAAAGTTCATAAATTATGTTGAATATAAAACAAAAATTCACCACATTCCTGTGGTGAATTTTTTATTACATTTAAATACTTATCCTATACTATTATTGTACCATAAAATGGATAATATTATAAGTCTGCTATTGCTAAATAGGTATTGGTATAATTTAGGGACAATGGTAAAAGGGGGGAAGTTAAATGAGCAATGAAGTAATCACATCATTAAAAAATCATAGGTCAATAAGAAGTTTTGAAAAGAAAAAAATTGAGAAAGAGATTTTAGATGAAATACTAGAAGCTGGGATTAGGGCTGCTAATGGAGGAAACTTGCAGGGATATTCATTAGTTGTAGTCGACGACTTAGAAAAGCTAGAAGAGCTTGGAATATATAATACACCACTTGTAATAATAGCATTAGCAGATGCCTATAGAACTAAAAAGTGGTTTACTACTTTTGGTGAGGATAAAACACCTGTAAATACAACTCATACATTCTTCATAAATAACTGGGATGCACTAATTTGCCTTCATAATATTCAAATAGCAGCAGAAAGCCTAGGGCTTGGCACATATTATAACGGAGATGTAACCTCTAAGGATTTAAGAAAGATCATAAATAATCCGATGTATACTTTCCCAGCAGGAATGCTATGTTTAGGATATCCAAAGAATGAAGGTAGGCTTTTAGATAGATTGCCACTGGAGGCAGTTGTACATTATAACTCCTACAAAATACCTACAGAAGAAGAAATAAGGGAATGGTATGGCGAAAAGGAAAATTTATTTCAAACTAGAAACAGTAAGGAAAGACTTGAGGAGCTAAAAAATAAAGGCATTTCTAATATGGCACAAGCTTATTCTAAAAATAAATTTAAAAAAGACGAGCTAGACATAGTAAGTAAAGGAATAAAAAGAAACCTTAAAGAGTCTGGATATGATATAGGGATATAATGCGAAAATTTAATGCTACTCTGGAAAATAAATTTTCTACAAAAACAGATTAACCCCTTAGAAATTAAGGATTAATAATTAAAAATGAAAAATTTAGGATGAAATTCACTAAAAGTGAATTTCTAAAATCAAGTTTATTTTAAAAAACTCCAAAGGCTTTGACGGTGGAGCTTTAACCATAATTTTTCATTCTTCATTCTTAATTTTTAATTCATTAGTAAAAAAGCAAAGAAGGGGGTTCCTCCACCTTCACCAATAAAATTCACCAATGCTTATAGCTGGCTTAAAAGTCAGCGTAATTAAATTATATAACATTTGAGATTAAGAATAGAAATTTAATCACTCGATACATATAATATATTGAAGAATTGATATAGATAGCATATTTAAATTTGAATATAGTAAAGTTCTAATTAAATAGTAGGAGTGATTAAGGTGGAAGAAAGGCAAGATAAAAAGAGAGAAACGAATCAAAGTGAAGATAAAGTTTGTATTACTAAGTCCGTATGTCCTAAATATAATGTAATAAAAGATCAGTGCGGGATCGGACCTTTGACGCCTGAGCAGAGGCGCATTGAGGCCTTTGAAAAACGAATTCAGTCTGCTTTATTTCAGAAAAATTTGATCCTTCAGGGTCAAAGATGCAATGACGATGAAGTTTTATATGCAAATAAAATTGGAAGTTATACAAAGGCTTTACCTCATAATTTGTTAGGAGAAGTAAATCTAGATGCCTACAATATTTGGATAAACACATTAGCCACTGGAAATCCAGAAAAATTTGAGTTGTTACCACTAGGAGGGACTACAAAATTCTCTAACCCTCAGGCTTCCTATGCCTATGAGATGGTTGGACCTGATTCTCATCATCTCACTATTGTACCAGCTCCGAGCTTTTCCAGTGCCATAGAAGCAAGTGAAATGGCTGAGGATTATTGGATGGCTTTAACTCGTGATGTCCCTTTTGTAGATTATAACACTAACCGTGAAACTAGGGCTGCAGCTGAGGATTTATCAAGGTTTTCGAAGTTTGATGGTCCTAAGTGCAAATGTAAAGTCACCACGGAAACACTTTTCCGTGGTAATGTACCTGGTGCTTTGGAAGGACCATATGTTTCACAGTTCCTCTTGAAGGATATTCCCTTTGGGGCAAAAACTGTAACACAAAACTATATTGCACCTGTGGGAAAAATCGATTATATGACTTCATATAATGAATGGCTTAATATACAGAATGGACAGGCGCCATCTTCAACATTAAAACTTGATCCAACACCTCGATATATTAGTAATGGCAGAGTTCTTGGTGAATATGTTCATAAAGATAGCAGCATTCAGGCTGCAGTAATGGCCTGTTCCATACTACTAGGATTTGGGCAGGACGCTTTGTCTTTGAGTAATCCTTATTTGTTCTCAAAAACTCAGCAGGGATTTGCTACCTTTGGTGCTCCACATGTTTTGGATTTTGTGGCTCGTGCATCAAGGATGGCACTTGAAGCAGCCTGGTTCCAAAAGTTTTTAGTGCATCGAAGATTAAGACCCGAAGAGTTTGGGGGATGCGTACAAAACCTTAAGACAGGTGCTGCAAGGTATCCGATTAATCCAGAATTATTAAATTCAAGGGTATTAGAGATAGTATTTGAAAAATATGGAACCTACCTTCTACCTATGGCTTATCCTGAAGGATGTCCAACTCATCCAGCATATCCTGCAGGCCATGCAGCTCACATTGGAGCGGAGGTAACTATTTTAAAAGCGTTTTTCAATGAGGATTATATTATCCCTAATCCAGTAGTAGCTAGCGCTGACGGACTTAAGTTGCAACCATATCTTGGGGGTGATTTAAAAGTAGGGGGAGAATTAAATAAGCTTGCTACCAATATTTCCCTTGCGCGAGATTTTGCAGGTGTTCACTGGCGCTCAGACGGTTTAGAGGGTATGAAACTTGGAGAAGCTGTAGCAATAGGGTTACTTCAGGACTATAGAGACACCTATAATGAAGAATTTCATGGTTTTTCCTTCACAAAATTTGATGGTACAAGAGTAATAATTTAAAAAATATATCTGTAAAATATGAAATGGTAAATATTAAGTATTTCTAAAAATTATCATTCTACAACTTTTAGATTTCTGAACAAACTTGTAATAAATTTATGATTAAATAAGAGGTCTGCTTGAAAGTGAATTTTAAATCAGTTTCAAGCAGACCTTTTTATAGTTTGAAAAAAGATTTCCTTATCATCATGGATTTTAATAATATCATTTAAAATATGCACAAAAAACAAAGTAATATCTGTACTAACAAAAGATGTTCCACTATACCATATTGCTGGAGGCAATTCATATAAAATTAGATTAATTTAATCAGTAATGTATTAAGAATATGAATGATGTTGGATATATGATAAAATAAAATTTTTATTACTATGATTATTATATCTTACCCCAATATATAATTTTTGTATTGATATGAAAGTTCTTGGATAGTAAACTATTGATGTATTAGAAAAGAGGGGAACAGTATGGAGAAAATTTTAATCGTCGAAGATGATGAGGACATAAGAAATATATTAAAGCTTTACTTGGAAGGTCAATCCTATGAGATATTGAAGGCTGAAAATGGGGCTGAAGCAATGAAGCAATTAGTTAAACAGCCAGATCTTGTTATTTTAGATTTGATGCTTCCAGATATTGATGGGCTAAGTATTTGTAAAAGTATTCGTAAAAAATATTATTACCCTATTATCATGATTACAGCTAAAAATGCAGATCAGGACAAAATATTAGGTCTAAGCTATGGTGCTGATGATTATATTAGCAAGCCTTTTAATCCATTAGAAGTAGTTGCTAGAGTAAAGGCACAATTAAGACGTTATAAACAATATGGTGAAAGCATAACTGATACGGAAAGTATTTATTATAAAGCGCTTACTTTAAATCAAAAGAGTAAACAAGTAAGTATTAATGAAAAAGAGATTAAGCTTACACCTACGGAGTTTAAAATATTAGAAGCACTATTAAAGAGAAAAGGAGAAGTTTTAAGTGGAGAGGAATTGTTTAATTTGATTTGGGAAGACCAATATTATTCAAAACCAACCAATACTATTACTGTTCATGTTAGAAACTTAAGAGAAAAAATGGGAGATTCTTATGAAAAACCAGAATATATTAAAACGGTATGGGGGGTAGGCTATATCATTGAAGCATAAAAAATGGAAATGGAATTATTATATTATCTCGTTCATAGCTTTTATACTCATATTGTTTTTTATTGATATATACTTAGAAGGCAGTGTTGCTGAATATTTTGTACGGCAATTACTTGAGGACAGAGAAGAAGTAACATTAAGTTATAGTAGATATCATGCAATAAGGGGAACTTTTAGATGGGATAGATTGAGAGACATATTAATATTTATAGCTGTTACAGGTTTCTTAATAGTAGAAATTAGTATTTATTTTGTCTCTAAAGTATCGCAAAATCGTGAGAAGGAGAAAGTAGTAGCTCAAGTGGAGGAGAGACTACGTCAGTTTCGAGATGATGAAAATCCTACTGAAGTTCAAGAATTAAGACTTATTGATGTGGAGATTAAATCAATTTTGAATGAAAAGGCAAGAATAGAGCAAGAAAAAGAAATGGAAATTCAAAAGAAAAATGATTTGGTAACTTATTTGGCACATGATTTAAAAACACCTTTAACAGCTATTATTGGTTATTTGAGTATTTTGGAAGAATCTGAAGTTCCAGAAAAAATTCAGAAAGATTATTTAAAAAAAGTTTTAGATAGAGCCTACCATTTAGAGGAATTAACCAATCAGTTTTTTGATATTACTAGGTTTAATCTTCAAGAGATTCCAATAAATAAAACAGAATTTGATGGAGAATTTTTTTTGCAACAGATAACAGATGAGTTTTATCCATTATGTATACCTAAAAAATTACAGATTGATTTAAATATATCACCAAATTTTAAAATATATGGCGATGGTAGCCTTTTGGCAAGAGTTTTAAATAATATTCTAAAAAATGCTATCAGCTATAGTAATAAGAATTCTGTTATTAAAATTACAGGTAAAGAAGAGGGAGAAATGACTAGCATAACTGCGGAAAATGATGGAGATGTTATATCAGATCAAGAACTTGAACTAATATTTCAAAAATTTTACCGCAGAGATAAAGCAAGAAGTCAATCATCAGGGTCAGGACTGGGACTTGCTATTGCTAAAGAAATAGTAGAGCGTCATGGTGGAATGTTAAAGGCAAAAAGTGTAAATGGTCATACAACCTTTAGTATTTATTTACCAAAATCTTTATAAAATCTTTATAAATCATATATAAATTATGAATAAACTTTTGTCTAATAATTGATAGAGTAATGGTTAGACAAAAGTTTTTTATTTTTTGGAGGGTCTAAAATGGAATTAAAGATTAATAAAGTAACAAAAGAATTTAAAGGTTTAAAGGCTGTAAAAGATGTTGATTTAAATTTTACACCAGGTATATGGGGACTTTTAGGACCAAATGGGGCTGGAAAAACAACGTTAATGAGAATGATGGTAGGAAATTTAAAACCTAGTCAAGGAAAAATTTATTTTGATAATAATAGCATCTCTAGTTTGGGAGGGGAATATCTAGGCAGGATAGGATATTTACCTCAGCATTTTGGATATGACAAGAATCAAAGTGTAGAAGACTTTCTAAACTATATAGGTTCTCTAAAGTGTATTGACAAAGTTACAAGAAATAAACGTATTACAGATTTATTAGAACAATTTAATTTATCTGATGTAAAGCATAAAAAAGTAGATAAACTTTCTGGTGGAATGAAAAGAAGAGTAGGAATTTGTCAGGCGATGCTGAACAATCCAGATATATTAATTGTTGATGAACCTACAGCAGGTTTGGATATAGAAGAAAGAAGAAATTTTCGCCACTATCTAACAACAATTAGCAAGGAAAAAATTATTATTCTTTCTACGCATATTGTATCTGATATAGAATTTATTGCAAACTATCTTATATTGATGGAAAAGGGAGTAATTATTGAATCAGGAGAAAGTCATACATTAATTAATTCTATTGATGGTATGGTTTTTGAAGCAGTTGTGCAATACGAAGAGATGAACATGCTAGAAAAGCAATATAGAATCATGAATTTTCGTAATGAAGGTGATGGAGCAGTAACCATTCGATATATTGCAAAGTCGCCATTAAAAGGTAGTAAGCTAGTTAAACCTAATTTAAATGACTTCTATCTTTCAAAGATAAAGGAGGTTAAATAATGGATATATTTATTTCTGAGTTGAAACGTCAAATGGGGGGGAAGAGGTTTGTATATTACCTTTTAACTTCTATTATTCTTGGGATACTATGGGCATGGTTTATTATAGGTGGAAGAACAGAAGGCTTTATGATGACCGGATGTTATAAAGGACTTAAAGGAATGAAAGCTATAGAAATTGCGGCTAAGGATAGAAATGTATATTCTGGAAAAATGACTTTGGATAATTTTCAAAAAAGCGGTGAAGTTTTTTTAAAGTCTAAGGATAAAGAAGACAACATCATTATGAATGATGATTTATTAAAATTGGCAGTTTATGCAGATACACTAGTTATGCAAAATTATAGACTTAAACTAATATCAGGAGGTGACATTTACCAAGTTGAAAAGTTTCCTTTAGATTTTGGTTCTCATTTTTATGAAAATGAAAACTTATATTATGAAAATCTCATTGCTACAAGAACAAAAAACCAAGTAGAAAAGGACTTAGCTCACAAAATGTGGAGCAAAGTAGAAAAACCATATACTTATTATGGTGGTTATGAAACATGGAGAGATGGTATTGAACATATTCAATTATTTACTTTTGTACTTTTAATAATTATAGGTTTCTTTTCAAGTGGAATTATTGCACAGGATAAAGAATGCGGCTTAGATGAAATTATATCTTCAACAAAAGGTGGAAGAGGGAAGTTATTATTTGCTAAGCTTTTTATACCAATTATTATGGGATGTCTTATGTATGTATTTGGAATGGGAACGTATATAGGAATTTTGAATCATTATCTTCCAGCAACTGCTCTTAAAACATCAGCTCAACTATTCACAACTGTTCTACCTTATAATTTAGGTGATGTAATGAAAAAGATGATTGTGGTAGGAGTTATTGGGACACTTACATTTTGTTCATTTACAATTTTTATTTCATCTAAAGTTAAGAAAAAATCAACAGCAATGAGTATTAGTGTATTAGTTATTGTAAGTGGATTTTTATTATGTGTTGGCATGAATTTAAATAATCCAATATTGGAGGCAATAAAAATAGTTTTACCAGGTAGCGCAGTTTTTTCATTTTTTGAATTTAAGGTACCTGTAGCTTCTATATTTGGCAAAGCATTTTTGTATTTCGAATTTTGTTCAGTTATCAGTTTATTGGTGCTTTTTATCAGTCTGATAATTGGTTCATGGAATTACGTTAGGAGGTAATAAATTAATGATTTTATTAGAAATGAAACGTCGCTTATATACAAAAAACGTATTACTTTCCATATTGTGCATTCTAATTATAACTATAGGTTTGAATTTTATAGTAGTAAATGATCAAAAAGATTTTATTTATAATTCAAAACAAGAGGTCTCCTATGAGGGAGATATTACAGAGGAAAACCTTTCTTTAGCCTTAAAGAAAGTGCGAGATGAAAAATCTGAAGATTACTATTACGAATCACAAATTTGGGTAATTAAGGGCCTTGTCAAGAATTATCAAGGAATTCTTTATAATGAAAATAAAATTGAAGACTATCCTGATAAATATGCTACAGAATTTTATGATTGTTGGAAAAATAAATTTAAGGCATTAATTGAAAGGCTTCCAGCATCACAGCAGCAAGCTGCAATGAACAAGTTAAGCAAAGTGAAGACCCCGTTTGAACAATATCCTGGCCATTATTTTTACAATGATGTCTTTTCAAATATGAAGTTAGTTTTTATAATAATTATATTTTTAGTGACATTTTTTGCTTCAGGAACCTATTCTGATAGCTTTGAAGATGAAAGCATAGAAATTATTAGAACTACTAAAAGCTATAAAAAGAATATGATGATTAGAACTTTACCAGTAATTTTTTATGGAATTTTCCTGACACTAATTGCTACTTTAGGAACGGTAGGAATAATGGGTTCTGCGGTAGGATTTAAAACATTAAAAAGTAGTTTTAAGATGATTTCACTATTCTCTTTTGGCAACTTTTCTATAGGACAAGCCATCATGATAGTGACGGTAGCAGAAATCCTTGGAATCTTTGCGTTATCAACTTTGATGGGATATATCTCTTTTAAAACAAAGAAAACCACTATAGCTATAGCTTCAGGTGTCAGTTTAAGTATATTTTATATTATAGGAAGCAAAATTGAGTTAATTTCAACAAGCTTTATGAAGCACTTATTAAATGCAATTCCTATGGCGAGCTCTCAAATGTCGGATAATCTATCTGGGATTTCCTTCAATTTTGGAATATGGGAACCATATGTAATCATGCTAGAAATTTCAATGGTGTTTATATTATCTATGGTAGCACTAGCTGTTTCTATTAATCATAGCTAATCATCTGAATTATTGTGGCACAAGCCTTATCTTATTTAAAGAGATTCCGGCTCCAAATTTTTAGCTAGTACATTTTGAAGTGCACCTCAAAGTTTAGATAAAAATCTAAATTTTTGGAGGTGCATTTTTTGGTAAAAAGAATATATTAAACTGCGTTAAAAATGTAGCTTTAATTAAAACTGAACTTTACTTTTGTTATTAATTATCATGGTAAAAAGCTAATTAAATCAACCTTTGTTAGGACCGCCCGATTTCTACTTCCAGGGGCATTAAGCATATGCCATGCAGTGTATTGTTCGGCATAAGGATTATTAGCAGACATGCAGTCAACGGGAATAATAACATTGTAACCTCGGAAAGCAGCGCTAGTTCCTGTATGAAGAACCGCACCATTAGCGGCATAACCAGTAACTATAACAGTTTTAATGCCTTTTTTCCGTAATATTTCTTCTAAATTGGTTTCATAGAACTTATCTACGTTTGATTTTACAATAGGATCACCTGGCAGAGGGGTTAATTGATTGACAATATCTTCAGGATTTCCCGCAGGTATAAGGCTATACACAACTAGCATGCCATTTTTACGGGCTTTCATCAATAAATTATGAATATTAGGGATAGAGGCTATACAGCGAGGACTATTGCATATAGAGTTCTCCATATCTAATATTAATAATGCACTATTTTTTGGATTAACTGCTACTGGCTTTAGTTCAGGTGCAGGATGGGGAGAGACTGTATTCCATTTATCGATGATTGTTTGATTTGTTACTCCAGCCCTTATGTTCCTAGGAGGCCAGCATCCGCTATAGTTAGGATTATCATCGCTAGAGTGTTCAACCCACTTACCATAAATAGGACAAAAATATATCATATTGATCCTCCTAATATGATTTTATATCATTACATATTATGTAATATATAATGGAAAGTTACTGTAGATGTAAAGTTATATATATCTAAAAAGAATCAAGTATAAATTTCTCAGTTACTACTGAGAAATATCCACAATTGTGAATTGTGAATTGTGCATTGTGAATTGTGAATTAGAAAAATGGTTGAGTTTATATATTTAATGCAGTTATTTCCCTGGAAAGATAACTCATATTCATAATAATTAATTATGATAAATATATTATAAAAGAAAATGATGTTATTTCGTGGAGTAGCTAATGTATGATTTTAATGTGATAGGTAAAAATGTACCAAGAAAAGAATCTTTAGACAAAGTAACAGGTGCGGCAAAATATACAGATGATTATGAAGCTGCTGGGCTTTTACATGCAAGAATGGTAACAAGTCCTTATGCTCATGCAAAAATAAAATCTATTAAATATGAAGATTCACTAAAAGCCCCTGGAGTTAGAGCCGTGTTAACAGGGGAATATTTTCCCCATCTTGTTGGAACTACTATTGTTGATAGACCTCCCATTGCAATAGATAAAGTGAGATACAATGGCGAACCGATAGCAGTGGTGGTAGCTGATAGTGAGGTTGAAGCTGAAAAAGCTGCCCAGATGATAAAGGTAGAATATGAACCTCTACCAGCAGTAAATTCCCCAAGTGAAGCGATAAAAAAAGACTCACCGCTAGTTCATGAAAAACTTGGTGATTATGAGATTATTGATGAAGCTTTTCCTGAACCTAATACAAATATCGCTAACAGAACTAAGATTAGGAAAGGTGATATAAAAAAAGGATGGGATGAAAGTGAGGTAACTATGGAGGCAAGCTTTTCATTTCCACCTTCTGACCATGCTGCTATGGAAACAAGGTCTGTGACAGCAAGGATATTACCAGATGGAAGGGTTATTATATACTCTTGTTCTCAAGCTCCATTTGCCATAAAAGGACTTATAAGTCATTTCTTTAATATCGATCCTGGCAAGGTTATTGTTCATGTACCTCTTGTAGGTGGCGCCTATGGAGGTAAAACAGCTGTGCAGCTAGAGTTTATTGCTTATTTATGTTCAAAAGCTGTTGGGGGAAGACCGGTTAAACTTACTAATACAAGAAAAGACGATTTTATTACATCTCCAGTTCATATAGGTCTTGATGCGAAGATTAAACTTGGATCTACAAAAGCTGGGAGACTTACTGCTGCTGAGATAACCTATTTATTTGATGGTGGCTCATACTCTGATAGAGCTGTAATTATAAGCAGAGCAGCAGGAGTAGATTGTACAGGACCCTACAATATTGAAAATGTATGGTGTGACTCATTGTGCATGTATACTAATCATCCTTATGCTGCAGCCTTTAGAGGATTTGGTCATCCTGAACTTACCTTTGCAATAGAAAGATCAATGGACATTTTAGCAGATAAGCTAGGGATGGATCCCTTAGAATTAAGATTAAGAAATGCAATTTTACCAGGAGATACTAGTGCTACACAGACCTTGCTTAATAAAAGTAACTTAGGTAATTTACCAAAATGTATACAAAAGCTAATTGAGCTAATACATTGGGGGGAAGTAGATAAATCTAAAACTGCGGATGGCAAAGTTAGAGCTAAAGGTGTAAGCTGTTTCTGGAAAAACTCAAATACAGCTTTAAATGCAGGAGGAGGAGCCGTTCTTACCTTTAATTCAGATGGAAGTATTAATCTTATTTGTGCTGCAGTTGAAATAGGGCAGGGAATTAAAACAGCTTTAGCACAAATATTAGCAGAAAAAATGAAGATGGATGTAGATCAAGTTCATGTAGTAATGGAAGTTAATACTGAAACAAATCCTTATCACTGGAAAACAGCTGCAAGTAGAACTACTTTATTAATTGGAAAATCAGTTTTAAGAGCAGCAGAGGATGTCATTAAGCAACTATGTGACATTGCGGCTATTGTTCTAGGGGTTTCACCAGGTGAACTGGATGTTGGTGGAGGAAAAGTATTTTTAAAAGATAATCCTGAAATAGGAATAGAAATTAATAAAATTGCATTTGGATATACCTTTCCTAATGGAAGTTCAATTGGGGCACAGATTATTGGAAGAGGAAGCTATGCTTTGAATAATATAACAAATTTAAATCCTGAAACCGGTAAGGGTAATACAGGTCCTGAATGGACGGTTGGAGCAGCAGCTGTAGAGGTAGAGCTTGATAAAAAAGAATATACCTACAAAATTATAAAGGCTGCTTGTGTTATAGATGCAGGTAAAGTTATTAATGCTGGAGCAGCAAGAGGTCAGATATCTGGTGGCATGAACCTAGGTTTAAGCTTTGCTAGTCGTGAAGCATTTTTGTTTACAGATAAAGGCATTATTCAAAATAAGCAGCTAAGAACATATAACATTATGAGACTAGGAGAAAATCCAGAGTATCTTGTAGATTTTGTAGAGACTCCAAATTTCGATGGTCCATATGGTGCAAGAGGAATTGGGGAATATGGTGTAATTGGGATGCCTGCAGCACTTGCAAATAGTTTATCCCGCGCAGTAGAAGCACCTCTTAATCAATTGCCATTAATCCCTGAATTCATATGGAAAGTAAAAGAGGGGGTTAAATAACTGTTAAGGTAAAGTTATAAAACTATATAAAGGCTTACTATATTTTAGTATATTTAAAGTTATTTATTAGGGGTTTATTTTACGTTTTTATTGGCTATCTTATCACCTTAAATCTATTATATGAAGATAATCTTTGGATATAATAGATATTAAAAGTGAGGTGATAAACACAATGATTAAAGCATTAAATATAAGATTATATCCAAGAAAAGATCAAGTACAGTTAATGTATAAACATATTGATTGTATGAGATTTGTTTATAATTGGGCATTAGCAAGACAAATAGAAAATTATAAAGTTAAGAATAAGAAACTATCAGTTTCAGAATTAGGTAAGGAATTAACTGTTTTAAAGAATAGTGAAGGTTATGAATGGCTTTATGAAGTATCTAATGCAACTTTAAAAGAAAGCATTAGAGATTTAGATAAAGCATATAAAAATTTCTTTAATGGGAGTGGTTTCCCTAAATTTAAAAGTAAGAAAAAATCAAAACCTAAATTTTATAGTAGGTATGAGAAAGTTTATTTCAAAGAACATTTCGTAAATCTTGAAAAGATAGGCAAAGTTAAATGTAGAGTAGATTATGATTTGGATTTAACTACTATAAAAAAATTTAGTAACCCTAGAATACATTTTAATGGCAGAGTGTGGGTACTTTCAGTTGGAATTGAAACACCAGTAGAAAAAACTAAATTAAATAATTTTAGTTTAGGAATAGATTTAGGAATAACACAATTAGCAGTAACTAATATAGATAATTTATATGCCAAAAATATTAATAAAACTTATACGGTTAAAAATTTAAATAAAAGATTAAAAAGATTAGAAAGACAATGTTCAAGAAAATATGAAAAAAATAGAAAAGGAGGGAGTTACCAGCAAACTAAGAACATTGCAAAACTTGAAAAGAAGATTAAAAAACTTCATAGTAAAATTAAAAATATTAGATTAAATCATATACATCAAAGCACTTCTAAAATGGTGAAAGCCAAGCCTTTTAGAGTAGTAATGGAAGATTTAAAAGTATCTAATATGATGAAAAACAGGCACTTATCAAAGGCAATAGCAGAGCAAGGATTTGATATATTTATAAATAAAATGAAATATAAATGTGAGCAGTATGGTATTGAATTTATTCAAGTACCTACATTTTATCCATCAAGTAAAACTTGTAGCCATTGCGGTTCTATCAAGAAAGATTTAAAACTTTCAGATAGAGTTTATAAATGTTCTTGTGGTTTTATATGTGATAGGGATAAAAATGCTAGTTATAATCTTGCAAACTATGGTTTAGTATAATCAACTAAAAGATTAACTAAATTGGGTAATCGTTACAACCCACTACCTTAATAGGTAGCAAAGCCTATGGAGTGTTATATCAAACGAAAGTAGCTTAGGCAAAATCGAACATTATGAAGTAGGAAATAAACAAAACTATAAACTTATATAATTTTCTTATAGAGTTTTATAAAGTTTTGGTAACGGGACATTAATGATTGCATTTAATTTTGAATACTATAAACCTGATTCATTGGATGAGGCAGTAAAGCTATATAAAGAGCTTAGTGATAGTGGAAAGGAACCTTTATATTATTCTGGTGGTACAGAAATAATTACTATGGCAAGAAGAAATGATTTAGTTACAAAGGCAGTAATAGATATTAAAGGAATTCCTGAGTGTAATGTATTTGAAATAAAAGGCAATCAGCTGATAATAGGGGCTGCAGTTACACTCACTCATATTGCTGAGAATAAATCAATTCCATTTCTAAGCAAGACAGCAAGTTTTCCTGCAGATCATACATCCCGTAATAAGATAACAGTTGGAGGAAATATTTGCGGTAAAATTGTATATAAAGAGGCGATTTTAGGCCATTTAATTGGAGACAGCAGCGTAAGCATATACGGAGAAAAAGGTAAAAGGAATGCTCCAATAATTCAGGCTTTTAATCAAAAACTTCAACTAGAAAAAGGGGAGTTCCTTTTTCAATTGGCAACAGAAATGAGTTACTCTAATTTGCCTTATATAAGTGTGAAGAAAACTAAACAAGGAAAGATGGAGTACCCTTTAATTAGTATGGCTGCAATTAAAAAGAATAATAATATTCAAATGGCATTTAGTGGAGTTTGCCCATTTCCATTTAGGTCTATGGAAATGGAAGGGTATATAAATAATAAAGCTATTACAAAGGAACAAAGAATAGAAGGGGCAATAAACCATTTGCCTGCTCCTATATTTGGCAACATTCAAGGTTCTTCTGAATATAAGAAGTTTGTATTAAAAAATTTCNNAATTTACTGGAGTATACTTTGGAAACACTGGATGGTGAAGGAAGATGATATCATATATTGAAGAGACAAGAATAGAACTAGACATAAATGGTGAAAAGAGAAGTTTGATTGTAAGGCCTGCAGACACACTCCTTAGAGTACTTAGAGAAAGTTTGGGATTAACTGGAGCAAAACCAGGTTGTGAAAATGGAGATTGCGGCACATGTACTGTACTTTTAGATGGAATACCAATCAAAGCATGTATTATATTAGCGGTTGAAGCTGTTGGACATAAATTAATTACTATTGAGGGACTTAAGGAAGAACCTATTCAAAAAGCTTTTATTGAAAAAATGGGTTTTCAATGTGGATATTGTACTCCTGGTTTCATAATGAACTGCTATGGACTTATAAAAAGCAATCCACATGCAGATGATGAAACTATTGAGGAATGGCTACAATCTAATATTTGTAGGTGTACTGGATATGAAGAAATTAGAGAAGCTGTAAAATCAGTATTATTTTTAAATNNNNAAGAAAACTCCAAAGGCTTTAGCCTCGGAGTTTTAACCATAATTATTCATCCTTAATTCTTAATTTTTAATTCATTAGTTGTGAACTGTGAATTGTGAATTTAACATTTCTAGTGGTGACTATTACAAAAAATACCTCCTCTTGTAAAAATAGAAAAGAAGGATTATTTTAGTTGTGAGTTGAAAATATTAGTTTATAAAATAATTAATGAATGTCAGTTATTTTTTGAAGGATCCAGCAAAGATGTTTTAAAAAGAGAAGAAAATCATAAGGGAGAATTATTTGTTATGTCAAAATTAAAAATTGAGCCTATGAAAGAGCCAGATAAGATTATTAATTATTGGAAAAAAGAAAAATTAGTTGTTGCTTGTATTGCTATATTTGGATTAGCTTTTAACACAGTAATTGTTTTAGGTCCTATATTTCAAGGAAAGCTTATAGATTCAATTGTTAATGGTAATGAGCTATCTGAAACAGTAAAGCTTGCACTTATGTTTATTGGGATTATAGGAATTATTCAGCTTTTAAGATATTTTAAACGGTTTTATATAAGAAGATTTGCAAATAGCACAAGTGCTACAATGCGTCTAATGATTTACAATAATATAATGCATAAAGACATTGAAGAACTTGATAATGAAAATATGGGTAACTTAATGACAAGGGTTATTTCAGATGTTGATATATGTGTAGAAGGTATGAGAAAGTTTACTACTGAAGTTTTTGATACAGGTGTTGTAATGGCATCTTATTTAGTATCTATGTTTATTTATGATGTAAAAATAACACTTTTATCTGCTATTTTTATACCAATTGCGATGCTACTAGCTGAGAAGCTAAAAGGTGTTATTTACAAATATTCAATGGATTATCGTAAAAAAAGTAGTGAGGTTAGTAGCAGCACATATGACGCAGTTGAAAATGCTATGCTTTATCGTATAAGTGGTATGGAAGCTAAAAATAGGGAGAAGTACACAAAAGAGTTAGAGGATCTTCAAAGTAAAGCGATAAAAGCTAGTTTATTAGAAAATTCAATGCAACCTATATATCATGTTATAGCCATGCTTGGAGTAATGGTTGTAATTTATCAAGGGGGCATAAAAATAATTAATGGAGTATGGACAGTTGGAGAGTTTTCTACCTATATTGCAATGTTTACAGCACTTGCAATTAAGGCAAGTAAAGCAGCTAAATTATTTAATTCGGTACAAAAATCACAAGTATCATGGAAACGGATTAAGCCTTATCTTGTGGAATATAAAAGCAAAGATACTACAACTAGCATAAATAATGACAGGACAAGCTTATCAGTAGAAAATCTTAGTTTTAAATATAAAAGTGGAGACAAAAACATTTTTGATGATATAAGCTTTAAAGGTGCTCAAGGCGAAATAATTGGAATAACAGGTCCAATAGCTTCAGGTAAATCAACTTTAGCTTTATCATTGCTTGGGTTATATACATATGAAGGAAGCATAAAAATAGATGGTAAGGAGCTTTGTGATTACTCAGAATATGAACGAAGCAACATGATTGCTTATTTAGGTCACAGACCACAACTTCTATCAGATACTATATATAAGAATATAACTTTAGGAGACAATGAGGATATTTCCTCAGTTTTAAAAGATGTTTGTTTTGATACTGATCTGAAAATGATGCCTCAGGGCGAAAATACTTTAGTTGGTAATAGTGGTGTAAAGTTAAGTGGTGGCCAACAGGCAAGAATAGCACTTGCTAGAACACTGCTAAATAAAAATAAAATAATAATCTTAGATGATCCATTTTCTGCTATTGATATGAAAACAGAAGAAAAAATAATCCAAAATTTAAAAGAAAATTATAAAGATAGTCTAATCATTTTAGTTTCACATCGTCTAGCTATTTTTAACAACATCGATAAAATAATATTGATGAATAATGATAAAACAGTTGAGCATGGTACACATGATGAATTAATGAAAGAATCTGAAGTATATAGAACTATATATGATTTACAATGTTCAGAAGGAGGCAATGATGGAAAATAGTTTAATAAAAAAGGCTATGATGAAGGTAGTCAAAAATAATATTAAAGTAGTTATTTTATTAGTTTTTACTATTTGCAGTGTTGTTATTACAAGCCTAATTCCTCCACAATTACTGAAATATATTATAGATAATAATCTTATACCAAAGAATAATGATAAATTGCTTATTTTAGCTATTACTTACATAGTAGTCATTATGTTTATAGGTATATTTGATTTTGTCAAAGAAGCGGCTATTACTATATTAGGACAGAAAATTACAAAAGAAATAAGAATGGAAATGATGGAAAAGCTTGAAAGAATAAATGCAGCATTCTTTTCATCAAATGGTTCAGGGGCTATTGTTTCAAGATTTACTAATGACGTTGATGCAATAAATTCATTATTTACAAATGGGATTATTGGAATGGTAGTTGACTGTTTTAAGGTTATAGGTATTATAATATCAATTTGGATTTTTAGTGAAAAGCTTGGGATAATAGCATTAATCTTATTGCCTATTATATTTTGCATTACAAGACTTTTTCAAAAAAGGATGCTTAAAGCACAGATTGACAATAGGATATTAGTGGGTAAGGTGAATAATCATATTTCTGAAAGCTTAAAAAATGTGCAAATGATCAAAGCTTACAGTAAGGAAGCTTATATGGAAAAAAATTATACTGAATGTTTATTAAATAATTTCGAAACCGTTGAAAAAGTTAATTTTTATGATTCAGTTTTTCCGCCAATAATTCAAATAATACGTGCTATTGTAATTGGAACAATAGTGATATTATCATCAAAGCAGTTGAATTATTTAGGCATGTCCATAGGAATGGTTGCAGCATCAATTGAATTAATATCAAATTTATTTACTCCGATAGAGAATTTAGGAATGGAGTTTCAAAATATTCAGCAAGCAATCTCAGGAATAAGCAGAGTAGATGATTTTTACAATGAGATTGAGGATTCTTCCAAAGATAATAAAATTAAATCCGAAGATATTATCTCAGATACAGGTGATATAAGTATAGCATTTAATGATATTACATTTGAATATGAGGGGGGAGTACCTATTCTTAAAAGCATAAATCTTAAATTAGGACAAAATGAAAAAGCTACTTTTGTAGGAAGAACCGGAGTTGGAAAAACCACCTTATTCAAATTAATTATGGGACTTCTAAAGCCATCAAAGGGAAGCATAACAATTAACGGAGTTGACGTTTATGATATACCAAACTCAGAAAAACGTAGAATATTTGGATATGTAGATCAAAGCTTTCACTTTATAAAGGGAACAATAGCTGAGCAAATAAGTATGCAAGATGAAAGAATAACAAGAGAAGAAATTGAAAAAGCACTGAAGTTTGTAGGGCTTATAGAATATATATCATCTTTTGAAAAGGGCATAGATACAGAAGTTATAAATGATTCTATGTTTTCACAAGGACAAAAACAACTTTTAGCAATAGCAAGAGCAATTGTAACAAATCCACCTATACTATTATTTGATGAAATAACTGCTAATCTAGACTCAATAACAGAAGAAAGAATAGTAACGGTACTTCAAAAAGTACGTAATAACAAAACAATATTGTCAATATCACACCGTTTATCATCTATGATAGCTAGTGATACAATAGTAATCTTAGAGAATGGTAGGGTTAAGAGTGTAGGAAGCCCTGAGGAGCTCTTACAAAATGATAAATGGTATAGAAATAATATTAATATGGAAAAGCTTACTTGGAGTTAGATGGAGATTATAGAATTCTTATATGAAAAATATAAGAATTCTATAATGTAGATTTTATTTTTTATAATTCTTTATCTAATATAAGGAATATGTTTTACCTAGTTAATTTCTTTATTATATCTTCGAAATTTGGATACATATTTAAAAGTTCTGCTCTCTCAAACAGCTCAAAATCATCAAAAGTAAATGCAGGGGCTACCATACATCCAACTAAAGCAAATCCATCATTGTTCATAGAAGAACCAAATATATATCCCTTAGGAACTAAAATTTGGGGAACTTCTCCTTTCTCTACATCTAATCCTAATTGCTTAGTTATAAGCTCACCTTCTGGTGTTATCATATATATAGTGAGGGCTTGACCATCATGGTAATACCACATCTCATCAGAAGTTAATCTGTGAAAATGAGATACCTCTCCAGTTTTAAGTAAGAAATATATGCTACTAAATAATTTTTTATCTTCTCTAAAGAAATCTTCTGATATTATGGATTCTTTGAAGTATCCTCCTTCCACATGTGGTATCATGTCTAATTTTTCTATATAATATTGTGCTGATTTCATGTTATACCTCCTTCGTATAATAAAATATAAAACTTCCATAATACACCAATGGACTTAGCCTAAAATTAAGTTCAACATATGGTAAGTACTAATTAGAAGTAATGGATAATATTAAAATACCATTATTACAAAAGTGACTATAAAAAAATATTTGTTTTACGTATTTTGTATACTAATTATATATCTATTTTNNAAAATAGATATATAATTAGTATTATTTTATGTTATAACCCATATAATATCAAACATGTAAAAAAATATAATAAAAGGCCGTTTATATGAATAAAAATATAAATAGCAAAGAAACAGAAATAAATCATTTACTTGTATTTAGCTTTTAGTAAGGATAAGTACTTAACTCTAAAATTAAAATTAAGGTTATAGTAAGATGAGGGGAGGCTCACTTATTTTTGTGAGAAGAAAAAATATGAAAGAAATTGTAATTAATATTGAGAATCTTAAAAAAAGTTATGGAGATTATATTGCTGTAAATGATATAAGTTTTGAAATAAAATCTGGGGAGATATTTGGATTATTAGGTCCTAATGGGGCAGGAAAAACAAGTATATTAGAATGTATTGAAGGTATTAGAACTCCAGATGGTGGGAAAATAGATGTTGGTGGATATAATCCACAAGTTGATAGCAAAAAAATGCATGAAATCCTTGGAGTTCAATTACAATCATCAGGTTTACCACTAACAATGACAGTGAAAGAAGCAATAGATATGTTTTCTAATTATCATAAAGTTAGTCCTAACCATGAGATTATATCTAAAATGGGACTAAAAAATAAATTAAATAAGAAATATAGAGAGCTTTCAGGTGGAGAAAAAAGAAGATTAATATTAGCATTAGCAATAATGCATAAGCCTAAAATCCTTATTCTAGATGAGCCTACTGCTGCTTTAGATGTACAATCAAGGGTTGATTTACATGAAGTGATGAAGACATTACGAGACAATGGAACTGCTATATTACTTGCAACACATGATATGGCTGAAGCAGAAAAACTTTGTAATAGGATTGCTGTTATATTAAAAGGGAAAATCATAAAAATTGGCACACCAAACGAAATTACATCATCAGGGTCTACTATATCTAAAATATCAGTTAGAACTGTTAATGATTCTTTAAAAGAAACAGATGCAGAATTTAAAGATGACTATTATATCTATAGCTCTAAAGATCTTGGTGAAAAAGTTAATGAAATAATTAATACTATAAATAGCAAAGGTGATTCGCTTGTTGATTTAAGGATAGAACGACAATCATTAGAAGAGAAATTTATTGAATTAACTTCAGAAGGGAGAAATTGATTATGAAGGCATTTATAAATCATCTATTTTTTAATTTAAAATCGGGAATAAGGGATAGATCATTATTACTTATGAATTATCTTTTTCCTATAGCCTTTTATTTATTGATTGGTGGAATAATGCCCAAATTGAATCCAAGTTATGGTGAAAATCTCATACCTTCTATGATGATATTTGTCATTATAGTTAGTACATTACTAGGAATGCCGAATGATATTGTTATATCTCGTAATGACGGAATTTTTAGAAGTTATAAAATCAATGGAGTTCCTAAGTTATCAATTATTTCTATACCAACAATATCTACAGCTATTCACTCAATTATTGTAACTATATTTATTGTTATAACAGCACCTATATTATTTAATGTAGAGATTAATTTTAATCCATTAAGTATAATAGTTATATTTATATGTATGTATGTTGCTTGTTCTGGATTAGCTCTTATAATAGGAACTGTAGCTGATAATACATCATTGGCAGTGCTTCTAGCACAATTAATATTTTTACCATCCATGCTTATTGGTGGCTTAATGCTTCCGTCAAGCAATTTACCAAGTTCCTTAGCAAAAGCAGGGAGATTACTGCCTACATCATATGCTATGGATTTATTTGAAGCCTTAAATGAAACAGGAAATGCAGCATTTGGAAGTGGAATATCAATTGTGGTTTTATTATTATCAGGCTTAATAAGTTATGTACTAGCTATCTATTTATATAGAAGTGATTCAAATTATAGATCTAAAAAATTGTTTTTAGGCCTATTTAGTATGATGCCATTTTTAGTAGGAATGCTAGTCTTATAATAATCTGAGATATTTAATGTTTATACAAAATTATTAAATACTAGGATATAAGGCATCTTATAAATACAAGATATAAAGCTTTTATAATATGCTAAAAGACTTAGAATAAAACTAAGTTCAATATATAGTAAGCATTATTAGAAATAATGGAGAAGGGTGTTCACTTGCTTCAACTAAAAAACCCCAGGCAATACAGAAATCTGTTGTCTGGGGTTTTTTAGTCTGTATAAATTTAGGGAAAGACTTTATATTTATAATCGCATTGCAATATGCTTTTTTATTCTATATGAAATTATAAAAAGTTAAATCTGTGGATAACTTTAAACAATACACAAGCTTAAATAATGCACAACCTTAGATAATGCACAGTTCACAATTCACAATTCACAATTAAGGAGGAAATTATTTGTAGAAAAATAATTTTTTTGAATAATTTTTTTTTACTAGCAATTTTATATTGCTAGTTTTTTATTGTAGGGGCGAGCATTGTTCGCCAGTTTTTTGGCAATATCTTATAGTTTAATATTAATCAATAATATATGGCGAACACTGTTCGCCGCTACAAAATCAATTTTAAATTTCTCAGTGATAACTGAGAAATTTCCATAATTGTGAATTATGCATTGTGAACTGTGAATTAAGTTAAGTTCGCCGCTACAAAATATCCACAATTGTGCATTGTGAATATTTAACCTTTTGGTTTAAATATTATGGCAGAAAGAAACCCAAAGACTATTGCTGAAGAAACTCCTGAACTTACTGTTTTTAAAACACCAGTAAATATTCCTATAAAACCAGCTTTTTCAGCTTCAGCTAAGGCAGCTGTTACAAGGGTATTTCCGAAGCTACTTATAGGCACAAATGCTCCTGCACCTGCGAACTTTATCAAAGGATCATATAGGCCAAATCCACCTAAAATTGCACCGATTACAACTAGTGTGCAAGTTGTATGTGCAGGAGTAACCTTTAAAGTGTCCATTATAAGTTGCCCAATAACACAAATTAAACCACCTATTATAAATGCAAAAATAAATTTTTCCATAACGTAATTCACACCTTCTTTTTTACATTTCTATAGAAACAGCATGGGCAATGCTAGGTATGCTTTCTTTTTGTTGATATGATATAGGAGACATTAAGGCGCCTGTTGCAACAATTAATATCTTCTTTAATTCTCCTTTTCGCATACGGTTAAGTAAATGTCCATAAGTTACAACAGCAGAACAGCCACAGCCACTTCCACCAGAAAAGCTTGGTTGATCTTTTTTATATATTAAAAGTCCGCAATCTGTAAATATATGTTCTGGCATATTTATGTCATGTTTTTCTAATAAAGCATTAGCAAGTTCATGACCAACTTTTCCTAAATCACCAGTAGCAATAAGATCATAATGAGAAGCATCAATATTTAAATCTCTAAAATGAGCTTCAATGGTATCTACAGCTGCCGGTGCCATAGCAGCTCCAAGGTTATTGGTATCGGAAACTCCCATATCTATGACCCTTCCTATGGTAGCAGAAGTTATTTTAGGTCCATCTCCATTTTGTCCAAGGACTACAGCTCCAGCTCCAGTTACTGTCCACTGAGCAGTAGGTGGTCTTTGTACACCATAATCTGTAGGATATCTAAATTGTTTTTCAGCAGCTGCATTATGACTGCTTGCAGCTGCTATAACATATTTAGCTGCTTTACTTTCTATTAATTGAGCTGCTAATGATAAACCTTCCATGGAGCTAGAGCAAGCACCAAAGACTCCGAGATAAGGTATCCCTAAAGTTCTTGCAGTAAAGCTACTAGAAATGATTTGATCCATTAAGTCTCCACTTAAAAAAAAGTTGATATTTTCCTTCTGTATCTTTGATTTTTCTATTGCTCTTTCGCAAGCATGCTCAAGTAGAGCCCTTTCTGCTTTTTCATAGCTATCCTGTCCAAGCCATAAATCTTCATAAATTATATCAAAGTCATCAGCTAGAGCACCATTACCTTCAAAAGGACCACCAACAGCTGCAGAAGCTAATATTGTAGGTTTAGAATTGAAAATCCAAGATTGATGTCCTTTAAGCATTTACATCGCCCCTAACCATTTTATTGTCATTTTTATTGTAGCAACTACAAAAGCAGAAAAAACTCCATAAACAATAATCGCTCCTGCAAGCCTGAACATATTTCCAGCTACACCAAGTACAAATCCTTCACTCTTATGTTCAATTGAAGCAGAAGTTATAGAGTTGGCAAAGCCTGTAATAGGAACGGCAGTTCCACATCCAGCCCATTGACTAAGATGATCATAAACTCCAAGGCCAGTAAATAAAGATGCAAAAAAGATTAAAACTATGTAAGTAGGAGCCATTGAGGTCTTATCAGTAAAATGAAAGTAGTGGATAAATACCCACTGTAATCCTTGACCAATTGTACATATTGCACCACCTACAAGAAAGGCTCTGATACAATTAGTTGAAATAGATCTTTTAGGTTCTATACGCTTCACTAATTCATCATATTGCTGCTGAGTTGGAGTCATTTTTTTCTTTTTCATATTTGACATTTATTTCACCTTCTAACGTAATAAATAGGGTTCTAATTTTTTTATGATTTTTTCTAATTTTTCAGCATTTTGTGAGTACATAGCCTTTGCATCTTTATTGTCACAGTCTAAAGAAAATGACATGAGATCAGCTTGACTTTTTTGAATGCTAGCATATAACATTTCCTTAATCTGTGTTTTAGGAACTTGTATCATATCATCGAAAAGATCTACATATAAGTCTCCAGAAGAATCCACTTGACCAAGAAAAACATTTTCAAGGGAAACCCCTTTGATTTCTAGCTGGGTTGCAAGCCAATCTCGATTTAATCCAGCATTAGTAAGACCTTCATCTAATATATTTCCGTCTAAAATAACAGGCTGTGGTTCAGCTTTAGGTCCCATTTGTTTTCCAAAATCGTATGGAGTAACAGGTTTTTTATCAGCTTTTAAGCTAACATTTATATCTCCAGTTGACTCCATTACAGCAAATTCAACGTCAGCTAAGTTAAATGCATTTTTTGAACGCATCTCTTGCAGAAATTCTTGACCTGTCATTCTCTCTTTAGATAAGTTATCTTCCATAATTTTGCCGTTTTTAACTAGGACTCTTTCCTTACCATGTATTAAGTTGTAAATTGACTTGCTTCTCATGGAAGCATAATCTAAGATAATAGGCATCAGTGCCCAAATAGCCAGTGTAATTAGTCCAAAGTAAATATTATCAACGATATTTAAAGAAATTAAAGTAATTATAAGAGCAATGACAGCATAAGAAATAAAGTCAAAGGGGGTAGCCCTAGATAAGGTCTTTTTTTTCATATATTTTGCTATAACTAATGCTAAAAAAAATAAAACTATTGAATTAAATAATATTATTAACCAAGAATTCATATGCCACCTCACTAGTTGCCTTTGTATTGGGGTTCTTCAAACTCCATAGTTCCTATTCTTTTTTCTAAATCAGTGTTAATTTTTCTTATTTCTTCAGAGGTCTGATCATAAATAGCTCTAGATTTTTTATTGCGTTCTTGTAATGAATACATTCTTAAAGTGGCCTCGGCTCCCTTTAGTGTAGCCAATGTTTGTTTTACCTTTGAAATCGCAGTCATATAAAAGTCTCCTTTATATTTATTAAATTACTTTCTAACCTACTTTAACCAATAAACTTAATTTTAATTCATTTCTTAATATGAATATTTTTTTAGTTATTAAAGACAGCTGCTAAAGTTTAATAAATATAGAGCAGATTTAAAAGGAATATATTTCATTATGGATAAAAGGAATATTTAAATTGATTATGAACAAAATATAATTGCAATAAAAAAATTATAAAGGAGGAATTTTTATGCCAACAGGAACTAAACTTGAAACAGCATTAGCTAGTGCTAAATCCCTATGTGCTGATATGAAGACATTTTCTTTAGATACAGATAATCAAGAAGCAAAACAAATGTTTAATCAGCTTGCAGATACAATGAATGGTGTAGAACAATCGCTTAAATCAAGACTTGACTTTGTAAAACAAGAAGAACCTCAATATAATGAATAATTAATTAATATACTCTCATATCTAGTTAAATTTAGCACAATAGATAGAGATAAATATTGAGGCGTTAAAGATAACGTATCGCCTCAATCATAGAAAAATCCACAATCTTTAAGATTGTGGATTTTTTATTTTAACTATAAAGATATAAAATATATTTTTGAACTATGCTATTCTTAAGTTTCTTGATGTAGTATCAAGAAGCTTTTTATAAGTTATAAAATAAGTATTAATAAAGATGTAGAAAATAAAAGTAAATAAAAAATAAAAAGTTAAATAACCATTATCGATAAGAAATTATCGTGAGGATAATATACAATTAAGGTAAAAAATGCAATAGAGTCCAGGATAGATTTTTATAATTTAGTAGGAGATGTAACTAGAAAAATAGAACTACATAAAAATGTTAGATTTGAAACTAAAGGTATATTAAAAAGATAATTATATAAAGAGCATTTATTATAGAAGAATAAATCTTCATAATATCAACAAGTAAGATAGGTATTATTTTATTATGGAGCAAGAGGAGTGATGCTATGAAGGTAAAAATCTTAACAATATTAGGAGCAATTATATTGATTTTAACTACAGTAGGTTTTTACATATTCAACAATGAATCTAAATCCTTATCGCATAATAAAGCAGAGAGTATTAAAAAATTTGATGAAGTATATAGTAGTGAAATAAATAAAAGTTATGACGGAAATTACTTAGATAGAATAGTAACGATGGTTGATGCTAAGGAAGAGTTTAATATAAAAATCAATGATATTAATAAGGATAGTGAGATAATACTTATTAATTCGTTAAATGGAGAAAAACAGGATATGATTTATACGGAAAATAATGAATTTATTTTAACTACTAGACTTGATGAAGGTGTAAATTATGGTATTCTTATGGATAATAGATTAATTGGAGGCATAAGAGTTGTAAATGAATTAGATAAAGTGGATAAAGAAAAAATATATGAAGAAGTAATGAAAAGTTTACAGTGTGGTATTTAGGCATATTAAAAAAATAACTAATCAGTATGCTAGTATATTTTTCGCCATACTGGGTCAACAGAACTCCCTCGTAACTAAAGTGTGAGGAAAACTTGTTTCTTTGTCTAGAATAAAATAGATGTCGCATTGTTAACTATAGGGATACAATATGAAAACTTAATATATACTCTGGAAAATAAATTTTCTATAAAAATATCTTAAACCCTTAGAAATTAAGGATTAATAATGAAGAATNNAGGAAAAAATTCACTAAAGGTGAATTTCTTAAAATAAAATTTATTTAAAAAAACTCCAAAGGCTTTAGCCGTGGAGTTTTAACCATAATTCTTCATTTTTCATCCATAATTCTTCATTCAAGAAAATATTTTTATTATGGGAATTAAAATCATGTATAAATTAAATTTCCATTGAGGAACCCTATATTTTATTTCAGATGCCTTAGGAGGGAAATTATGAATTATATATTACTATTTTTAGAAGGAATAATAACCTTTATATCTCCTTGTATATTGCCTATGATTCCAATATACGTTTCATATTTTGCTGGAGGAGATATAGATAATAAAAATCATAAAAACAGAGCATTAATAAATTCAATAGCATTTGTTGCAGGATTTACCTTTGTGTTTACCTTATTAGGTGTAGCAGCTGGAACAGTAGGGGTCATTTTCAATAAACATATGAGAGAAATAAATATAGTATCAGGGACTATTATGGTAATATTTGGACTGAATTATTTAGGGATAATAAATATAGGATTATTGAATAAAAGCTTTAAAATGGATAACCAAGCAGGATATAAAAAATCCTCTATTATGTCTGCAATATTATTTGGAATGATATTTGGAATTGGATGGACACCATGTGTAGGACCATTTCTAGGATCAGCGCTTATGATAGCATCAAATTCCACTAATGTATTTATGGGAGCATCAATGCTACTGACTTATAGTTTAGGCCTTGGAATACCATTTGTACTATCAGCACTTTTAATAGATTCTCTGAAAACTACTTTTGATTTCATAAAGAGAAACTATAAGACGATAAATAGAATATCAGGAGTTTTCCTAATTATTATAGGGATAATGATGATGACTGGCTATCTAAACCTATTACTATCAATATTGACATTTTAAAATATAAAGGAAGTGATAAATTTGAAAAATAATAAAAGATATATATATATAAGTATTATAATGTTAGTTTTACTTGTAGGGGTTAAATTTGGATATGATTATTTATCAAGTAATTACAAAAGTAATGGAGCTGGTAATGAAGCTAGTAATGAAGCTAGTAATAATGTATCAGATGAAAAATCTAGTTTTCAGCCAGCAGTAGATTTTATAGTTTATGATAAAGATAATAATGAAGTAAAGTTATCAGAGTATAAAGGGAAAAAGGCTGTAGTAGTAAATTTTTGGGCAAGTTGGTGTTCTCCATGTAAGTATGAGATGCCGTATTTTCAAGAAGCAACAAATAAATATAATAATGGGGATTTAGAAATACTAATGATAAATGTTACTGACGGAATGAGAGAAACTAAAGAATCTGCAGAGGGATTTATGGAAAGAGAAGGATATAATATGAACGTTATGTTTGATATAGATCTTGATGCAGCTAACAAATATCAACTAAATGGTATTCCAAGAACAATATTTATAGATAAAGAAGGAAATATAGTGTATGATCATGTAGGAATCATGGATGAAGAAATGCTTAATGAAAATATAAATAAGATAATTAAGTAAGTACCCATGGAGGTATAATTTATGAAAGAAACTATACTTGTTATAGATGATGAAGTTAAGATAATAGAAGTAATAAAATTGTACTTAGAAAATCAGGGATATACTGTAATACAGGCTACAAGTGGGATTGAGGCATTAAAAAAGCAAAGTGAGTTTAATCCTGATTTATTAATATTAGATTTAATGCTGCCTGATATATCAGGTGAAAAGGTGTGTGAGCGCATAAGGGAAGAATCTGATGTACCAATAATTATGTTAACTGCTAAATCAAGTGAAGAAAGTATACTAAATGGATATTCAATTGGAAGTGATGACTATGTAACAAAACCATTTAGTCCAAAGCAATTAGTAGCGAAGGTTAATGCAGTTTTGAAAAGAGTTAAGGGAAATCAAGGTGAAAATTTAATTTTTAATAATGAATTAATCATAGATATTGTTAATAAGAAAGTAGAATACAATAACAACGAGATTGCATTAACTGCTTCAGAATATAAAATATTATCTATATTAGCTAGAAATCCTAATAGAATATTTTCAAGGGAAGAGTTAATGGATTATATAAGTAGAGATAATATTTGTGTTTATGATAGAATAATTGATACTCATATAAAAAATATAAGAGCTAAACTAGATCAAGATAGTAAAAATCCAACCTATATAAAAACTATTCGTGGTATGGGGTATAGATTTAATGTTTAATAAATTGAGATATAGAGTAAGTCTTATTTTTATATTATTTTCACTGAGTATCATATTTTTAGTAAACATAGTAAATCATTATTACATCGAAAAGAAGTTTAATGTATATACTAGCGAAAAAATACAGCAGTCAAAAATGGAGATCAAAAATAAAATATTAAATGCATACAGTAATAATTCATGGGATAAGAAAACTATTGAGAACATAGGATCAGATGCAATAACCGCAGGATTGGTTATAACAGTTAGGGATAAAAATGATAATATTATATGGAATGCAAGAGAATATAATAATATTGTATGTGATAAGATTTTAAATAAAATTATAGAAAATACTAATAAAGTAAGTCCAGATATAGATATTAAAAATGCATTTGATAAATTTGACATAAAGCAAGGTGAAGCTTCAATAGGAAAATTAGAAATTGAGTATATAGGTCCAATTTATTATGAAGATTCAGATGTTATATTTTTGAAAATGCTAGATAAAATATTATTTATCCTAGGACTATTATTTTTTATTATATCTATTATAGTAGGATGGTTATTGTCTTATGCTATTAGTAACCCTATCTTAAAAGTAATAGATGCAACAAATCTTATATCTGAAGGTAGTTATTCTAGGAGTATAAAAGAAGATTATAGTATATATGAAATCAATAAACTTGTAAAATCAATAAATATGATGGCAAAAGATTTAGATAAGCAAGAAAAAATAAGACAAGAGCTAACGAAAGATATATCACATGAGCTTAGGACTCCTATAACCACTATGCAAGCACAGCTCGAGGCAATAATGGATGGTCTATGGGAGCCATCAGAGGAAAGATTAAAGAGTATATATGATGAACTTCAAAGATTGAATAGATTAACTGTATCCATAGAGGATTTATCAAGATGTGAAGGAAGTAAAATAAGACTAAATAAATCAGAAGTAGATTTAGAAAATATAATAACTACAATTTTAACAAATTTTGAAAAACAGTTATTAGATAATGATATAAATCTACAAGCAAATCTTAAGCCTATTGATATCATGGTAGATAAGGATAAAATAAGCCAGGTAATAATTAATATTATCTCAAACGCTATTAAGTATACTCCAAATAAAGGAGAGATATTTGTTAGTTGCTTTACTAAATCTGATGATGTATATATATCTATAAAAGATAGTGGAATAGGTATAAGCGATGAAGATAAAGAATACATATTTGAAAGATTTTATAGAACAGATAAGTCAAGGGCCAGAGAAACCGGAGGAGTTGGAATAGGGCTTACAATATCAAGAGAAATAGTCAAGGCTCATGGTGGCAGTATAAATGTATATAGTAAATTAGATGAAGGTAGCAACTTTATAATAAAACTGCCAATAAAGTTTTGTGATATATAATATTTGAATTTAATTTTTCAAGTATATAATCCTTGTTGACAATAAAAATGTTTTATTATACAATCAAGTTAAAATTTGGTTATGTGAAAAGGAGATTTAAAGAGATGATTTTAGTTGTTCTTAACTAAACTATTAAAATTAAATAGTTTGCAATGGTTGATAGGTTCTATATAGAGACCTTATTTAATCATGCATTTTTAAGAACAATATCGTCTTATAGACTCTTTTATATAAACGGAATAAATGCAAGAGGAAATGTACTATAATTGTAT
Source organism: Clostridium sp. UBA6640 (assembly GCF_002455975.1). Lineage (GTDB taxonomy): Bacteria > Bacillota > Clostridia > Clostridiales > Clostridiaceae > Clostridium_J. The sequence continues at coordinate 69,316 of NZ_DKLM01000001.1, forward strand.
GTTTATTTATGGTGAATACAGGATAACTATATTCTGTATTAGGTTTAATCTGAATATAATAAGAGACCTTTATATAAATGAAATCCCCATAGATGATATTGTTCATCTGTGGGGATTTTTTAGCTTTATATTAAAAAAGGTGGGATGTTTTATGGCATTAACAAAAGTTACAGAGAGGATTTATTTCCTTGAAAATAACAAAGAAGCTGATAGGCCGTTAATTGGATACATTAAAGGAGATAAGTATTCTTTAATGGTGGATGCGGGAAACTCGAGAAATCATGTTGAAAAGTTTAATAACTCTATAGAAGAATCAAACTTAAGATTACCAGATTATGTGGCTATTACTCATTGGCATTGGGACCATACTTATGGGATGAATGCAGTTACAGGAAAAACAATAGCATGCGAGATAACCAATGAAAGATTAAAGGTTATGTCTAAATGGCAATGGACAGAGGGAGCAATGAATCAACGTCTTTTAACTGGAGAAGATATTGAATTTGCGGATACAAATATTCGTAAAGAGTATAAAACTCTTCAAGATATAAAAGTTATACCTGCTGATATAGTTTTTAAAAATGATTTAGAAATAAATTTAGGAGGAGTAGTGGTTATTTTAAAAAATGTTATTGCACCTCACTCAGAAGATTCTGTTATAGCATATGTACCTGAAGAAAAAGTAGTATTTATAGGAGATGCATACAGTATAGATTTTTATAATAACTACAAGTATGATTCAGTTAAATTACAAAGTTTTATAAATATGTTAGAGAGTTTAGAGTTTGATATCTGTTTCTTAGGGCACTCATCACCTCTAAAAAAGACAGAGATTATTGAATATTTGAAATTACAATATAAGAAAATCTCCACAAGTAATGATTAAATAATGGAGAAGATGGAATTTATGTAAGCAGATATATATAACAAAGGAAAAATAATATAGTTTAATCATTTGTTATATATATTTGTGATTGAAAAGAAATAAAAGTAAGTAAAAATAAAAAAATAGATTTAATTTTAAAGGAGGCAAGATATATGAATAAATTTGGCCCAAACCCAAACAGTATTTATCCTAATGAAAATATAAAGAGTATTTGCTATATAAAAAATGTTATAAAGAATCCTAATATTGAGGTTGGAGATTATACTTATTATCATGATATAAATGGAGCAGAAAAATTTGAAGAACATGTAACTCATCATTATGAATTTATAGGTGATAAACTTATTATAGGTAAGTTTTGTGCAATAGCAAAAGGAATAGAATTTGTTATGAATGGTGCAAATCATAGAATGAAATCTATAACCACATATCCTTTTAATATCATGGGGGGAGGCTGGGAAAAAGCAGCACCTACTCTTGAAGGACTACCTCTAAAAGGTGACACTGTGGTTGGCAATGACGTATGGATTGGACAGAATGTTACAGTAATGCCTGGCGTGCATATTGGAGATGGCTCAGTTATTGCTGCTAATTCTGTGGTAACAAAAGATGTTCCTCCATATCATATTGCTGGAGGTAACCCATGCAAAATTATAAAAAAGAGATTTGATGATGAATTGATTGACTATTTATTGAAACTAAAATGGTGGGATTGGTCTGAAGAAAAGATTTTTGAAAATCTTGAAGTGCTTTGCAGCTCAGACTTAGATAAAATTAAGTCTATTAAATAACTTTTTAAGGTGAGGATAATTTTTAATAGTGGATATGGTTTTGTTACTTACATTTACCATTGAAATAAAGGAAAATAATGTTTAGGAAATAATAAATATAGAAAGGAATAAATTTTATGGATAAAATGGTAGAAATGAAAGAATATATTTTTCAGTTAGCTCAGTATGATGATATAAAAGATATTTTATCATTGATTGAATCTCGTATTAAATGGATGGATGAGAAGGGGATTGAACAATGGAATAAAACTGACTATCTTCACTGCTATCCTAAGAAATACTTTGAGGAATGTATTTCAAGAAAAGAGTTATATGTTTTGAAGGTTCAAGAGGATAGATCCATAGTAGGTGCAGTTGCTTTGCATACCTATGATAGCCGTTGGGAAGATAAAGATTATTCTTATTATATCCACAATTTAGTTACTGCTGTAGATGCTCGCTTGGCAGGAACAGTTTTAATTGATAATTGTGAAGTGATTGCAAAAAATAACAATAAAAAATATCTAAGGCTTGATTGCCAAGCTTCAAATATTAGTCTAAACAGATACTATGAAAATTTAGGTTTTAGATATGTTGAGGTTATAAAAGATGGACTATATATTGGGAATAAGCGTGAAAAAATAATATAAAAATTTATTTGAAAGGATTATAACTATGAACTTTAATGAATTATATGATATTGCAAAAAATACATTAAACCCTAGAGAACTTTCTAAAAATTCTTATGCTGGTTCTGTTGCAGCAGCTATTTTGAGTGAAAGTGGGAAAGTCTATACTGGAGTATGCATAGATACGCCTTGTTCTATGGGGTTTTGCGCAGAACATGCTGCTATTGCAGCTATGATTACTGCTGGAGAAAATAGAATAATAAAAGTAATTGCAGTATATGAAGATGGAACAATAATTCCGCCCTGTGGAAGGTGTAGAGAGTTTATCTGCCAAATCCATGATGAAAATTATAAATGCGAAGCAATGATAAAGAAAGATGTGATACTTACTATTAATGATTTGTTACCATCTCGATGGGAATAGAATTAACCTATAATTTAAAGGGAAAAAAGGAGAGAATTATTTATGAGAAAACTTATTATTAACACATAGCAAAGGCTATTGTGTTAAAAACATAATCAAGGAAATGGCCTTTGTTTAATCCTAAGTAAGAAAAGTAAATTTAGGAGGAACATAATGTGCTATATTAACGCTCAAGATATATTTCCCCAAGAGATAATTGATCTAATTCAGCAGTATGTAGATGGAAAGTATATATATATTCCTAAAAAAGAAGGCAATAGAAAGAAATGGGGAGAAGCAACTAATGTAAGAAAAGAAATTGCAATTAGAAATACAGCTATTTATAAGGAATATAATAGAGGTATTTGTAAAGAATCTCTTGCTAGCAAGTATTTCTTATCAGAAAAAAGTATAGAAAGAATTATTTTACAAGAAAAAAGAAAATAATTAACTTAGCATGTGAAAGAAAATAATAGACCAAAGATGTTACCGTATTTTTATCAGATACTGCGTTAGGTTCTGACAACGCAATATGATATAAAATAGGCTAACTATAATACTGATCTACTATTTTTTGAAGATGCCTTAATGAGCTATAAGCTAACTTTATTTAGTGTATGGCTCATTTTTATTTAATAAAATTTGTAAGATGTTTTGGAAAAAGTACTTAGATAAGATATGAAATAAACTAATTGATTATAGTCTTTAAAGTCTAAAAAAGTAGAAAAATAGCTAAAATCATAATCAAAAGAACATATCAATGCATAGTATATATCATGAAAAATATTATTATACAGTTGTGATGATAAAATGAGGTGATATTATGGCGACAGTATCAGGTCGCGTTATATTTGATAGAGATAGAAGTGCTACAATTAATACAGGAGACTCAGGTATAGCTAATGTGCCTGTTGTATTACAAAATACAGTAACAAATGCTAGACTTGTAGTTCTTACAGATGCTAATGGAAATTATTCATTTATAAATGTACCAAATGGTAATTATAGAATTGTACAATCCTTTGGAACACCTGGAGGTGTTCTAACACCAGGAGATTTCAATAATGCAGTAGTTGGACCTATTCCAGTGGGGACAAACCCTCCAATAAGCTTTGCAACGAATCCTCCACCGGGTTCAACTAATTTAGATTCACTAACTCCAGATACACTTTTAGTAGCTGTCACAGGAGCAAATTTAACGAATGAAAATTTCCTTGATGGCCCAGTTATATATACACCTATACAAAATATACTAGATCCATGTGTGTCAGTTTCAAATGTAAATCTTATTAATGTTGCTGATAATGGAACATTTGGCTTTTTTCCTCCAGGTACCCCTGCTAATACGGGTGCTCCAGTTGAACCTTACCCAGGTGTAACACCAGATTTCACCTATGTATTACCAGATCCAACTAAGTTTACACCTATTGGTGGTGAATATACAGTACAAAACATTATGACTAATGCAATGAGTAATGAAATAGGTGCTTGGTGGCGTATTGCAGACCATACTACAGGTAATGAAACAGGAAGAATGATGGTGGTAAATGGTTTTAATCCAGGGGCTATTTTTTTTAGAGATGTAGTTTCAGTACAGCCTAATACAAACTATTTATTTAGTTCTTGGATTTTAAATCTATTTAAAGTAGTAGGATATCCAAATCCTGAGCTTGGTGTACGGATACTTGATCAAAATGGTAATGTACTATATAGTGCAACATTGGGAGCTCAGATTCCAGTTAATACAAATGCTCCAGAATGGAAACAAATAGGTACTGTAATCAATTCACAAAATAACACAAGTTTAACAGTAGAATTTTTAAGTGAAGGGCCAGAGGTTATTGGAAATGATTATGCTATAGATGATGTATCATTAAACCAAGTTAATATTCCTCTCTTTATACCTGTAAAAACTATTAGTACCCCTATTGCAAATGTTGGGGAAACAGTAACCTATACAGTAACATTAGAAAATACTTGTACTAGTCCTTTAACAAATGTATTTTTTAAAGATATCGTACCAAATGGATTATTATTTGTGGCTGGTAGCGTAACAGTTAATGGAGTATCAGAGGAATCATTTGATCCTAATATTGGATTTACTATACCGGATATTCCAGGAGGTTCTACCGCTACTGTAACTTTTGATGCTGTAGTTAACGCTGTTCCAACGCCTAATCCAACCATTAATACAGCAACAATAAATTATTCCTATACACCTGTAGAAGGGGGAATAGAAAACAATTTTACTGTGGATTCTAATCCTGTCCCACTTGAAGTTAGGGCCCCTGTAGTAGCAGATGTTGGGGTTATAAAAACAGGAAGTCCAAACCCAGTAATGTCAGGACAGACTTTGACCTATACAATTGATGTATCAAATTTTGGACCATCAGATGCCCAAAATGTTGTTTTAACAGATACTATTCCACCTGAAATAATAGGAGCAGAATTCTCAACAAATGGAGGAATAACCTTTAGTCCATGGCCAGGAAGTCTTAGTATAGGGACATTATTAAATCAGGAAACAAGAACTATTTTAATAAGAGGAACAGTAGCTCCAGTAGCTCCAGGTTTCATAACTAATACTGCGACTGTAACATCAACAACACCAGATCCTAATCCAAGTAATAACACATCAACATCAGTTATAGAAGTTAACGAATCTACTCAAGAAGCAGATGTTGGAGTTTTTAAATCAGTAGGGCTGAATCCAGTACCTGCAGGAGGGATGGTAGTTTATCCGATTACAGTATCGAATTTTGGACCAGCAGATGCCCAAAATGTTGTTTTAACGGATGCTATTCCACCTGAAATAACAGGAGTAGAATTCTCAACAGATGGAGGATCAACCTTTAGTCCATGGCCAGGCTTCTTTAATATAGGAACGTTACCAGCTGGTGAAACAATAAATATTTTAATAAGAGGAACAGTGTCACCAACAGCTACAGGAATTATAAGTAATACTGCAGAGGTAAGTTCAACAACACCAGATCCTAATCCAAGCAATAACGCATCTACGGTAGATGTGGAAGTTATTGCTCCTGTAGAAGCAGATATTTCAGTTGTAAAGACAGCAAGTCCAAATCCAGTAACACCAGGAGAAGTGCTAACCTATACAATTGTAGTAGCGAATGCAGGACCATCAGACGCGCAAAATGTTATCTTAACTGATAGTATTCCATCTAGTATTATAGGACCAGAATTCTCAACAAATGGAGGCGGAACCTTTAGTTCATGGCCAGGAAGTCTTAATATAGGGACATTACCAGCTGGTCAAACAAGAACTATTTTAATAAGAGGAACAGTGTCACCATCAGCTACAGGAGTTATAGCCAATACTGCAACCGTAACTTCATCAACACCAGATCCTAATCCAGGCAATAACACATCTACAGTAGATGTGGAAGTTATCCCGGTTGTAGGAGAAGCAGATATCTCTGTTGTAAAGACAGCAAGTCCAAATCCAGTAACACCAGGAGGAGTGCTGACTTATATACTTGTAGTATCTAATGCAGGACCAAATGATGCAGAAAATGTAGTGTTAACTGATAATATTCCACCTAGTATTATAGGACCAGAATTTTCAGTAGATGGAGGAGTAACGTTTAATCCATGGACAGGTTCCCTTAGTTTAGGAACTTTACTAGTTGGAACTTCTAGAACTATTTTAATTAGAGGAACAGTAAGTTCATCAGCTACAGGAACTATAACTAATACAGCAGATGTAATTTCAACAACACCAGATCCTAATCCGTCTAATAACACATCGACAGTAAATACAGAAGTTACTCAAGTAGCAGTAGAAGCAGATGTCTCAGTTGTAAAGACAGCAAGTCCAAATCCAGTAACACCAGGAGGAGTGCTAACCTATACACTTGTAGTATCCAACGCAGGACCAAATGCTGCAGAAAATGTTATTTTAAATGATAATGTTTCATCTAGCATTATAGGACCAGAATTTTCAGTAGATGGAGGAGTAACATTTAATCCATGGCCAGGATCCATTGATATAGGAACCTTACCAGCTGGAAGCTCTAGAACTATTTTAATTAGAGGAACAGTAAGTCCATCAGCTACAGGATGTATAAATAATACAGCGATAGTAGCTTCAACAACACCGGATCCTAATCCGTTTAACAACACATCATCTATATGTGTAGAGGTGGCAGTACCAGGAGTAGCAGCAGATATTTCAGTTGTAAAGACAGCAAATCCAAATCCAGTAGTGCCAGGAGAGGTACTAACCTACACACTTGTAGTAGGGAATGCAGGACCAGATGTTGCACAAAATGTTGTTGTAACTGATAATGTTTCACCTAGTATTATAGGAGCAGAATTTTCAGTAAATGGAGGAGTAACCTTTAATCCATGGCCAGGTTCTTTTAATATAGGAACCTTACCAGCTGGAAGCTCTAGAACTATTTTAATAAGAGGAACAGTGAGCACATCAGCTACAGGATGTATAAATAATACAGCAATTGTAACTTCAACAACGCCGGATCCTAATCCACTTAATAATGTATCATCTATATGTGTAGAGATACAGGCTGTAGTACCAGGAGAAGCAGATATTTCAGTT